>NZ_JBJHAO010000017.1:0-81912 GCF_054051075.1 Blastococcus sp. SYSU DS0617
GGGTTGGTGTCTTTGATCTGGGCATTGGCCCAGCCCTGGCGTTTTGTATTAAGGTGCGAATAGGTGCCGCCGGGGGCCCCCCCCCCACGACCCGGAACACGGGGGCCCGAGGCGCGGTGGCGCGGTGACGCGGTGGCGCCACCGCGCCGGTGACCGGGGTCAGCCGATGCGCAGCGGCAGTGCCCGAGGCCCGCGGATCTGGCCGGCCGACCACCGGACGGCGTCCGGGTCCGCGAGCGAGAACTCGGGGATGCGGTCCAGCCAGACGTCGAGGGCCACGGTCAGCTCCATGCGCGCCAGGTGGGAGCCGACGCAGCGGTGGATGCCCAGCCCGAAGGCGGCGTGCCGGTTCACCTCGCGGTCGATGATCACCTTGTCGGCGTCCTCGAAGCGCTCCGGGTCGCGGTTGGCGGCCGGGAAGGGCAGCAGGACCCAGTCCTCCTTCTTCATCTCGACGCCGCCGAGCTCCACGTCCTCCTTGACCAGCCGGGCCATGGTGACCGGCGCATAGGCGCGCAGGAACTCCT
The DNA here is from genome assembly GCF_054051075.1 of Blastococcus sp. SYSU DS0617. Classification (NCBI taxonomy): domain Bacteria; kingdom Bacillati; phylum Actinomycetota; class Actinomycetes; order Geodermatophilales; family Geodermatophilaceae; genus Blastococcus; species Blastococcus sp. SYSU DS0617. Next base: position 528 of record NZ_JBJHAO010000017.1, read on the forward strand.
CGACCGCCTTCGGGCGCAGGGAGGGGTCCTCCACCAGACGCTTGCGGTCCTCGGGGTGCTGCGCCAGGTGCCACAGCGAGGAGCCGATCGCGCTCCAGGTGGTGTCGATGCCGGCGATGAGCAGCAGCGTCATGGTGCCCACCACGTGCTGCGGGGACAGCTTCTGCCCGTACAGCTCGGCGTTGATGAGGTAGCTCGTGAGGTCGTCGCGTGGGTTGTCCAGGTGGTCGCGGACCTGCTCGAACAGGTAGTCCGACAGCGCCATCCCCCTCGCCTGGCGCTCCTCGATCGGCCCGTTGACCCCCTCGAGCGCGTTCTCCACGAAGTGCGCGAACTTCTCGCTGTCCTCCTGCGGGAAGCCAAGCATGTCGGCGATGACCCGCATGGGGATGTACATGCCGTAGTCGGTCGCGGCGTCCACGACGTCCCGGCCGGCGAAGCCGTCGATCAGCGAGTGGCAGAACGCCTCGGTCGTCACCGCCTGCTTGGCGACGTTGGTCTTGGTGAACGCCGGCAGCAGGAGCTTGCGGGCGTCGTGGTGGAACGGCGGGTCCGAGGAGATCGGCGGAGCCAGCCCCACCGGGGCCACGTCGAGCGGCGGCCGGACGTTGCTCACGATGATCGCCCGGGACGTGAAGTGCTCGGTGTCGTAGGCGATCGCCGCGACGTCCTCGTACCGCGTGGGCAGCCACGCGCCGCCGAAGCGCTCGGTGCGCGCGACGGGGCAGCGGCCCCGGAGGTCGTCCCAGACCTCGATGGCGTTCTCCGCGTACTCCGGCTCCATGTGCGAGAAGTCGGTGGTCCAGTCGGACACCGGCCCGGCCACGACCTCGTTGAACGTGCCGAGCTGGGCCTGCGCGATGCGCTGCTGCCTGGCCTCCTCGGTGAACCTGTCGTCGACGGTCATCGTTCCTCCTCCTGGACGAGCACGGCGGACTCGGGGCAGTTGGCTGCAGCGAGGCGGATGTCACCCTCGCGACCCTCCGGCACGGTGCCGTCGGCCGTGAGCGCGGTGAGGGTGGCGTAGCCCTCCTCGTCCTCGCCGAACAGATCGGGGGCGAGGTCGTAGCAGCGGCCGTGGCCCTGGCACGTCTCGGCGTTGATGGCGACTCTCATACGGATGTCCCGATCTGTTCGGCGGCAGGGTCTTCGGCGGCGGAGACGGGTTGGAGGCTGGCGACGACGCGGACCAGCAGGTCGGCCCACTCCGCGTCGTCGACGTCGTGGAGGTCCGGGCTGACGAGGGTGGTGCCGGCGGCCAGCGCCAGGCAGAAGTGCGCGACCGCCCGGGGCGGGAGCGCGGGGTCGAGGTCGCCACGCTCCTGGCCCTCGCGGACCAGGGCCGCGAGCCAGTCGGCCCGCTCACCGATGTAGTCGCGCAGCGCTCCGGCCACCTCGCCGTGGTGCCGGGCGGCGATCAGCGCCTCGACGGCCAGGAAACCCTCGGGGTCCGGCCGACGTCGCAGTGCCGTGCCCGTCTGCAGGAGCAGGTCTGCCACCGAACGGGTGGGGAACCGCGCCACCAGGTCGGCGAGCGGTCGCCGTCCGTGCGCACGGAGGGCGGCGACCAGCAGGTCGGCCCGCGAGGTGAAGTAGGCGTACAGCGCGCCGTTGCTGAGGCCCGCCGCGCTCGCGATGTCGGACACCCGGGTGCCGTCGTAGCCGCGCGCGGCGAACACGTCGGCCGCGGCGCGCACGAGGCGTCGACGCGTGGCCTCCGCGGTGGCTCCGACCGTTCGCCCCATGACCGGAAATGAAATGTGATTCAGTTCACTTCGTCAAGAGCTGGCGGCGTGGCGCCGCGCATTCGTCATGGGGCGGCCGCCGACCACGTCGCCGGAAGGCGGGAACGGTCCGGCGAGGACTGGCCGCGCCCCGCGCGCGTCGGCCACACTCGCGGCCATGGCCATGATCACGCCCGTGTCGAGCACGCCGTGACGCGGCTCGGCGAGCTGCCCACACCCGCCCTTGTCGTCGACCGGGGAGCCCTGGAGCGCAACCTGGACACCATGGCCGGCGCCTGGCCGGCGCGCCGGCTCCGGCCGCACGTGAAGGCGCACAAGACCAGCGGCCTGGCCCGTCTGCAGGCGGACCGGGGGCACGTCGGCTTCACCTGCGCCACGATCCGCGAGGTCGAGGTGATGGCGGCGGCGGGGCTCGGCGAGGACCTGCTGCTGGCCAACGAGGTCCTCGACATGCACCGGCTCGGGGCCGTCGTGTCCGCGGGCGCCCGGGTGACGGTCGCCGTCGACTCCGACGCCGTGCTGCACGCCGCCGTCGCCGGAGGCGTCCGGGAGGTGCTGATCGACGTCAACGTGGGGCTCCCCCGCTGCGGCTGCCCGCCGGAGGACGCCGGCCGGCTGGCCGACACCGCACGCACCGCCGGCCTGGAGGTCCGGGGCGTCATGGGCTACGAGGGCCACCTGATGCTCGTGGCCGACCCCGGCGAGCGCCTGCGGAAGACGGCGGAGGCCATGGACCTGCTGCTCCAGGCCGCCGCCGACGTCGGCGGCGACATCCTCTCCGGCGGCGGGACCGGTACCTGGCGGACGAACACCGCCGTGACCGAGCTGCAGGCCGGCTCCTACGCGCTCATGGACACCGCGTACGCCGGGCAGGACGACGTCCCGTTCGAGCAGGCGCTGACCGTCCTCGCGACCGTGGTCTCGGTCAGCAGCGGCCAGGGCTACGCCGTCGCGGACGCCGGGCTCAAGGCCTTCGGCATGGACCACGGCAACCCGACCCTGCCGGGCTCGTCGGTCTGGTACTGCTCGGACGAGCACACCGTCTTCTCGCCGAAGGACGGCGCACCGCTGCCCGCGGTCGGGGACCGCGTGCGGCTGGTCCCCGCCCACATCGACCCGACCTGCGCGCTGCACGAGCGCATGTGGGTGGTCGAGGGCGACGAGGTCGTCGACTGCTGGCCGGTCGACATGCGCGGCTGGTAGCTCCCGCACGACCGGCCCCCGGGGCCGGTGAGGGCCGGCCTCAGCCGATGCGCAGCGGCAGTGCCCGGGGCCCGCGGATCTGCCCGGTGGACCAGCGCACGCCCTCGGGATCGGCCAGCGAGAACTCCGGGACGCGGTCCAGCCAGACGTCGAGCGCCACGCGCAGCTCCATCCGCGCGAGGTGCGAGCCGACGCAGCGGTGGATGCCCAGCCCGAAGGCGGCGTGCCGGTTGACCTCGCGGTCGATGATCACCTTGTCGGCGTCCTCGAACCGCTCCGGGTCCCGGTTGGCGGCCGGGAAGGGCAGCAGCACCCAGTCCTCGGCCTTCATCTCCACGCCGCCGAAGCTGATGTCCTCCTTGACCAGCCGCGCCATGGTGACCGGCGCGTAGGCACGGAGGAACTCCTCGACCGCCGTCCCGCGCAGGGACGGGTCCTCGACCAGGCGACGACGGTCCTCCGGGTTCTTCGCCAGGTGCCACAGCGAGGCGCCGATCGCGCTCCAGGTGGTGTCGATGCCGGCGATGAGCAGCAGCGCCATCGTCCCGGCCACGTGCTGCGGCTCCAGCTTCTGGCCGTACAGCTCGGCGTTGATCAGGTGGGTGGTCAGGTCGTCCCGGGGGTTCGCCGCATGGTCGCGGATCTGCGCCAGGAGGTAGTCGAAGAGCTCGTTGCCGCGCTCCTCGCGCTCCTCCATCGGGTCGTTGATCCCCTCCAGCGCGTTCTCCACGAACACCTTGAACTGCGGGCCGTCCTCGGCGGGGAAGCCCAGCATGTCGGCGATCACGCGGATGGGGATGTGCATGCCGTACTCGGTCGCCGCGTCCACGACGTCCCGGCCGGCGAAGCCGTCGATCAGCGAGTGGCAGAACGCCTCGGTCGTCACCGCCTGCTTCGCGACGTTCGCCTTGGTGAACGCCGGCAGCAGCAGCTTGCGGGCGTCGTGGTGGAACGGCGGGTCCGACGAGATGGGCGGCTCACCGCCGACCGGCGCCAGGTCCAGCGGGGGGCGGTAGTTGTTCACGATGATCGCCCGCGAGCTGAAGTGCTCGGTGTCGTAGGCGATCGCCTGCACGTCCTCGTACCGGGTGGGCAGCCAGGCGCCGCCGAACCGCTCGGTGTGGGCGATCGGGCACCGCTCCCGCAGGTCCGCCCAGATCTCCGGGGCGTTCGCGGCGTACTGCTCGTCGATGTGGGAGAAGTCGGTGGCCCAGTCCGACACCGGCCCGGTCACCGGCTCGCTCCACGTCCCGAGCATCTCCTCGGCGGGCTCCCGCCGGTGGAAGTCCTCGGTGAACCTGTCGTCGACGGTCATCGTCGCTCCTTCTGCAGCGGATCCCGGATCTCGCGATGGGGGCGGCTCGGTGGCCTGGCCGAACCCGTCAATTGAAATGTGATTCAGTTCACCGGTCAAGGCCTTCGGTCCTGGGCGGACCCTCTCGGGGGCCGCACCCTCAGCGGGGGCCGGTGGGTGCCTACGATCCGCGCACGGTCGGCTCCCCCGGCCCGCGCCGACGAGAACGACGAGGAGTGCACGTGGCCAACCACGGCGAGTGGCAGTTCGGGATCTACTTCAACGGGCTGGTCGGCGAGAAGCCGACGCTGCCGATGGACTACGCCTCCCTCGAGCGGGCCGCCGAGGCCACCATGTCCGAGGAGGTCTGGTCCTACGTGGCCGGTGGCGCCGGGAACGAGCACACCCAGCGCGCCAACGTGACCGCCTTCGAGCGCTGGGGGCTCATGCCCCGCATGCTGGCCGGGGCCGCGCAGCGCGACCTCGGCGTCGAGATCTTCGGCCAGCAGCTGCCGACGCCGCTGATGATGGCGCCGGTCGGTGTCATCGGCATCTGCGAGCCCGAGGGCCACGGCGACCTCACCACCGCGCGCGCCGCGGCGGCGACCGGCGTCCCGATGATCGCCTCGACGCTCATGCAGGACCCGCTGGAGGACGTCGCCGCCGCCCTCGGGGACACCCCGGGCTGGTTCCAGCTCTACCCGCCGAACGACCGCGAGCTGACCGAGAGCCTGGTCCGGCGGGCCGAGGCAGCGGGGTACCGGGCGATCGTCATCACCCTGGACACGCTGACCCTGGGCTGGCGGCCCCGCGACCTGAGCATCGCCAGCTTCCCGCAGCTCACCGGCCTGTGCCTGGCCAACTACACCTCCGACCCGGTGTTCCGCTCCCGGCTGGACGCCCCGCCGGAGGAGGACCCGCAGGCCGCCACCGGCCTCTGGGCCAGGATCTTCGGCAACCAGAGCCTGAGCTGGGACGACCTCGGCTGGCTGCGCTCGCTCACCACGCTGCCGATCCTGCTCAAGGGCATCTGCTCGCCGGACGACGCACGGCGTGCCGTCGACGCCGGCATCGACGGCATCTACTGCTCCAACCACGGGGGGCGGCAGGCCAACGGCGGCCTGCCGGCCCTGGACTGCCTCGCCGACGTCGTCGACGCCGCCGGGGAGGCCCCGGTGATCTTCGACAGCGGCGTCCGCGGTGGGCCCGACGTCGTGAAGGCCCTCGCCATGGGCGCCCGGGCCGTCGCGGTCGGCCGGCCGTACGCCTACGGGCTCGCCGTCGGCGGCCAGGCCGGCATCGAGCACGTGCTGCGCTCGCTGCTCGCCGAGACCGACCTGACCATGGCCGTCGACGGCTATCCGACGATCGCGTCGCTGACGCGCGACGCGCTGCGCCCCGTCGGCTGAGACCGGCGGCGTCCCCGGGACACCCCGGGGATGCCGCCGTCGGGCGCGCCGATCGCCGTCAGCCGCCGAGGATCGCCGGCACCATGGCCGGCGCGATCCTTTGGGCGTACTTCGCCGTCAGATGGTTGTAGTGGGCGTAGACCGGGGTCGTGCCCACGACCGACGGGCAGAGGTCCTGCACGCAGAACCACGCCTCGCTGTCCACGAACCGCGCGCCCGCCGCCGCGGCGGCGCGCTGCTCGAGCGGCCGGAAGACGTCGTAGATCGGGTGCGGCGCGTTGTTGCAGCTGCTGGGGCTGCTGCCCGGGCCGAGGCACGTGTCGAAGGAGTGCGAAGCCGGCGGTGGCGCGACCACCACCAGCTCGGACCCGGAGGGCGCGAGGGTCCGGAGGAACTCGGTCGCGGCGGCCTCGTAGAACGGGCGCAGTTCCGACTTGCGGTAGCCGTTGCTCGCGATCACCAGGTCCGGCCGGTTGTCGAGGATCCACTGCGACGCCCACTCGCGGTGCGCCACGCACCCGCGCGACGAGTCGTCTTCGGGTGTCCCCGGGGCGAGGTTGGGGCACGCCTCGTAGGTCAGGACCTGGATGGACCAGCCGGCGGGCTCGAGTTCCTGCCGGAGGCCGGGCAGCCAGCTCATGGCGATGGAGTCGCCCAGCAGGACGGCCCGCCGGGGAGCGTCCCGGTCCCCGAACCGGCAGTCGTCGACGTTCTCCGCCGTGACGTTGAGGCAGCCGCCCTCGATCCACTCGGGGGCGACGGCGTCGGTGAGGTCGTCGAGCGCGGGATCGAGCTCCCCCCATGCGGGCGTGGTGAGGGACACCCGGATCTCCTCGGCCAGCACCTCCGCGGGGGTGGGCGGCGCAGCGACGTCGGCGGTCGACGGCCGAGGCGCCGCGGCGGCGGCCGCCTGCGCGGCGTCCTGTGCCGCCCGCTCCGCCTGCCCGGTGGGCGCCAGCACGGTGAAGGCCGGCACGGAGACCGCCACCGCGGCGACTGCCGTCACGGTGACCACCTTCGCCCGGCGGAAGACCTGACTCGCCTCGGCCGACCGTCGCCGGGTCGGCGCGCCGAGCAGCCATCGCGAGTGCAGCACCGGCTGCTCGACGGCGTAGAAGCTCACCGTGGCCAGGAGCAGGGACAACGCCGTTGCCGTGGCGTAGAAGACGACGGTGTCGCCGGCCATCACGGTGGCCAGCAGCACGATGACCGGCCAGTGCCAGAGGTACAGCGAGTACGAGATCCGACCGACGTAGCGAGCGGGGACGCTGCCGAGAGCCCAGGCGGCCCGCGGCCCGCCGGGTGCGGCGCCGAAGGCCACCAGCAGGACCGCGGAGAGGATCGGGAGCAGCGCCGCCGACCCCGGGAAGGGGGTCTGCGGCGAGATGACGAAGGCCGAGAGCAGTACGCCGGCCAGACCCGCCCAGGCGAGGACGGCGCGGAGCGGGCCGGGGATCCGGGCCAGCTGCGCCGCTGCCACGGCGACGAGCGCACCCGCCCCGAGCTCCCACGCACGCGCGAAGGTGGAGAAGTAGGCGGTGTCCGGGGAGACGGCCGTCGCGTGGACCGACCACGCCAGCGAGGCGGCGGACACCGCCAGGAGCACCGCGCCCGTCAGCGGTCCCCGGAGACGGCCACGCGCCAGGGGCACGGCGAAGATCGCCAGGATCAGGACCGGCCAGACCAGGTAGAACTGCTCCTCCACCGCCAGCGACCAGAAGTGCTGCACGGGCGAGGGCGGCAGGCCCTCCTGGAAGTAGTCCGTCGACTGCCGCGCGAAGGTGATGTTCGCGCCGAAGAACGCTGCCCAGAGGACGTCGCTCACGGTCTGCGTGAAGCGCCCGCCCAGGAACAGGAACCACGAGGCCAGCACCGTGACGGTCAGCGTGGCCGCCGCTGCCGGGAGGATCCGGCGGGCGCGGCGGACGTAGAAGCCGCGGAAGGAGATCCGCCCGGTCCGGGCGCGTTCGCGCAGGAGCAGCCCGGTGATGAGGAAGCCGGAGATCACGAAGAAGACGTCGACGCCGATGAAGCCGCCCGCGGGCCAGCCGGCGACGTGGGCCAGCAGCACGAGCCCGACCGCCACCGCGCGGAGACCCTCGATGTCCGCGCGGAAGTGGCCCTGGTCCACGGTCGCGGCAGGACCGCCGCGCGGCGCTCTGTGGCGGCCCCTCCTGCCCGTGGCTGGAGCGTGCGTCATCGTGCTGGCCCCCTCGGGCAACTCTCGCCTCACGAAGTGGCTAGCGTCACTCCAGAAAAGCACAGAAACCGCAGGCCACGCCACCGCCACCCCCCTCCGGGGGACGCCGCCCGCCGCGCGGCCACGTCGGGGCCGGGGGATCCGCGAACGCCCCCGCGCCGCCGTACCGCTCGACAGCTGGGATCAGCGGCCGACCTGGGCCGGGGACTCCCCGCCCTCCAGGTCACCCTCGGTGTCCAGGTAGGCCTGCTGCAGCTCGGCCAGCAGCGCCGGATCCGGCTCGGCCCACATCTTCCGGTCGACCGCCTCGAGCAGCCGCTCGGCGATGCCGTGCAGCGCCCACGGGTTCGACTGCTCCATGAACTCGCGGTTCTCCGGGTCGAGCACGTAGGTCTGCGCCAGACCCTCGTACATCCAGTCCGCGACGACGCCGGTGGTGGCGTCGTAGCCGAACAGGTAGTCGACGGTCGCGGCCATCTCGAAGGCGCCCTTGTAGCCGTGCCGCCGCATCGCAGCCAGCCACTTCGGGTTGACCACCCGGGCGCGGAACACCCGGGAGGTCTCCTCGACCAGCGACCGGGTGCGCACGTGCTCAGGCCGGGTGGAGTCGCCGATGTAGGCCTTGGGCGAGGAGCCGGTCAGCGCGCGCACCGTGGCGACCATCCCGCCGTGGTACTGGAAGTAGTCGTCGGAGTCGGCGATGTCGTGCTCGCGGGTGTCGATGTTCTTGGCCGCGACCGCGATCCGCCGGTACGAGGTCTCCATGTCCGACCGGGCCGCGACGCCGTCGAGGTCCCGGCCGTAGGCGTAACCGCCCCACACCGCGTAGACCTCGGCGAGGTCCGCGTCGGTGCGCCAGTTGCGGCTGTCGATCAGCGACAGCAGCCCGGCCCCGTAGGCGCCGGGCTTGGACCCGAACACCCGGGTGGTCGCCCGGCGGCGGTCCCCGTGCTCGGCGACGTCGGCGTCCACGTGGGCGCGCACGAAGTTCTGCTCCGGCGTCTCGTCCAGCCCCGCAGCGAGCGTGACGGCGTCGTCGAGCATGGTCACCACGTGCGGGAAGGCGTCCCGGAAGAACCCGGAGATCCGCACGGTGACGTCGATCCGCGGGCGCCCCAGCTCCGCCAGCGGGATCGGCTCCAGCGCGGTGACCCGGCGGGACGCCTCGTCCCACACCGGCCGGATGCCGAGCAACGCCAGCACCTGGGCGACGTCGTCACCGGAGGTCCGCATCGCCGAGGTACCCCACACCGACAGCCCGACCGAGCGCGGGTGCGCCCCGGTCTCGGCGACGTACCGCTCGACGAGCGACTCGGCCAGGCCCTGCCCGGTCTCCCAGGCCAGCCGGGACGGCACCGCGCGGGGGTCCACGGAGTAAAAGTTCCGGCCGGTCGGCAGCACGTTGACCAGCCCGCGCAGCGGCGAGCCCGACGGGCCGGCCGGCACGTACCCGCCGTCCAGCGCGTGCAGGGCCATGTCGATCTCGTCGGTGGTGCGCGCCAGTCGGGGCACGACCTCCGCGACGGCGAAGTGCAGCACCCGCTCGACCTCGGCGTGCGACTCCCCCAGTACGTCGGCGACGGTGGGGGCGACGGCCTCGGGCGTCCAGCCGGCGGCCTCCATGCCGGAGACCAGCGCCAGTGCGCGCGCCTCGACCTCGTCGGTCTCGTGCAGCCCGGCCGACCCGTCCTCGACCAGGCCCAGCGCCTCGCGCAGACCGGGCATCGCGACCGCGCCGCCCCAGATCTGCCGGGCGCGCAGCATCGCCAGCACCAGGCCGACGCGGTCGTCGCCCTCCGGCGGGGAGCCGAAGACGTGCAGCCCGTCGCGGATCTGGCTGTCCTTGATGGCGCACAGCCAGCCGTCGACGTGCAGGATCATCTCGTCGAACTCGGCGTCGTGCGGCCGGTCGTCCAGGCCCAGGTCGTGGTCGAGCTTGGCGGCCTGGATCAGCGTCCAGATCTGCTGCCGGACGGCGGGCAGCTTGGGCGGGTCCATCGCGGCGATGTTGGCGTGCTCGTCGAGCAGCTGCTCGAGCCGGGCGATGTCGCCGTAGGTGTCCGCGCGGGCCATCGGCGGCACCATGTGGTCGATCAGCACCGCGTGGGCGCGGCGCTTGGCCTGGCTGCCCTCGCCCGGGTCGTTGACCAGGAACGGGTAGACCATCGGCAGGTCACCGAGCGCGGCGTCGGGGGCGCACGCCGCCGACAGCCCGACGGTCTTGCCGGGCATCCACTCCAGGTTGCCGTGCTTGCCGACGTGCACGACCGCGTGCGCGCCGAACGACGAGCGCAGCCAGTGGTAGGCGGCCAGGTAGTGGTGGCTGGGCGGCAGGTCGGGGTCGTGGTAGATCGCGATCGGGTTCTCGCCGAAGCCGCGCGGCGGCTGCACCATCACCACGACGTTGCCGGCGCGCAGGGCGGCGAACACGATGCAGTCGTCGGCCGGGTCGACGAACAGCTCACCGGGCGGCGGGCCCCAGTGCTCGACCATCCGGTCGGTGAGCTCGGCGGGCAGCGTGTCGAAGAACCGGCGGTACTCCGCGGCCGGGATGCGGACGGGGTTGCCGGACAGCTGCTCGGCGGTGAGCCAGTCGGGGTCCTGGCCGCCGGCCTCGATCAGGGCGTGCACCAGCCGGTCGCCATCCAGGTCCGCGACGCCGGGCAGCGAGCCCTCGCCGTCGAACGGGCCGATGTCGTACCCCTGCCCGGCCATCGCGGCCAGCAGCCGGACCACCGAGGCGGGGGTGTCCAGGCCCACCGCGTTGCCGATCCGTGCGTGCTTGGTCGGGTAGGCCGACAGCATCACCACGATCTTCCGGTCGGCGGGGGGCGTGTGCCGGAGCCGGGCGTGCGCGACGGCGGTGCCGGCCACCCGCGCGGCCCGCTCGGGGTCCGGCACGTAGGAGGTCAGCCCCTCGTCGTCGACCTCCTTGAAGGAGAACGGGACGCTGATGATCCGGCCGTCGAACTCCGGGATGGCCACCTGGTTGCCGACGTCCAGCGGGGACAGCCCGTCGTCGTTGGCCGCCCACGTCTCCCGCGGGGTGCCCAGCACCAGGCCCTGGATCACCGGGACGTCCAGCCGGGCCAGCTCGCCGACGTCCCAGGCGCCGTCGTCCCCACCGGCCTGGGCGGTGGCCGGCTTGGAACCGCCGGCCGCCAGCACCGTGACGACCATGGCGTCGACCGTGCGCAGCACGTCGAGCATCGCCGGGTCGACCGACCGCAGCGACGCCGTGTAGATCGGCACCGGTACGCCGCCGGCGGTCTCGATCGCCTCGCACAGCGTGTGCACGAACGCGGTGTTCCCGGCCAGGTGGTGTGCCCGGTAGTAGAGGACGGCGACGCGCGGGCCGGTCGCGTCGCTCGGGCGGTCCAGCAGGCCCCAGTCCGGTGCGACGGCGGGTGCCTCGAAGCCCTCGCCGTCCAGCAGCACGGTGTCGGCGAGGAAGCGGTGCAGCTGCACCACGTTGTCCGGTCCGCCCTGGGCCAGGTAGGCGTGCGCCTCGGTGGCCACGCCCATCGGCACGGTGGACAGCTCCATGAGCTCGGCGTCGGGCAGCTGCTCCCCGCCGAGCACGACGACCGGCACGCCGAGGTCCAGCAGCGGCCGGAGCATGTCCTCGTACTTCCGCCGGACGCCGAGGATCCGGACGACGACGAGGTCGGTACCGGTCGCCAGCTCGACGATGCCGGCCGAGCCGAGCCGGACCGGGTTGCCCAGCCGCCACGAGGAGTCGCTGGATCGCGCCGACAGCAGGTCGGTGTCGGACGTGGACAGCAGCGTGAACGTGCGCCGTGAGGTCATGGGAGAGCCTTCCCTCGGGGTCCGCGCCCCGGGTCGTCGGGCACGGCAGCCGGAGTATCTGGCTCCCCTGGTCGCCCAGGGTCACAGTGGCGGGACCGCACCGGAGTCGCACCGGTTTCCTCACGCACTGCCGTGATGGAGGGACCGTACCCGGTGCCCGGTCCCGCTCCGCACCGCGGCGGCCGACGTAACCTCGCTCCCGCCATGACCGCTCCCCGCCCCCTCCGCGACCGGGCGGACGCCTGTCCCGGCGCGCTCCAGACGCACGCCGCCGCCGACGGCGCCCTGGCGCGGGTCCGTGTCCCGGGCGGCGCGCTGACCCCGGTGCAGCTCCTCGTCCTGAGCGCGGCCGCCCGCGAGCTCGGGGACGGGGCCCTGGAGCTGACCAGCCGCGGCAACGTTCAGCTCCGCGGCCTGCGATCCGGGGCCGAGACCGAGCTCGGTGACCGGCTGGCGGCGGCCGGGCTGCTGCCCAGCGCCACCCACGAGACGGCGCGGAACATCCTGGCCAGCGTGCTGAGCGGCCGGGCCGGTGGGCTGCTCGACGTGCGGGCCTGGGTGCCGGCCTTCGACGCGGCGCTCTGCGCCGATCCGGCGCTGGCGGAGCTGCCGGGCCGGTTCCTCGCCGCCTTCGACGACGGCCGTGGCGACGTCGCCGGGCTGGGCGCCGACATCGGGCTGCTCGCGCTGGGATCCGGCGACGTCGCCCTGCTCCTGGCCGGCACCGACACCGGGCTGCGCTGCTCGCCCGCCGACGCCGTTCCCGTGGCCCTGGCCGCGACCCGCGCCTTCGTCGACGAGCGCGCCGCCCAGGGCGGCACCGCGTGGCGGGTGAAGGAGCTCGCCGACGGCGCCGGACGGATCGCGGCCTCCCTCGGGGGGCCACGGGTGCGGCCGGTGACAGTGCCGCCGGCGTCCACGTCCGGGCCGGGCGGGGCCGTGGCTCAGGACGACGGCCGCACCGCGCTGGTCGCCGTCGTCCCCCTGGGCCGGCTGACGGCTGCCCAGGCGGAGCTGCTCGCGCAGGTCTCGGACGCCGACCTCCAGCTCACGCCGTGGCGTAGCGTCGTCGTCCCGGACCTGGCCGACGCGGGAGCGGCTGCCGTCCTCGCCGCGGCGGGGCTCGAGCTCGATCCCCGCAGCCCGTGGCTGCGGGTGACCGCCTGCGCCGGGCGGCCGGGATGCGCGAAGTCGCTGGCCGACGTCCGCGGTGACGTCGTCCGGGCGGTCGCCGCGGGCACCCTTCCGGCCGACGGCGCCCGGCAGCACTGGGTCGGGTGCGAGCGGCGCTGCGGCCGACCCTCCGGCGAGGTCCTGGACGTCGTGGCGACCGGCGAGGGCTACCGCGTCGGCTGAGCGGTCACCTGCGCCAGAACAGGTGGTGGGTCACGCCGCTCGGGCTCGGGACGACGTCGCAGTGGAAGCGGTCGCGCAGCTCGTCGGGTGACGTCCACAGCCGGGTCCCGGCACCGAGCTCGACCGGCGCCACCGCGACGTGCAGCGTGTCGACGAGGTCGGCGTCCAGGAACTCCCGGATCACGGTCGCGCCTCCCCCGAGCCGGACGTCCTTGCCGTCGGCCGCCTGCCGCGCCTGCTCCAGCACCTCGGCCGGTTCGCCGTCGACGAAGTGGAACGTGGTGTCCGACAGCGTGAACGAGGGCCGGAGGTGGTGGGTCAGCACGAACACCGGGGTGTGGAACGGGGGCTCGTCGCCCCACCAGCCCTGCCACGCGTGGTCCTCCCACGGACCGCGCTGGGGGCCGAACTTGTTGCGGCCCATGATCTCCGCGCCGACGTTGTTGCCGAAGTCGCGGGTGAAGTAGTCGTCGAGCCCGCGGCTGCCGCCGGGCCCGGTGCGGTTGGGGAAACCCGCCGTCGCGAGGGCCCAGGCCATCAGCTCACCGGGGTTCGCGTGCCCGAACGGCCGCTCCAGGCTCTGGCCCTCGCCGGCACCGAAGCCGTCGCTGGAGACGGTGAAGTTCTGGACCCTGAGCAGCTGTGCCACGGATTCCTCCTGAGTGGGCGACGACTGTTCGACCCCCGCCGTCGGCGGAACTAATCGGCTTCGCTCCCCCGTGCCGCCGCCCGGCACGCCGCCGCTTCGTCAAGGCTGCCCCGACATCTGTGCACGCGGTCCTGACCTGGGGATTCACGATGCGGTAGCAACCTTCGAGCGGTATGATTCGAACAGATGATCGAATCACTGGGAGGTGTCGTGGACGAGCTCACCGAGGCTCTGGACGGGCTCGCCGGTGAGCGGATCGACGGCCTGTTCGGGCCGGCGCTACTGGAGCGGCTCGGGCCGCTGCTGACCGCGGCGAACCGGCTGGCCGCGGAGATCGCGCGAACGGTGCGGCAGTGCGAGGTGGCCGGGGCGGCGGAGCACGACGGCAAGGCGTCGATGGCCTCCTGGCTGCGCGGGCACCACCGGCTCACGCAGGGCGAGGCAAGCCGGCTGGTGCGCAACGGTCGGGCTTTGGAGCAATTGCCCGCGCTAGCCTCCGCTGCCGCGGCGGGTGCGGTGACGGCAGAGGCGGTCAACGCGATCGCGCCGGTCGCCTCGGCCGAGAACCTGGCTGCCGCCGAGGCGCAGGACGTCGACGTCGCCGCAATCGACGCCGCACTGGCCGAGGTGGCGATGACCCGGCCGCACACCGAGCTGCGGCAGGTCGTGGGGCACTACCTGGCCCGGCTGGACCCCGACGGCACCGAACCCGACCCCACCGAGCAGCGCAGCTTCGTCACCGCCCGGGACAGCAAGGGCATGGTCACCGGCCGGTTCGTCCTCGACGCGATCGGCGGGGAGAAGGTGCTGGCCGCGGTCGAGTCGATCCTGCAGGCCTCCCGCCCGGCCGGCGACACCCGCACCCGCTCCCAGCAGCAGGCCGACGCCCTCGTGCAGCTCACCGACAACGCCCTGGCCTCCGGGGCCCTGCCGACCCTGCGCACCGTCAAGCCGCACGTCGCCGTCGTCATCGACCTCGACGACCTCGTCGACCCCCACCCCGGCGCCGGTGCGGGCCGGACCGGGTTCGGCGCCCTGATCTCGGCGGCCCGCGCCCGCTGGCTCGCGTGCGACAGCGTCGTCAGCCGCGTGGTGATGGGCCCCGACGGGCAGCTGCTGGACCTGGGCCGCACCCACCGTGTCGTGCCTCCACACCTCCGCCGCGCGGTGGAGATCCGCGACCGCACCTGCGTGTTCACCGGGTGTGACGCCCCCAGCCACTGGTGCGACGTCCACCACGTGCTCGAGTGGCTCGCCCACGACGGGGAGACCTCGCTGGAGAACTCAGCGCTGCTGTGCGAACGGCACCACACCAAGGTCCACCACGGGTTCCGGGTGGAACGACAACCCGACGGCCGATGGCGCACGTGGCGCCCCGACGGCACCGAGATCGTCGTCCTCCCCGAACCGTTCCTCGCCTCCGCCTGACATGCGCAACGTGTGTCCGTCGTGCGGCAGTGTCAGCACGCCGCGACGCCCGGACGCGCCGGCTGCCCGACCGCCGGCCGGGGCGACCGCGGCGGGCGCGGCGCGGTCGGGGACGTAGCCTCGCCCCCGCACGGCGCTCGCCCGCGCCGGCACCGAGTGCGATGGAGACCCCGCAGCGCATGTACGAGTACGAGAAGGACGGCGCCGAGATCTACCGGCAGTCGTTCGCGACCATCCGCGCCGAGGCCGATCTCGCCGGCATGCCCGAGGACGTCGCCCGGGTGGCGGTACGCATGATTCACGCCTGCGGGCAGGTGGACCTGGTCGAGGACGTGGCGTACTCCCCCGCCGTGGTCGAACGCGCCCAGGCGGCCCTCGACGCCGGGGCACCGGTGCTCTGCGACGTCCAGATGGTCGCCTCCGGCGTCACCCGGCGCCGGCTGCCGAAGGACAACGACGTCGTCTGCACGCTCAACGACCCACGCACGCCCGCGCTCGCCGCGGACCTGGGCACCACCCGCACCGCCGCCGCGCTCGAACTGTGGCGCGACCGGCTCGACGGTGCCGTGGTCGCCATCGGCAACGCGCCCACCGCGCTGTTCCACCTGCTCGAGATGGTCGCCGCCGGAGGACCACGGCCGGCCGCCGTCCTCGGCATCCCGGTCGGCTTCATCGGCGCGGCCGAGTCCAAGGACGCGCTCGCCGCCTCCGACCTGGACTTCCTCGTCGTCCGTGGCCGGCGCGGTGGCAGCGCGATCACCGCCGCCGCGGTCAACGCGATCGCGAGCGACGTCGAATGAGCCTCGAGCAGGGCCAGCATGGCCACGAGCAGACGCGCACGAGCGGCCGCCTGTACGGGGTCGGGCTCGGGCCCGGCGACCCGGAGCTGCTCACCGTCAAGGCCGCCCGGCTGATCGGCGCGGCCGACGTCGTCGCCTTCCACGCCGCACGGCACGGCCGGTCGGTGGCCCGCGGGATCGCCGCCCCCTACCTGCGGGACGGCCAGATCGAGGAGCTGCTCGTCTACCCGGTCACCACCGAGACCACCGACCACCCCGGCGGCTACCAGGGCGCGATCGACGAGTTCTACGAAGCCGCGGCCGCCCGGCTGGCCGCGCACCTGGAGGCCGGTCGCGACGTCGTCGTGCTCGCCGAGGGCGACCCGTTCTTCTACGGCTCGTACATGCACATGCACAAGCGGCTCGCGCACCGGTTCCCGACCGAGGTCGTCCCCGGCGTCACCAGCGTGAGCGGCGCGGCCGCGGCCGTCGGACGGCCCCTGGTCGAGCGGGACGAGGTGCTCACCGTCCTGCCCGGCACGCTGCCCGCCGAGGAGCTGGCCGAGTGGCTGTCGACCACCGACTCGGCCGCGGTGATGAAGCTCGGCCGCACCTTCCCGCAGGTCCGCGAGGCCTTCGACCGCGCCGGCGTCCTCGACCGCGCCCTCTACGTCGAGCGCGCCACGACCGACGGACAGCGCACGATGCCGCTGGCCGACGTCGACCCGGCCAGCGTCCCGTACTTCTCGCTCGCCCTGCTGCCCAGTCCGCTCACCGGTGAGCTGCCCGTGGAGGAGCGGACCGCGCACGAGGACGCCACCGCCGGCGAGGTCGTGGTGGTCGGGCTGGGCCCCGGCGCCCGATACTGGACGACGCCCGAGGCCGCCGACGCGCTCGCCGGCGCGGACGTGCTGATCGGCTACGGCCCGTACCTGGACCGGGTGCCGGCCAACCCCCGCCAGGAGAGGTACCCGAGCGACAACCGGGTGGAGGCCGAGCGCGCCGCGCACGCCCTCGAGCTGGCCCGCTCGGGACGACGGGTCGCGGTCGTCTCCAGCGGCGACCCGGGCGTCTTCGCCATGGCCGCCGCCGTGCTCGAGGTGGCCGGCCGCCCCGAGTTCGCCGACGTGCCGGTGCGCGTCGTCCCCGGGCTCACCGCGGCCCAGGCGGTCGCCTCGAAGGTCGGCGCCCCGCTCGGCCACGACTTCTGCGTGATGTCGCTGTCCGACGTCCTCAAGCCGTGGGACGTCGTCGTCGACCGGCTCCGGCACGCGGCCGCCGCCGACCTGGTGATCGCCCTCTACAACCCCCGCTCGAAGCACCGCCCGCACCAGCTCGGCGAAGCGCAGAAGGTACTGCTGGAGAACCGCTCGCCCGACACCGTGGTGGTCGTCGGCCGGGACGTCGGCGGGCCCGAGGAGCAGCTGACCGTGACCACGCTGGGCGAGCTGGACCCGGAGACCGTCGACATGCGGTGCCTGCTGATCATCGGCTCCTCGCAGACCCGGGTGGGGCCGTCCGGCCAGGTCTGGACGTCGCGGACCTACCCCGGCTGAGGACGGTCAGGGCAGGACGGTGAAGGACGCGCCGACCAGGCCGCCGACCGAGATCCTGGCGGGGCCCGGCTCGGCGTGCTCCGGCACGACGACGACCACGGTTCCGTCGTAGGTCGTCCCGCTCGCGGTGACGTCGTCGACCGCCTCGGGGAAGCCGTCCCCCTGGAAGAAGTGGACACCGACGTCGCCCAGCGGGCGCTCCGGCTCCGGACCGGTCGGGTCGCCGTCCCGGCACTCGAAGGGGCCGGTGACGGACAGCGTCAGCTCGTCGCCGGCCCGCACCTCGGCGGGCGCCCCCGGGGCGACTGGCTCCGCGCATCCGGCAGTGCTCCTGCCCTCGTCCGCACCACCGCAGCCGGCCACGACGGCGACGACGGCGACACCGAGCAGCGCCGTCCGGAGTCGCATGCGGCCGACCGTCCTCGTGGTGCGGAACTCAGTCAACGGATGTGGCCGGATCGAGACTGCCGCGCACCCAGGCCAGCGCCTCCTCGACCGTCGCGACCACCGGCACCCCCTCAGGCAGGGCCGGACGGCGCACCAGCACGACCGGCAGCCCGAGCTCGCGGGCGGCGGTCAGCTTGGCCGCCGTCATGGCGCCGCCGCTGTCCTTGGTGACGACGACCTCGACGGCGTGCTCGCGCAGCAGGGCCAGCTCGTCGTCGAGGCTGAACGGGCCGCGCTCGAGGATCACGGTGGTGCGCGCGGGCAGCGGCGGGTCGGGCGGGTCGACGGACCGCACCAGGCAGTGCGCCGCCAGCCCGGCGAAGGCGCCCAGCCCCTGCCGGCCGGTGGTGAGGAAGACGCGGTCGAACCCGGCGACGGCTGCCGCGGCCTCCTCCAGCGAGTCGACCCAGCGCCAGTCGTCGCCCGGCTGCGCGGTCCAGCCCGGCCGCTGCAGCCGCAGCAGGGGCACGCGCGCCACCTCGGCGGCGGCCGCGGCCGACGCGGTCATCGTGGTGGCGAAGGGATGCGTCGCGTCCACCACGGCGTCCACCGGGTTCGCCTGCAGCCAGGCGGCCAGGCCGGCGGCCCCGCCGAAGCCGCCGATGCGCACCTCTCCCGGCGGCAGCTGCGGATCGGCCACCCGCCCGGCCAGCGAGCTGAGCACGTCGACGCCCTCGGCGACCAGCGCCGTCGCCAGCCGGCGGGCCTCGCCCGTGCCGCCGAGCACGAGCACCCGGCCGGTGCCGCTCACCACCCGTGCATCCTGATCACGTGACCACCGCGGGCAGGGAGGGCAGCAGCGGGCTGCGCTACGGCTGGACGACAGGCGCCTGCGCGACCGCCGCGACCACCGCCGCCTACACCGCGCTGCTCACCGGCGAGTTCCCCGACCCGGTGACCATCGACCTCCCGAAGGACAACCACCCGTCCTTCGCGCTGGCCAGGGAGCTGCTCGGGGACGGCGTCGCCACGGTGGGCGTCGTCAAGGACGCCGGCGACGACCCCGACGTCACGCACGGAGCCCTGGTGAGCGCCCGGGTCACGCACGGCGAGCCCGGCAGCGGGGTGACGTTCCGGGCCGGGCCCGGAGTCGGCACGGTGACCAAGCCGGGGCTCCCGCTGCCGGTGGGCGAGCCGGCGATCAACCCGATGCCCCGGCAGTTCGTGCGGGAGCACGTCGCCGCGGTGGCCTCGCGTCACGGCGGCACCGGCGACGTCGTCGTCGAGATCTCGGTGGAGCACGGCGAGGAGCTCGCCCGGAAGACCTGGAACCCCCGTCTGGGCATCCTCGGCGGGCTGTCGATCCTCGGCACGACCGGCGTCGTCGTCCCCTACTCGTGCTCGGCGTGGATCGACTCGATCCGCCGCGGCATCGACGTCGCCCGGGCCGCCGGCCACCAGCACGTCGCCGGGTGCACCGGCTCCACCAGCGAGCGGGTGGCCGCCGAGCTGCACGGCCTGCCCGAGGATGCGCTGCTGGACATGGGCGACTTCGCCGGCGCCGTCCTGAAGTACCTGCGCCGCCATCCGGTGCCCCGGCTGACCGTCGCCGGTGGGATCGGGAAGCTGGCCAAGCTCGCCGACGGTCACCTCGACCTGCACTCCGGCCGCTCGCAGGTGTCGACGGAGTCGCTGGCCGCCCGGGTCCGCGAGGCCGGCGGTCCGCCGGAGCTGGTCGCCGGTGTGCGCGCCGCCAACACCGCGCTCGACGCGCTGCAGCAGTGCTCGGCCGCCGGCGTCCCGCTCGGCGACCTCGTCGCGGCCGGCGCCCGCGACACCGCGCTCGGGGTCCTGCACGGCGCGCCGGTCGAGGTGGACGTCGTCGTCATCGACCGCGGCGGCACGATCGTCGGCCGCGCCTAGGAGCGGCATCTCGTCGTCGAGTAGAGGTGGCTGTCGGGGAACTCCCCGGCGGTCAGCACCGCTCCGACGATGACCACCGCCGTGCGCTTCACCCCGGCGGTCCCGACCTGCTCCGCGATGTCGGCGAGCGTGCCGCGCAGGATCAGCTCGTCGTCCCGGCTGGCCCGGGCCACGACCGCCACCGGGCAGTCCGCGCCGTAGTGCGGGACCAGCTCGGGCACCAGCTCGGCGATCCGCTGCACGGCCAGGTGCAGCACCAGGGTCGCCCGCGAGGCGCCGAGCGTGGCGAGGTCCTCTCCCTCCGGCATCGCGGTGGAGCGGGCCGAGGTGCGGGTCAGGATCACCGTCTGGCCGACGCCGGGGACGGTCAGCTCCCGCTTGAGCGACGCGGCCGCGGCGGCGAACGCCGGCACGCCCGGGACGACGTCGTAGGGCACGCCGGCCGCGTCGAGGCGGCGCATCTGCTCGGCCATGGCGCTGTAGACCGACGGATCGCCGGAGTGCAGCCGGGCGACGTCGTGGCCCGCCTCGTGGGCGGCGACCAGCTCCCCGGTGATCTGGTCGAGGTCCAGGTCGGCGGTGTCGACCAGCCGGGCACCGGGCGGGGCGGTGTCGAGCAGCTCGCGCGGCACCAGGGCGCCCGCGTAGAGGCAGACCGGCGCCGCCGCGATGATCCGCGCCGCGCGCAGCGTGATCAGGTCGGCCGCGCCGGGGCCCGCTCCGATGAAGTGCACCGTCATGGCTTGACTCCCGACCAGATCGTCACGGGCATGGCCGGCTTCCAGCCGCTGAATCCGCCCACCGGCACCGCGTGCGCCACGGCGAGCCGCACCAGCTCGCCGCCCCAGCGGGCGTGCCGGTCGGCCAGCACGGCCTCGCTCTCCAGCGTGACCGCGTTGACGACCATGCGGCCACCGGCGGGCAGCGCGGCCCAGCAGGCGTCGAGGACTCCCGGCACGGTGGCCCCGCCTCCCACGAAGACGGCGTCCGGGATGGGCAACCCGGCCAGGGCCTCGGGCGCCCGGCCCTCCACCACCTGCAGGTCGGGCACGCCGAGCCGGCCGGCGTTGCGGACGATGCGCGCGGCACGGTCCCGGGAGCTCTCCACGGCGACCGCCCGGCAGGAGGGGTGGGTCCGCATCCACTCGATGCCGATCGACCCCGACCCCGCGCCGACGTCCCACAGCAGCTGACCGGGCAGCGGCGCCACCCGGGCCAGCGTCACGGCCCGGACGTCGCGCTTGGTCAGCTGGCCGTCGTGCTCGTACGCGTCGTCGGGCAGTCCCGGAGTGGTCGGCAGCGGCACGGTGCCCGGGTCGGCGACCACCTCGACGGCGGTGACGACCAGCGGGTCGGTCTCGGCGTGCGGCCAGTCCGCCGCGGTGCCGGTGAACCGCCGCTCGCGGGGGCCGCCCAGCTGGGCCAGCGCGGTCATCCGGCTGGCGCCGTAGCCCCACGCCGTGACGCGGTCCGCCACCGCCGCGGGTGACGCGGTGTCCGAGCCGAGCACCAGCAGCCTCCGGCCCGGCGTGACGTGCGGGGCCAGCAGCTCGACCGGCCGGCCGACCACCGCGACGACGGTGGTCTCCTCCACCGACCAGCCCATCCGCGCACAGGCCAGCGTCACCGACGAGGGGTGCGGGACGACCTCGACGGCCTCGGGCCCGAGCACGCGCACGAGCGAGGTGCCGATCCCGGAGAACATGGGGTCGCCGCTGGCCAGGACGACCACGCGTCGGCCGGGGTGGGCGTCGCGGAGGCCGGGGAGCGCCGGGCCCAGCGGGCGGGGCCACGGCACCCGTTCCGCGGCCACCGACGGAGGCACCAGGGCGAGCTGGCGGTCGCTGCCGCGCAGCACGTCGGCCCCCTCGATCGCGCGCCGGGCGGTCGGCGACAGGCCGGCCCACCCGTCGGCGCCGATGCCCACGACGGTGACCGGCGCTGCTCCGTCCCGCTCGTCAGCACGCACGACCGGCGATCCTAGGCACGGGCCCCCGAGCCCGGTCGACACGATGCGCGGCGACGGACACCCCGATCGCGAGCGGCCCGGCCCCACTCGGCCGGAGCCGGGAGCGGGCGAGGTCAGAAGGGCACCTGCTGTCCGAGCAGACCGGCCCCGCTCCCCCGTCCCGACAGCACCCGGCAGAACTCGACCGCGTCGAGCTCCAGCTCCTCACCGCCCGTTCCCGACGACCACTGGCCCCCGGCCGGGCCGGTCAGGACCAGCCGGTAGGGCCGGCCGTGCCGCTCGGCCCACTCGGCGACGACGTCGGCGACCAGGACCCCGTCGTGCCCGGGGGTGAGCTCCAGCTCGTGGCTGGTCGCGCGGCACACGTCGACGCGGTGCATCCAGACGTCGCGGGTCAGGACCACGTCGAGCAGGAAGCCGATCCGCCAGTACTCGCGGACGTCCCCCATGACCTGCTCCTCGGGCAGCTTCGCGCGGCCCACGATCCGGGACATCCGGCGCCGGCCCCGCAGGGCGCGGGGCGTGGTGGCCTCGAGGGCGGCCACGATCGCCGGGCCGTCCAGACCGGCGTGCGTGCGCACCTGCACGTCGGTCAGCGCGTCGATGCCGCCGCCGGCCTTGCCGGCCAGCCGCTGCTGGCGGGCCATCTCGCGCACCGAGGCGGCCATCTCCGCCATCCCGAGCACGTGCGCGGCCATGGCCTGCACGTCCCAGCCGGGGCAGTCGGTGGGCCGATTCCAGTCGTCGGCCGCCAGGTCCCGGAGGACGGCGTGGATGCGCGCGTACTCGGTGGCGGCGAGCCGGTAGGCGGTGTCCCGGTCCAGGGCGGCGGTCCGCGGGCGGGGACGGGCAGGAGCGGGAGCGGTCACGACGGACCTCCTCGGATCAGCAGGCGGGTGGGTTCTCTCGGTGATGGCGCAGCCACATGTCCATGACGTCGGGCAGGACGCTGGTGAAGGCGCCGGTCTCGAACGGTTCGCCCGGCGCGTTGGACAGCTGCTGGGAGATGACCCCGCCGACCAGCGCCGTCCAGGTGCGGTAGGCGCGGTCGATGTCCACGTCCGCGGCGAGGTGCCCGGCGTCGCGCAGCCGGACCAGTAGCGCGCGGGACTCGACGTCCAGTTCGACGGCCGGCGCGTAGGCGCGCGCCGAGGGCGCGAAGCCGGGCACCGGACGCCAGAACATGAGCGCCGAGTGGGCCGGGTGCTCGACGGCCCAGCGGACCAGGACGGTCGTGCCTGCACGCAGGGCGGCGAGCGGATCGGCGTCCTCCCCGGTCGCCCCGGCCTCGTGCATCGTCTCGCGCAGGGCACGCCACCCGCGTTCGAACAGGGCGTCGTAGAGAGCGTGCTTGCCGTCGAAGTACCCGTAGAGGGACGGCGGGCGGACGCCCATCCGGCGGGCCACCTCGCCGAGCGTCAGGCCGGCGGCGCCCTGCTCCGCCATCACCTCGACGGCGACGTCGAGCACCTGCTCGATCGTCTCCTGGCGACGCCGCTGCCGACGGTCCAGGGGTACCGCTCCGGTCACGACGCCGACTCTTCTCCTAATGTCATTAGGAAGTCAACAGGGTCTTAGGTAACTGTCGGGCGGACCGAGCCCGGTCGTTGCCGCCGCCGGCGCCTCGTGGTCTCATTGCGCCGCCACACGCGACGGCAGTGGAGGAAGCCCGGTGAGATTCCGGCGCGGTCCCGCCACTGTGAGCCGGCCTCCGGGCCGGTGAGTCAGGAACTCCCGCCGTCGCGCTCCTGCCACCTCCGGGCGTGGACACCCGGGGAGAGGACGCGTGTTCCGTGCGCCGTGTTCGCGCATGACCTACCCCTTCAGCGCCGTCGTCGGCATGGACGACATGCGGCTGGCCCTGCTGCTCAACGCCGTCTCCCCCGCCGTCGGCGGCGTGCTGGTGCGCGGCGAGAAGGGCACGGCGAAGTCGACGACGGTCCGTGCGCTGGCCGCGGTGCTGCCGCCGGTCGCCGTGGTGCCCGGCTGCCGCTTCGCCTGCGACCCCGCCGCTCCTGACCCGGCCTGCCCCGACGGGCCGCACGAACCGACCGCCGGTGGTCCGGTGCGTCCCGCGCGGCTGGTCGAGCTGCCCGTGGGTGCGTCCGAGGACCGGGTCGTCGGTTCGCTCGACCTCGAGCGCGCGCTCACCGAGGGCGTGAAGGCGTTCGAGCCCGGCCTGCTGGCCGCGGCGCACCGGGGCGTGCTCTACGTCGACGAGGTCAACCTGCTGCACGACCACCTCGTCGACCTGCTGCTGGACGCCGCGGCCATGGGCACCGCCTACGTCGAGCGCGAAGGCGTCTCCGTCCGGCACGCCGCCCGATTCCTGCTCGTCGGGACGATGAACCCGGAGGAGGGCGAGCTGCGGCCGCAGCTGCTCGACCGCTTCGGCCTCACCGTCGAGGTGGCCGCGCCCCGCGACCCCGCCGAGCGCGCCGAGGTGGTGCGCCGCCGGTTCGCCTCCGACGCCGACCCCGCCGGGTTCGCGGCCGCCTGGTCGACCGAGGAGTCGGGGCTGGCCGCCCGCATCGCCGACGCCCGCGCCCGCCTCCCGCGCGTCGTCCTCTCCGACGCCGCCCTGCAGCAGGTGACCGCGGTGTGCGCCGCCTTCGACGTCGACGGGTTGCGCGCCGACCTGGTCACCGCCCGCGCCGCGATCGCGCACGCCGCCTGGTGCGGCCGCGACGAGGTGACCGAGGACGACGTCCGGGTCGCCGCCCGCCTGGCGCTGCCGCACCGCCGCCGTCGCAACCCCTTCGACGCACCGGGGCTCGACGAGGAGACGCTGGAGCAGGCGCTGTCCGACAGCCGCCCCGACTCCCCGCCCGACTCCCCGCCCGACGACGACCCCACCCCGCCGGAGGGCACCGACCCCACCGACGGCGGCCCCGACGGCGACAGCCCGCCACCGGCCGACGGCTCCCCCGGCGACCACGCCGGCCGGCACGGCCGCGACGAGGGCCCGGGTGACGGCGCGGAGCCGGGCCAGGACGGCCGACCCGGCCCCGAGGGCGGCGAGCCGACGACGGCGCCGCGGGGCGAGGACGGTGGGCACACCGACGCCTCCCCCGCGCCCGACCGGGCCGCGGTCGCGCCGTCCGAACCGTTCCGCGCACGGCGGCTGGAGGTGCCCGGCATCGGCGCCGGCGCGCCCGGACGGCGGTCGCGTGCCCGCTCGGAGCGGGGCCGGGTCGTCGGGTCGAGCCACCCGAGCGGCAGCGTCACGAAGCTGCACCTGACCGCCACCGTGCTGGCCGCCGCACCGCACCAGCGGGCCCGTGGCCGCAGCGGCCCGGGGCTGCGGATCGCCCGCGAGGACCTCCGCCAGGCCACCGTCGAGGGCCGCGAGGGCAACCTCGTCCTCTTCGTGGTCGACGCCAGCGGGTCGATGGGCTCGCGGGCCCGGATGGCCGCGGTCAAGGGGGCGGTGCTGTCGCTCCTCCTGGACGCCTACCAGCGTCGCGACAAGGTCGGCATGGTCACCTTCCGCGGTGCCACGGCCGAGCTCGCGCTCCCGCCCACGTGGTCGGTCGAGGCGGCGGCCGCGCGACTGACCGACCTGCCCACCGGCGGCCGGACCCCGCTGGCCGCGGGGCTGCTGGAGGCGCACCGCGTCCTCCGGCTGGAGCGGATCCGCGATCCCCGGCGCCGCCCCCTGCTCGTCGTCGTCACCGACGGGCGGGCCACCGGTGCGCGGGGCAGTGGATCGCTGGCCGAGGCCCAGGCGGCCGCGACGCTGCTGGCGGCGGCCGGAACCGCGGCGGTCGTGGTCGACTGCGAGTCCGGTCCCGTCCGCCTGGGCCTGGCCGGCGCCCTGGGGACGGCGCTCGGCGCGGAGACCCTGCGGCTGGAGGAGCTGGGCGCCGACGCGCTCGCCGCCACGGTCCGCAGCGCCCGGGCGGCCTGACGTGCCGCAGGGACAGGTGCCGGTCGTCCCGCAGGACGGGCTGAGCACCCGGCAGCGACGCAACCGGCCGCTGCTCGTGGTGCACACCGGCGAGATGAAGGGCAAGTCCACCGCCGCGTTCGGCATGGCCATGCGCGCCTGGAACCAGGGCTGGTCGATCGCGGTCTACCAGTTCGTCAAGAGCGCGAAGTGGAAGGTGGGCGAGGAGAACGCGCTCACCGCCCTGGGCCGGCTGCACGAGCAGACCGGCGAGGGCGGCCCGGTCGTCTGGCACAAGATGGGCTCGGGCTGGAGCTGGTCGCGCCGCGCCGGCACCGAGACCGACCACGCCGCCGACGCCGCGGAGGGCTGGGCGCAGATCAAGCGCGACCTCGCCGCGGAGGCGCACCGCTTCTACGTGCTCGACGAGTTCACCTATCCCATGAAGTGGGGCTGGGTGGACGTCGACGACGTCGTCGCGACGCTGCGGGACCGGTCCGGCACGCAGCACGTGGTCATCACCGGGCGGGACGCCCACCCCGCACTCGTGGAGGCCGCGGACCTCGTCGTCGAGATGACCAAGGTCAAGCACCCGATGGACGCCGGGCAGAAGGGCCAGCGGGGGATCGAATGGTGAGCCTCCGCCCGCCTTCCCGCGAACATCGGGTTGTCGCCAGCCGATCCGGCGTGCCGTCGCGTGTCGGCGGGCACAAGTCGATGATCGCGGGCATCGAGTGGTGACCGTTCCGCGGCTGGTGGTCGCCGCGCCGTCGTCGAACGCCGGCAAGACGTCGGTGGCCACCGGGCTCATCGCCGCCCTCACCGCCCGTGGCCTCGCCGTCTCCCCGCACAAGGTCGGCCCGGACTACATCGACCCCGGCTACGCCGGCCTGGCCGCCGGCCGCCCGGGCCGCAACCTGGACCCCTGGATGGTCGGCGAGGAGCGGATCGCCCCGCTGTTCCTGCGCGGAGCGCTGCACCCGCGCCCGGCCGACCTCGCCGTCGTCGAGGGCGTGATGGGGCTGTTCGACGGCGCCAGCCACCCCTCGGTCGAGCCGGGCTTCGCGTCCACCGCGCACGTCGCGCGGTTGCTGGAGGCCCCCGTCGTGCTCGTCGTGGACGGGTCCTCGCAGGCGCGGTCGGTGGCGGCGCTCGTGCACGGGTTCGCCACCTTCGACCCCGGCGTCCGGCTCGGCGGCGTCGTCCTCAACCGGGTCGGCAGCGACCGGCACGAGGCGATCCTCCGCGAGGCCCTGGCCACCGCCGGGGTGCCGGTGCTCGGGGCGGTCCGCCGGATGGAGCAGCTGCACACGCCCTCCCGGCACCTCGGGCTGATCCCGGCGGCCGAGCGGTCCGACGCGGCGCTGGCGACGGTCCGCGGGCTCGGCGAGGTCGTGGCCGCGGCCGTGGACCTGGACGCGGTGCTGGCTCTCGCTCGGTCCGCTCCCCCGCTGGACGCCGCGCCCTGGGACCCGGCCGCGGAGGTCGCCCCCGCTCCGGGCCGCCCCCGGATCGCCGTCGCGGGCGGCCCCGCCTTCACCTTCGGGTACGCGGAGAACACCGAGCTGCTCGAGGCCGCCGGCGCCGAGGTCGTCGTCGTCGACCCGCTGCGCGACGAGACGCTGCCGCCGGGCACCGCCGGGCTGGTCGTCGGCGGCGGCTTCCCCGAGGTGCACGCCGCGGAGCTGTCGGCCAACGCGTCGCTGCGCGCCGACGTCGCGGCGCTCGCCGCCGGCGGCGCACCCGTGGCCGCCGAGTGCGCCGGGCTGCTCTACCTGGCCCGCGAGCTGGAGGGCCTGCCGATGTGCGGCGTCCTGGACGTGGCGACGGCGATGTCGCCCCGGCTCACGCTGGGCTACCGGGCCGCGGTCGCCGTCACCGACTCGGTGCTCGCGCCGGCCGGCACCCGCGTGCGCGGCCACGAGTTCCACCGCACGCACGCCGACCCACCGGCCGGTCCCGCCGGCGCGTGGGAGTGGTCGGAGACCGGCCCCGAGGGCTTCGTCTCCGGCAGCGTGCACGCCTCCTACCTGCACCTCCACTGGGCCGGCAGCCCGCAGCTGGCCGCCCGCTTCGTCACCTCGTGCGCCACCGCCCGATCGGAGAACGTCCGTGCACATCGCTGAAGGTTTCCTCCCCGCCGGGCACGCGGTCGGCTGGACGGTCGCCGCCGCCCCGTTCGTGGTGCACGGCGCGCGTGCCGTGGTGAAGGAGGTGCGGGAGAACCCGGAGTCGACGCTGCTGCTGGGCGCGGCCGGGGCGTTCACCTTCGTGCTCAGCGCCATCAAGCTGCCGAGCGTCACCGGCAGCTCCAGCCATCCGACCGGCACCGGCCCCGGCGCGATCCTGTTCCGGCCACCGGTGATGGCGCTGCTCGGCACCGTCGTCCTGCTGTTCCAGGCACTCCTGCTCGCCCACGGCGGGCTCACCACGCTGGGCGCCAACGCCTTCGCCTTCGCCGTCGTCGGGCCGTGGGCCGGCTACGCCGCCTACCGGCTGACCCGTGCCGCCGGGGGCGGCCTGCTGCCGGCCGTCTTCGTCGGCGTCGCGCTCGCCGACCTGGCCACCTACGTCACGACGTCGGTCCAGCTGGCGCTGGCCTTCCCCGATGCCGAGAGCGGGCTCGTCGGCGCCCTGCTCAAGTTCCTCGGCGTCTTCGCCGTCACCCAGATCCCGCTGGCCATCGGCGAGGGCCTGCTCGGCGTGCTGCTGTTCCGCGTGCTCACCGTCAACGCCCGGCCCGAGCTCGAGCGGCTCGGCGTGCTGAAGCCTGCCCCCGTCCTGGCGACCTCCGGAGGTGCCGCGTGAACCGCCGCCTGCTCGTCACCGTCCTGCTCGTCCTCGCCGTGGTGGCGCTGTTCGCCGTGCCGTTGCTGCTCGACGGCGGGACGTCGGAGTTCGGCGGCACGGACGCCGCCGTCACCGAGGAGCTCGAGGCCGACGGCTACACGCCGTGGTTCGACTCGCTGTTCAGCCCGGCCGGCGAGGTCGAGTCCGGACTGTTCGCCCTGCAGGCCGCACTCGGCGCCGGCGTGCTCGGCTACGTGCTCGGCCGGCTGCGCGGCCGCCGGACGGCGACCCCGGCGGCCGCCGCGGGAGCCGGCGAGCAGTGACCGGCCTGGCCGTCGACGACGCGGCGTGGGCCAGCGCCTGGCGCCGGCGCGCGCCCGGCGACAAGGTGCTGCTCTGCGGCGGCCTGGTCCTCACCGCCCTCGTGCTGCCGGCGTGGCCCGGCAGCGCGCTGGTCGCCGTCGTCGCCGTCGCGCTCGCCCTCGGGCCGGCCCGGGTGCCCGCCCGCACCTTCGGCCGGGCGGTGCGCTGGCCGCTGGCGTTCGTCGCGGTCGGTGCGGTCACCGCCGTGGTCGAGGTCGGCAGCGGCGGGCCCGGCTGGGCGCCGGACGCCGCGGCCCGTGCGGGGTCCCTGGTCGGGCACGCGCTGGCCGGCAGCGCCGCCGTGCTGCTGCTCGCCACCACGACGCCGATGTCGGACCTGCTGCCCGCGCTCCGGCGGGCCCGGGTGCCCGCCGCCGTCGTGGAGGTCGCCTCGGTCACGTACCGGATGCTGTTCGTGCTGCTCGACAGCCTCCGCACCATCCGCGAGGCGCAGGCAGCGCGGATGGGCCACTCGTCGCTGCGCCGCTCCTACCGCTCCTCGGGGCTGCTCGCCGCCGCGGTGCTCACCCGCTCCTGGGACCGCGCCCGCCGGATGCAGGAGGGGCTGACCGGTCGAGGCATGGAGGGCTCGCTGCGGGTGCTGCCCGAGGTGCTGCCCTCGTCCCGGCTCTTCCTGGCGGCGAGCGCCACCGGGCTGGCCGCCATCGTCACCACCTCGGTGCTGCTGGCATGAGCCACCGGACCCTGGTCGCCGCCGGCCTGGTCGCCGGCTACGAGCGCGGCCGCCCCGTGCTCGACGGCGCGTCGCTCACCGTGCCGGCCGGCCGCCGGCTGGCGGTGCTCGGCGCCAACGGCTCGGGCAAGACCACGCTGCTGCGCTGCCTCTCGGGCGCCCTGATGCCCGCGGCCGGGGAGGTGACGGTCGACGGCACCCGTCTCACCTACGGCCGCCGGGCGCTGCGGGCGCACCGCCAGGAGGTGCAGCTGGTGCTGCAGGACCCCGACGACCAGCTGTTCAGCGCGTCGGTGGCCCAGGACGTCTCCTTCGGGCCGCTCAACCTCGGCCTGCCCGAGGACGAGGTGCGCGCCCGGGTGGCCGAGGCGCTGCAGCTCCTGGCCGTCCACGGCCTGGCCGCCCGGCCGACCCACCAGCTCTCCTACGGGGAGCGGAAGCGGGTGGCGATCGCCGGAGCGGTGGCCATGCGCCCGTGCGTGCTGCTGCTCGACGAGCCGACCGCCGGCCTGGACCCGTCGGCCGTCGCGGAGACGCTGGCCGCGTTGCACCGGCTGCAGGAACACGACGCCACGGTGGTGATGAGCACCCACGACGTCGACCTGGCGCTGCGCTGGGCCGACGAGGTGGCGGTGGTGGTCGACCGCCGGGTGGTCCAGGGCTCCCCCGAGGACCTGCTGGGCGACGACGACCTGCTCGCCCGCGCCCGGCTCGACCGACCGTGGGCGCTGACCGTCGGCACCCGGCTCCGCGCCCTCGGCCTGCTGCCCGAGGGCCCGCTCCCCCGCGATGCCGCCGGGCTGCTCGCCGTGCTCCCCGACCGCCCCGGAGTGCCGACGTGATGACGGTCGGCATCGGGGCGAGGTCCGGCGTGAGCGCCGAGGAGGTGCTCGCCGCGGTCGACGCCGTGCTGCCCACGGGAGCGGGCGCCGTGCGGGTGGCCACGCTCGAGGCGCGCGCGCAGGAGCCGGGCCTGCGGGAGGCGGCCACCGCACGCGGCTGGTCGCTGGTCGGCCACCCGGCGACGGCGCTCGCCCGGGTCCGGACCCCGACGGCGTCGGCCCGCGTGACGGCCGCCGTCGGGACCGGGTCGGTGGCCGAGGCCGCGGCCCTGCTGCACGGCGGCTCCCTCGTGGTGCCGAGGACGGTCTGCGGCCGGGTGACCGTCGCGGTGGCCTCCGGGGAGCCGGCCCCGTGACCGACCTCTCCCACCACGGCGACGCCGAGCTCGCGGACGGGCTGGTCGACCTCGCCGTCAACGTCCGCGCCGACACACCGCCGCCCTGGCTGCGCGCCGTCCTGCACGCGTCGCTCGACGCCGCCGCGTCCTACCCGGACCCGGCTCCCGCCCGCGCCGCGGTCGCCACCGCGCACGGCCGACCCGAGGACGAAGTGCTGCTCGCCGCCGGTGCGGCCGAGGTCTTCGTCCTCCTCGCCCGGGCGCTGCGCCCCCGGCTCGCCGCGGTCGTCCACCCCTCGTTCACCGAGCCGGAGGTGGCGCTGCGGGCAGCCGGGCACCCGGTCACCCGGGTGCAGCTGTGCGGGGACGACGGCTGGCGGCTGGACCCGGCCGCCGTGCCGGAGGACGCCGACCTAGTGGTGCTCGGCAACCCGACGAACCCGACGTCGGTGCTGCACCCCGCCGACACCGTCGCCGCCCTGGCGCGGCCGGGCCGGGTGCTGGTCGTCGACGAGGCGTTCGCCGACACGGTGCCGGGCGAGCCGGAGTCCCTGGCCGGCCGGCGCGATATGCCCGGGTTGCTGGTGGTGCGCAGCCTGACCAAGACCTGGGGGCTCGCCGGGCTTCGCGTCGGCTACGCGCTGGGCCCCGCGCCCCTGATCGCGCGCCTGGCCGAGCAGCAGCCGCAGTGGCCGGTCTCCACCCCCGCGCTCGCCGCCCTGGCCGCCTGCAGCACGCCGGCTGCCCGCGCCGAGGCCGAGGCCGCCGCGCACGACCTGGCGACCTGGCGCGCGACGCTGCTGGCCGGCCTGCCGCCGTCGGTCGTGGTCGAGGGCAGTCCCCGTTCCTCGTTCGTGCTGCTGCGCGTCCCCGACGGGCTCCGGGTGCGCGAGGAGCTCCGGCGCCGCGGCTGGGCGGTGCGCCGCGGGGACACCTTCCCCGGGCTGACCGGCGACCACCTGCGGGTCGCGGTGCGCCGCCCGGAGGTCTCGCACCCCTTCGCCGCCGCTCTCGCCGACGTCCTCCGCACCGCTCCGACCCCCGAGGAGGTGCCGTGAGCACCCCGCCGCTCCCCCACCCGTCCGCGCCCCTGTACCCGGTGGGCCTGCACCTGCGCGGCCGGCGGGTGGTCGTCGTCGGGGGCGGCTCTACCGCGTACCGGGCCGCGGTCGGCCTGCTGGACGCCGGCGCGGAGGTGACCGTCGTCAGCCCCGCCGTCGTGCCCGCGCTGGAGTCGCTCGCCGGGTCCGGCACGCTGGCGTGGCTGCCCCGGCCCTACGCGCCCGGCGACCTGGATGCCGCCTGGTACGCCGTCGCCGCGACCGGGGACCCGGCGGTGGACGGGTCCGTGGCGGCCGAGGCCGACCGCCACCGCATCTTCTGCACCCGCACCGGCGCCCCGGAGGAGTCCTCCGCCTGTCCCGTGCCGGCGGACGTCGAGGAGGGGACGCCGGCCGGCGAGGCCGGGCGGGTCGTGCTCGTGGGCGGCGGTCCGGGCGATCCGGGGCTGATCACCGTCCGGGGCCGGCAGGCGCTGTCGGACGCCGACGTCGTCGTCGTCGACAACCTGGGCCCCCGCTCGCTGCTGGCAGGGCTGCGGCCCGACGTCGAGATCGTGGACGCGTCGAAGCTGCCCCGGGGCAGGGCCATGCCGCAGGAGGAGATCAACGCCGTGCTGGTCTCCCGCGCCCTGGCCGGCAGACGGGTGGTGCGACTCAAGGGCGGGGACCCGTTCGTCTTCGGCCGCGGCATGGAGGAGGTGCTGGCCTGCACGGCCGCCGGCGTCCCGGTCGACGTGGTGCCCGGCGTCACCAGCGCGGTCGGCGTCCCGGGCATCGCCGGCATCCCGGTGACCCACCGCGGGCTCACGCACGAGTTCGTCGTCGTCTCGGGGCATCTGCCCCCGGGACACCCGGAGTCGCTGGTCGACTGGTCGGCGATCGGACGGCTCCGGGGCACGGTCGTCGTGCTCATGGGCGTGGAGACCGCACCCGACATCGCCGCGGCACTCGTCGCCGCCGGCCGCGCCCCGGACACCCCGGTCGCCGTGGTGGTCGAGGGCACGACGGGCCGCGAGCGCACCCTCCGGACGACGCTGGCCGACCTCGGGACCACGCTCGTCGAGCACTCCGTGCGACCGCCCGCGGTGTGGGTCGTCGGCGCCGTCGTCGGACTGGCCGACGGCGCCGGCTCAGCCGCCCCGCGTCAGGGGGTGACCTCGACCAGGTCCATGACGAAGACGAGGGTGGCGCCGCCGGGGATGAGCGGCGCCCGCCCCTCCGGCCCGTAGCCGAGGTCGCTCGGGATGGTGATCATGCGGCGGCCCCCGACCTGCATGCCCTCGATGCCCTGCTCGAAGCCGGGGACGACCAGGCCTGCGCCGAGGGGGACCTCGATCGTCTCGTCCGGCCCGCCGCTCCAGGAGGAGTCGAACTCCTCGCCGGACTCGTAGAAGGCGCCCACGTACTTGACCGCGGCGGTCGAGCCCTCGACCGCCTCGGCACCGTCACCCTCCACGATGTCGTCGATGACGAGCTCGTCGGGCGCGGGCTCGTCCGACGCGGGCACCTCGGGCTTCTCGGACAGGTCCGTCGAGATCTCCGCCGCGGCGCCGGTGCTGTCGTCCGATCCGCCGCAGGCCGCCAGGGAAGCGGACAGGACGACGGCGAGCAGCGCTCGGGAGGCGGTACGGCGGAACATCGGTTCACTCCTGGCGAGCAGTGCTCGGATCGGGCTCGGAGGCGAGCCGGCGTGGTGCGGCCGAACGGGGGCCGTCCGCCCATCGTCCCAGAGCGCTCGGACCCCCGTCGGCACCCCGCCATGATCAGGGACCCTGATCATGGAGCGTCCTCCCTCACCGCCCACCGTGAGGGAGGACGCGCTGGGATCAGGTTCCCTGATCCCAGCGCAGAGAGCGATCAGGCGCAGTCCGGGCAGCGGACGTCGTCGACGTCCTCCCCGGCGAGGAAGTCGCCGATCCAGTCGACCAGCTCCGTCCCCTCGACCTCGCTGCCGTAGAGGACGTCGTTCCCGGCGGTGCTGACGTGCTGGTCGCCCGGGCCCACCCAGGAGCTGAGCTCGACGCCGTTGCCCTCGATGTACTCGTGGTTGCCCGTGATGAGCTCGAGCAGGGGCGTGTCGCCGAACCCGATCATCTCGGTGAAGTCGCGCTGCACCTCGTCCTCGGCGGTGTCGATCGTCGCCAGGCCGATGCCGGGCA
This sequence comes from Blastococcus sp. SYSU DS0617, assembly GCF_054051075.1. NCBI lineage: Bacteria > Bacillati > Actinomycetota > Actinomycetes > Geodermatophilales > Geodermatophilaceae > Blastococcus > Blastococcus sp. SYSU DS0617. The sequence goes on from NZ_JBJHAO010000017.1 coordinate 34,372, forward strand.
CGTGCCGGCCGGCCTGCACGAACAGGCCGGGCAGCGACCACGCCGACTGCGGCTCATCGGCGCTCTCGGGCCACTGGGGAAGGTTGCCGAAGATGCCCCAGAGGCCACCGATGGCCCCGGTGATGAGCTCGTCCCCCGGATAGGCGCTCGACCCGTCCGAGATCACCTTGATGTCGGCGTCCGGCAGCAGGTCGTGGGCCAGCCCGCCGTAGAGCGGAGCACCGGCCGAACCGGCGCTGAAGCCCAGGACGACGACCTCCTCCGCGTCGGGGAACGACGCGGCCATGCCCTCCAGGGCGGTCGTGGCGTTCACCCGGCCCTTGTGCTCGATGACGACGCCGTCGCCGTAGTCCTGGGTGTTGTCGCCGAGGTGTAGGTCGCCTGTGCAGTACGGCACGAACACGACGCTGTAGCCGAACAGCGGGTTGGCGGGGTCGCCGACGTCGACCAGGCCCCGGGTGGCCGGCGTCGGCGTCCCGTTGCTGTAGACGTAGCCGGGCTCGTCGGCCAGGTCGGTCGCGAGGTTGGGCTTCGACGTCCCGTCGGCGGAGCCGCAGGTCTCCGCGCTGAAGCACGCACCGCCGCCCTCGAGGACGAACAGGACCTTGGCCGGGTCTCCCTCGTGCTGCCAGTAGTGGAACTCCGATCCGTCGCTGCACCGGCACTCGTCGGGGGTGGCCACCTTCTCCCACGCGACTTCCTGGACCTCCCCGGCCGGCCGGTCCGCGGACGTGCCCGGGGCCGCGGCGGTGTCCGTGTCGGCGGGCGACGAGTCGTCGGAGCAGGCGGCGAGACCGGAGAAGGCCAGGACGGCGGCGAGCGGGGGCACGAGGCGGCGCATCACGGCGGGGAGCGTAGTCCGCAACACATCTCGCGTTCACCGCCGACCTACCCGGCGGTAACCAGAACTTTGCTGGTCAGCACTGCATCCGGAGAGGCGCTCCGCGGCGAACACCTGCCGTGGACCCGCGACAGTGGATCCTGCAGCCCCTCGTGGATGCCGGACTGCCTCCCCAGACGATCACCGATCTGTTGTTCCGCCTGAGCTTCGAGACCCTCGCGCAGGACGGCACCGCCGACGACGGCGCCCGTGCCGTCGTGGACGGGCAGCCGGCCGCGGTGCAGGCCGCGTGGGTCGAGACGCTCAGCCGCATGATCGCCGCCGGCGAGCTCACTTCCTAGCCGTCCTGGTCGGAGGCGGACGGGACGACCGTCCAGTCCAGGACCCGGTGGGCCACGGTCTCCAGCAGCGGCCGGTCGTGGGAGACGGCCAGGACACCGATGCCGGACTCCCGGCAGTGCTCGAGCAGCAGGGTCCAGATGCGCGCCTGCGTCACGGCGTCGAGGCTGGCGCTGATCTCGTCGGCGACCAGGTAGCGCGGCCGGGTCAGGAGCGCCCGGGCCACGTTCACCCGCTGCAGCTCACCGCCGCTGATCTCGTGCGGATAGCGGTCCAGCCACCTCGGATGGACGAGCCGCTCGTCCACGTCGGCCGGCTGCGCTCCGGTGGCGGCCAGCGCCTGCCGCACCGTCCAGCGCGGGTCGACGGCACGCTCGGGCTGCTGCAGCACCAGCTGCACGGGATGCGGCGCCCGGCGGCCGCGCGGTGCCGCGCCGTCGACCGTGACCAGCCCACGGTCGGGCCGCAGGTGACCGGCGAGCACCCGGCCCAGCGTGCTCTTCCCGCCCCCGCTCGGTCCGCAGAGCCCGACCACCTCACCCGGGGCGATCCGGAGGTCCACCCCGTCGAGCACCCACGGGCGGTCGCGCGCGTAGCGGAACCAGATCCCCTCGCCCCGCAGCATCAGACGCCCTCCGCCACGCGGAACCCGTTCCCCGGCAGCGCCTGCCACAGCGCCCGGGTGTACGGGTGGGCGAGCGCGTCGCCGTCGCCGGTGAAGGCGGCCGGGTCGGCGACGTCGACCGTGCGCCCGTCACGGCAGATGACGACGCGGTCGGCCACCTCCACCGCAGCCCGGAGCTCGTGGGTGATGAGCACGATCGCGCAGCCGTCGTCGGCCATGGTGCGCAGCTCACCCAGCGTCCGCCGGACGTCGGCGGGGGGCAGACCCGTCGTCGGCTCGTCGGCGAGCAGCACGCGCGGATCGCTCAGCGTGGCCATGGCGACCAGCACCCGCCGGGCCATGCCCCCCGACAGCTCGTGCGGGTACCGGCCCAGCACCTCCGGGCCCAGTCCACGGCGCTCGAGTGCGTCGGCCGCCGCACGCCGGGGGTCGTCGGAGCCGGCCAGCCGCGCCGAGCGGCGCACCTGGCGGCCCACCGGGCTGAGCGGATCGAGGAAGCTCGCGGCCTGCGGGAGCAGGGTCATGCCCCTGCCCGCGTGCCGACGGCGGGCAGCCGCGTCCAGCCGCTCGCCGTCGAGGACGACGTCCCCGCGCTCGACGGCGTTGGGCGGCAGCAGGCCGAGCGCCGCGTGCGCCAGCAGGCTCTTGCCCGCGCCGCTGGCACCGACCAGGGCGACGACCTCCCCGGCGACCGCGGTGAGGTCCATGCCGGTCAGGGCGCGCACCGTCCGCCGCCGCAGGCCCCGCTCGTACTGGACGAAGTCGATCTCCAGCCCGCGCACCTCGAGCACGGCCCCGCTCACAGGTGGTGGCTCCGGGGGTCGAGCAGCGCGCGGGCGTTGCTGCCGATCGTGTCGACGAGCTTGACCACCACCAGCAGGCACAGCCCGGGGAGGACGGCGAGCCACCACGCGCCGGCGGTCAGGTAGCGCATCGACTCGGCCAGCAGGATGCCGATCGAGGGCTCCCCCGGGTCGACGCCCAGGCCCAGGAAGGACAGCGCCGCCTCGTGCAGGATCGCGTGCGGGAACAGCAGCACGGTGCCCACGAGGAAGTGCCCGCCGAGATGGCCGGTCAGGTGCCGGCGGGCGAGCCAGCCGTGGCCGTGCCCCTGCTGCCGGGAGATCGCGACGTAGTCCGACGACATGACCTCGCGCGCCCGCCCCCGCAGCACCCGGGTCAGGGTCGGCCAGTGGGTGAGCGCGACGGCGGCGACCACCGCGCCGGTGCCCCCGCCCAGGGCGAAGGCCAGCAGGATCAGCAGCACCAGGTGGGGCAGGGCCAGGAAGAGGTCGACCAGCCAGCCCACCGCGCGGTCGACGACGCCGCCGAACACGGCGGCCAGGCAGGCGAGCAGCAGGGCGATGCCGGCCGACACCATCGCCGCGGTCACCCCGATGACCAGGCTCAACCGCAGGCCGGCCAGCGTCCGCGCCAGCATGTCGCGGCCGAGCCGGTCGGTGCCGAACCAGTGCGCGGCCGAGGGCCCGAGGTTCCGGTCGGCCAGGTCGGTGGTCTGCGCGGCGTCGGCGGCCAGCCCTCCGGCGACGACCACCCCGAGGACGACGAGCACCGACAGCCCGACGTAGGCCAGCGTGCGGCTCCGCCGGTCGGCGAACCGCCGGCCGGACCGCTCCAGGGTGGCGGTCACCGCGCACCCCGGCCGGCCGGCTCGGGCACCGCGGGCGGCATCGGGTCAGGGTCGAGCAGCGGCTCCCACGGCTCGCCCCGGCCCCAGCGCGGACGGCGGGTGCGCGCCGGGTCATGGGCAACACGGGGATCGAGCCGGCGGTGCACCAGGTCGCCGAGCTGGTTGCCGACGAAGACGAAGACCGTGGTGAACAGGGCGATGCCCAGCAGCAGCGGGACGTCCTGCCCGAGCGCGGCGGTGGTCGTCGCCGCGCCCAGCCCCGGGTAGGAGAAGACCTGCTCGGCCAGCACCGAGCCGCCGAACAGCTCGCCGAACGAGGCGAACTGCAGCAGGACCGCGGGCGCGGCGGCGTTGCGCAGCACGTGGTGCACCACCACCCCCCGGGTCGACTCGCCCTGCGCCCGGGCGAACGCGACGTGGTCGCTGGCCATCGCCTCGATCACCGCGTGCCGGGTGTGCAGGACCACCGGCGCGACGCCGACCACCGACAGCGTCAGCGCGGGCAGCAGCAGGTGGTGCAGCCGGTCGAGCAGGGTGACGTCGTCGGCCAGGACGCCGACCGGGACGGCGCAGCAGACCGGTGTCCAGCCCAGCGACACCGAGAAGACGTAGAGCAGCAGCAGGCCGACCCAGAACGTCGGTGCCGACGCCAGCGTGTAGGCCCACCAGCAGACCGCGCGGTCGGCGAACCGGCCCGGCCGGACGCCGGCGAGCACCCCGAGGGCGAAGCCGACGACGCCCGACAGCACCCACGCGGTCGCCATGAGGGCCAGGCTGGGCAGGAAGCGCTCGGCGATCACCTCGGTGACCGGGGCGTTGAACGACAGCGCCCGGCCCAGGTCGCCCTGCGCCACGTTGCCGAGCCAGGTGGCGAACCGCTCCAGCGGCGGGTCGTCCAGGCCCCACCGCTCGGCGATCTGCGCCCGCTGCTCCGGGCCGATGGCCGCGATGTCCCCGCCGACGTAGGCGTCGACCGGGTCCACCGGCGAGTGGACCATCAGCGCGAAGGACGCCGTCGCCACCGCGGTCAGGAGCAGCACCAGCCGGACCAGCCGGCCGGCCAGCCCCCGTGCCACCCGGGTCAGCAGGTCCACTGCCACCCGGTGATCCCCGCGGTGACCGGCCAGCCGTGGCCGTGCGGCTCGATCCGCGGTGCGCCGAGGTCGAGGCACTCGTCGACGAGGTAGGTGTGGTCGAGGTTGACCAGCCAGGCCCACGCGGCGTCACCGGAGGGTCCGAAGCCGGTGCCCTCGCCGTCGTACTGGGCGGCCCGCCACTCCGCCTCCGCCACGGCCGGGTCGGTGGCGGTCATCGCCGCGTCGAGATGCGCGTCGACCTCGGGGTTGTCGTAGAAGCCGGGATTCCAGTACTCCACGCCGGCCTGGCTGGAGGAGTACAGGTTGTACATCTCCGTCGGGTCGAGCTGCCCCCAGCCGAAGAGCACCGCGTCGGCGTGCAGGCGCTGGTCGATGACGTCCCAGCTCTCCCCCTGGGCGCTGATGTCGACGCCGATGGGAGCGACCATGTCGGCCACCGAGAGCGCGAGCCCCTGGCGCAGCGAGTCCGACGCCGGGTAGAGGAGCGTGAACTCCGCGCGGACGCCATCCTTCTCGCGGACGCCGTCGCCGTCGGAGTCGACCCAGCCGGCCTCCTCCAGCAGCTCCTCGGCCCCCGCCGGATCGGCGTCCTCGATGGCGGAGTCGGGCTCGTACCAGGGCAGGCCGTCGACCGGCCCGGTCGCCGGCGACCCGTAGCCCTCGAGGACGCCGTCGACGAGCGCCTGCCGGTCGATCGCGAGGTTGATCGCCCGCCGGACGGCGACGTCGGAGGTGACGTCGTTGCCGATCGGGGCCCCGTCGTCGGTGGTGCGCCCGGTGTCGGGGACGTACGGGAAGGTGATGCCGCGGTTGTCGACCGACTGCACCTCGAGCAGGCGCATCCCCGGCACCGCGGTGGGCGCCAGCTGGGCGGGCACCGCCGCCATGTCGACCTGGCCCGCCGACGCCGCGGCGATGGAGGCGTCCTCACCGGTGAACTGGAAGACGATCCGCTCGAAGGCCGACTGCTCGCCGTAGTAGTCGTCGTTGCGCTGAACGATGAGCTGCTGGCCCTCGTCCCACTGGACCAGCTCGAACGGCCCGGAGCCGACGGGGTTGCGGGCGTAGTCGGGGCCGTGCGCGTGCTCCGGCACGATGCCCAGCGAGATCAGCCGGTTGACGAAGGTGCTCTGCGGGCGCTGGAGCCGGAGTTCGACGGTGTCGTCGTCCACGGCCACGGCCTCGCGCAGCGCGGTGACGTCGGTCAGCCCGCCGCTGCTGCCGGCGGTGGTGAAGGTGTAGGCCACGTCGGCGGCGGTCACCGGCTCGCCGTCGGTGAACCGGGCGTCGGCGCGCAGGTCGACCGTCCAGACCAGGCCGTCCTCGCTCACCGACCAGTCGGTGGCCAGGTCCGGGACGACGTCGAGTTTCTCGTCGCGGGCGAGCAGCGTCGACTGGAACAGCGGGGAGCCGTACCGCCCCCAGCCCAGGGTCGGGTCGTAGCCGTCCTCGGACTCCCCGCCGATGGCCAGCACCAGCTCGGTGGGCGCCTCTTGCGAGGCCGTCGAGGGGCTGGAGTTCGCGCAGGCGGTGAGCGCGGTCGCGAGCACGACCGCACCCGCGACGGGACGGCCGTAGGTCCTGGTTGCGCGCATGCCGGAACTCTATTGCAAACAGCTTGCAACAAGCCCACCCGGCCGCCCGCCCGTTCGCCGAGCGCGGGGTTCAGCGGCTGTCACGGCCGGTCGAGAGCCGTGGTTCCCCGCGCTCGGTGCGGTCAGCTGCCGGCGCGGTGCACGGCGGCGCAGAAGACGCGCGCGTCCTCGACCGTCTCCTCCAGCGGCGCCAGCACCTCGGTCCGCGCCACCTCCCCCACCCGTGCGTGGAGCCGCTGCTCCGCCCGGCGCCGTCTCCTGCGTGCCCCGGCCCGGACGAAGGGTCTGGCCAGGGCCGCGAGCAGCGCGCCGCCGAGCAGTCCGGCCACCAGCAGCAGGGTGGGCAGCGGGATCCCCTCGACCCGCGGCAGTGGCAGCACGTCGCCGAGCTGCAGCCAGCCGAGGACGCCGAGCCCGATGAGCCACAGCGCGCCTCCGAGGGCGCAGGCCAGGAGCAGCCACTGCAGCCCGCCGACCGCGCGCTGCCACAGCGGCACCCGGACCGGCCCCAGGTCGGCGCCGGTCACGGCCCGGTCGAGTCGGTCGGCCAGCCCCGACCCCGCCTGGTCGGCGGTCCGGCGCAGCTCGTCGCGCCAGGCCTGCGGGAGCCCGTCGCCGGCCGTGGTGCGCACCTGCCGGAGCGCGGCGGTCATCGCCGCCTGCTGCACCGCACCGGCCGCGGGCAGCGAGGACCGGGCGCGCTCGTCACCCAGGTGCAGGCGGGCCAGCGGGTCGGGGCGCAGCTTGCGCACCCACCGCACGACCGGCCAGCCGGTGCGCGCCGCGCCGTCCCGGACCGCGGAGCGCTCGACCGCCGACGCGACCACCGGCACGCCCGCGGCGTCGGCGAGGGCACCGGTCAGCTCCGCCTCGCCCGCGCGCCCCGATCCCGCACCGAGGTCGCCGTCCGGGCAGTGCACGACCAGCGCCTCGGCTGCCGCCCGGACGTCGGCGGTCAGCCGCTCGGTCGCGGCCCGGCGGGCGCTGACCCGGCGCCCCAGCTCGGTGCGCAGCTCGGCCAGGCCGGTGCCGGTGCGCGCCGAAGTGGCCACGATGGGCGTGTCCGCGAGTCCTTCGGCGTCGAGCAACCGGCGCAGGTCGGCCAGGCAGGCGGCGGCCGCCTGCTCGTCGAGCCGGTCGATCTGGTTGAGCACCACCACCAGCACCCCGGCGTGGCCCGCCATGGGCGCGAGGTAGCGGCCGTGCACGGCCGCGTCGGCGTACTTCTGCGGATCGAGCACCCAGACCAGCACGTCGACCAGCTCCACCAGCCGGTCCACCTCCAGCCGGTGCTCCAGGCGAACGCTGTCGTGGTCGGGCAGGTCGAGCAGCACGAGACCGTCCAGCCCCGGCTCCACGTCGGCCACCCGGTGCCGCCGCGGCACCTCCAGCCAGTCGAGCAGCCGGTCGGCGCCGGCCTCGCCCCAGACCGAGGCGTGCGCCACCCCGGTCGTCGGCCGCCGCACCCCGGGGGTGCTCACCTCGGCCCCGGACAGGGCGTTGAACAACGTCGACTTGCCGCTGCCGGTCGCACCGGCCAGCGCGACGACGGTCGCGTCCCCCAGCGCCTCGCGGGCACCGGCCTTGGCCAGCAGCGTGCGGGCGCGCGCGACGTCCGGGACGTCCAGCCGCCCGTCGGCCACCTCGACCGCCTCGCGCAGCGCGGCCAGCCGCTCGCCGAGCGGCAGCGCGCCCCGGTCCCGCCGTCTCATCGCTCCGCCCGCCGGGCCGCGGCCAGCTCGGCCGCCGCGGCGCGCAGCTCCTCGACGCTGCCCGGTGGGGGCGCGGCCGCCTCGACCAGCGCGTCGAAGCGAGCGCGCTCGTCGGTGAGCAGCCGGTTCGCCCGCTGCTCCAGGTCCGCCCGTGCCCGTGCGGCGAGGGCCCGCACCGCGGAGTCGCCGAAGACCGCCTCGAGCACGCGCTGCCCCACCGCCGTCGTCCCGCCCGCCACGGCGACCTCCCCGCCGGTCAGCCCACCGGTCGAGGCGAAGACGGCGACCATCACCACGGCCCCCGCCCCGTTGACCCCCCACGAGTAGGCCCGGGCCCGGGTTCGCTTGCCGGCGCCCTCATTGCGCACCAGGTCCAGGACGGTGCCCTGCCAGTCGCGCACCTCGGCCGAGGCCGCCTCCGCGAACTCCGGCGACGCCGTCTCCAGCTCGCGACCCCGGCCGGCCAGCAGCCCCTGCCCACCCGCGGTTCCGCGCCAGGCGGTGACCGTGTGCTCCGCCGCGTCCTCGGCGGCGTCCCGCAGCAGCACCTCGACGCCCGACTCGAGTGCCTGCTGCAGCCCGACGCCGGCCGAGGGCCGGCCGGTGAGCGTCGCGGTCAGCCGGTCGCGCAGCTTGCCGACCTGGCCCTGGAGGGTGCGCATCCACTCCCCCGTGCCGACGAACTCCTGCCAGCGCGCGAGCACCTCGCCGCGCAGCAGCGCACCGCTGGCCACGCCCTCGGACACGTCGGCGCACGCCCGCGCGTACGCCCGCTCGGCGGCCTCGTGCAGCGCCTCGGCCGCGGCCGCCTGCCGGGCCACCCCCTCGGCGACCAGGTCGACCCGCCCGCCCAGGCTGTCCAGTGCCCCGGCCAGGGTCTGCCGGACGACGGCGGCGCGCTGCTCCTGGTCGGCCGCCAGTCCGTGCAGCCAGGAGCGCAGCGGTGCGACCTGGTCCTCGGGGAGGAAGCCGTCGGTCAGCGGACGCTCCTCGATCACGAACAGCCGCGCCGCGGACAGCCCGGCGGTGTGCAGCATCCCGCCCAGGTCCGCGGCGATCTCGCCGGCGGCCTCGGGTGGGACCCGGTCGAGCACCACGGCCAGGGCGGTGCCCCGCTCCTGGGCGGTGCGCAGCAGCTCCCACGGGACGGCGTCGGCGTAGCGGGCGGCCGTGGTGACGAACAGCCAGAGGTCGGCCGCCGCCAGCAGCTGGCCGGCCAGCTCGCGGTTGGTCTCCACGACCGAGTCGACGTCCGGCGCGTCCAGCACCGCCAGCCCGGGGGGCAGCGCGTCGCTGACCACCAGCCGCAGGCCACCGGTGATCTCGCCCTCGCCGGTGCTGCGGGCCAGGCCCGGGAGCACGCGGTCGCCGGCGAACGCGGCCTGGTCGGCCGGGGAGCACACCAGCACCGGGGCGCGGGTGGTGGGGCGCAGCACGCCGGCGGTGGTGACCGGCGCGCCCAGCAGGCTGTTGACCAGGGTGGACTTCCCGGCACCCGTGGAGCCGCCGACGACGGCGAGCAGCGGGGCGTCGAGGTCGCGCAGCCGCGGCAGCAGGTAGTCGTCGATCTGGTCGACGACGGCCCGGGCCGACCGGCTCGCCTCGTCGCGGCCGGGGACGTCGAGGTGCAGGGGCGCGTCGGCCAGGAGGTCGCGCAGCGCCTGCAGGGCGTCGGGGAGGCGCGGCGCGGAGGTGCTCATGACCGGCATACCTGCCCCCCGGAGCGGGTGCTCACCCGCGACCTGCGAAGACGGCACCGCCGCCGTCTCCGAACGGGGGACGACGGCGGCGTGCGTGCAGCTCAGGGCGTCAGCCGGCGGTCCACCGCGGCGGCCGCTTCTCCGCGAACGCCTTCATGCCCTCGGCCGCGTCGGCGGAGGCGAACAGCCGGCTCATCTCCTCGGCGGAGCGGTCCCAGGTGGCCGACTCCGCCGGCCGGTCGCCGTCGACGATGCCCAGGGCGAGCCGCTTGCTGGCCTGCACGGCGAGCGGCGCGTTGGCGGCGACGACCTCGGCCAGCCGCAGCGCCGTCGGCACCACGTCCGCGGCGGGCACGACCTCGTTCACCAGCCCCCAGCGCAGCGCCTCCGCGGCGCTCATCGGCTCGCCGGTGAGGACCAGCCGCATCGCCACCTTGCGCGGCAGCTGCTCGGGCAGCCGGAAGACGCCGCCGGCGGCGGCGAGCAGGCCGCGCTTGACCTCGGGCACCCCGAACGTGGCGTGCTCGGCGGCGACCACCAGGTCCGCGGCGAGCGCCAGCTCGGTGCCGCCGCCCAGCGCCGCGCCGTTGACCGCGGCGATCACCGGCGTGCTCATCGGGTGCCGCACGAAGCCGGCCATGCCGTAGTGCTCGCGGCCCGGCACGATCGGCCGCTCGCCGCGGGCCATGGCCTTGAGGTCGGCGCCCGCGGAGAACGCCTGGTCGCCGGCGCCGGTGAGCACGACGCAGCGGATGTCCGGGTCGGCCTCGGCGGCGTCGAAGGCGTCGGCCAGCCGGGTGGCGACGTCGCGGTCCAGGGCGTTGCGGGCCTCCGGCCGGTTGATCGTGATCAGCAGGACGTTGCCGCGGTTCTCGATGAGGACGGTCGGGGCGGGCTGGTCGGGGTCGGTCACGAGCGGCCTCCTGGGCGGTGCGACGACGGGGCGGGGTGGGAGCGGGGCACGGGCCTCAGAGCCCCAGCGACCGGCCGATGATCTCCTTCATGATCTCGGTCGTCCCGCCGTAGATCGTCTGCACGCGCGAGTTCAGGAAGGCCTTCGCGACGGGGTACTCGAGCATGTAGCCGTAGCCGCCGTGCAGCTGCAGGCACCGGTCGACCACGCGCTTCTGCAGCTCCGTCGTCCACCACTTGCTCATGGCGGCGTCCTCGACGGTGAAGCGCCCCGCGTTGTGCTCGAGGATCGCCTTCTCCAGATAGGTCTCGGCGATGGAGACCTCGGTGTGCATCTCGGCGAGCTCGAAGCGGGTGTTCTGGAACTTCCCGATCGGCTTGCCGAACGCGGTGCGGTCCTTGCAGTACTGGATCGTGAGGTCCAGGACGATCCGGCTGGCCGAGACCGCACCGGCGGCGATCGACAGCCGCTCCTGGGGCAGGTTGTTCATGAGGTGGAAGAAGCCGTGCCCCTCCGTCCCGACGAGGTTGGCCGCCGGTACCCGCACGTCCTCGAAGAACAGCTCCGCGGTGTCCTGCGCGCGCAGTCCGATCTTGTCGAGCTTGCGGCCGCGCTCGAAGCCGGGCATGCCCCGCTCGACGGCGAGCAGCGAGAAGCCGCGGGCGCCGGCCTCCGGGTCGGTGCGGGCCACGACCAGCACGAGGTCGGAGAGGATGCCGTTGGTGATGAAGGTCTTCTGGCCGTTGAGGACCCAGTCGTCGCCGTCCCGCACCGCCGTCGTCCGGAGGCCCTGCAGGTCCGAGCCGGCCCCCGGCTCGCTCATCGCGATGGCGGTGATCAGCTCGCCGCGCACGAAGCCGGGCAGCCAGCGCGCCTTCTGCTCGTCGGTGCACAGGTCGGTCAGGTACGGGGCGACGACGTCGTTGTGCAGGGTGAACCCGAGCCCGCTGGCGCCGGCCCGGCCGACCTCCGCGGTCAGGATGGCGTTGTAGCGGAAGTCCTTGACCCCGCCGCCGCCGAACTCCTCGGGCACGTCCATGCCCAGCAGACCTTGCGCCCCCGCGGCCAGCCAGACGTCGCGGTCGACCTGCCCCGCCTCCTCCCACGCCGCAATGTGCGGCACGGCCTCCTTCTCGAGGAACTCGCGCACCGACGCGCGGAACGCCTCGTGCTCGGCTTCGTAGAGCGAGGACTGCACGGCCACTCCCGGGTGGGGTCGACGCCCCCGGACGGGGGCTGCCCCGGAACATAACCGACCCCGGATGCGCCGCTGAGTCCCAGGTCACACCGGTGCCGCCGCCACTCCGGGCTCGCGGGACGAGCCGGGCCCGACGGGCGGCTGCCCGCGGCAAGTAGATTCCCGGGCCATGCCCGCCCCCACCGCAGCACGACCGTTCGGCGCGCTGCTGACGGCCATGGTCACGCCGATGACCGACGACGGCGCCGTCGACTTCGACGCGGCCGTGCGCCTCGCGGTCCACCTGGTCGACTCCGGGCACGACGGCCTCGTGCTCAACGGCACCACGGGCGAGGCGCCGACGACGTCCGACCGCGAGAAGTTCGAACTGGTCCGCGAGGTGACCCAGGCGCTCGGCGGCCGGGCGTTCGTCGTCGCGGGGGCCGGCTCCTACGACACCCGGCACGCCGCCGAGATGGCGCGGCAGGCGGCCGAGGCCGGCGCCGACGGCCTGCTGGCGGTCACCCCCTACTACTCCCGTCCGTCGCAGGACGGCGTGGTGGCGCACCTGACCGCCGTCGCCGACGCCGGTGACCTGCCGGTGATGCTCTACGACGTCCCGGCCCGCACGGGCCTGCGGCTGAGCGCCGACTCGCTGCGCCGGCTGGGCGAGCACCCGCGGATCACCGCCGTGAAGGACGCCACCGAGGACCCGGCCGCCGCCTTCCGGCTGATGCCGGAGACGGGCCTGGCCTGGTACTGCGGCGACGACAGCCTGCTGCTGCCGTTCCTGTCGGTCGGCGCCGTGGGCCTGGTGAGCATGGCCGGGCACCTGGTCGGCGAGCGGCTCGCGCAGGTCATCGCGCTGGCCGAGGACGGCGAGCCGGAGCGGGCCCGCGAGGTGTTCCGGTCGGTGCTCCCGGTGATCGACCTGATCTCCGGCACCGGCAACGGCGCGCTCCGCTCGAAGCTCGCGCTGGCTCTCTGCGGCCTCATCCCGGGGCCGGCGATGCGGCTGCCGCAGCTGCCGGCGGACGAGGACGAGACCGCCGCGGTCCGCGCGGCGCTGACCGCGGCGCTCGGCTCCTAGCGCGAACCGGACCTCGTCCGGGGGCCGTCGGGCCGCTGGGCGAGGCGGGCGGGGTGGATGTGACGGGTGCGGCGAACACGCGCCCGGCGGTGCTGGCCCCGGGTGGCCCGGGCTCGGACCCTGGCAGCATGACCAGCGTCTACGCGTACGGCACAGCACACGCGGTCGTGATGGTCGGCTCCTTCGGCGTCGGTGGGCTCCAGCCGCGCCAGATCGGCCCGGCCCACGCCACCATCGGACGGGTCAGCGGGCAGAGCCGGAAGGCGCTGTGCGGCGCCTACGTCTCCCTCGACGAGCAACAGCCGTGGCCGCCCGAGGGGTACGACGACCAGCAGCTGTGCGGATCCTGCGCCGAGCTCGCCGCCCTCTGAGCCGCACTCAGCCGCCGGCGACCGACGGCAGCACCTGCACGACCGCGCCGTCCGGGACTTCCGCATCCGGACCGCCCTGCCAGCGCACGTCCTGGCCGTCGATGTAGACGTTGACGAACCGGCGCACGCGCCCCGTCTCGTCGCGGATCCGCCGGCCGAGCGTCGGGTGCCGCTCGGCCAGCGCGTCGAGCAGGTCGGCGAGCGTGCTCCCCGCCGGGTCGACGTCGAGGTGCCGGGCGCCGCCGGCCAGGTCCGAGAGCGCCCCGGGCAGCACCACCTGGACGCTCATGCGACACCCCTCACGGCAGCCGGACCGCCCGGACGGCGAGCACGTCGGGCAGGTGCTCGGCCACGAGGGTGAAGGTCTCCCCCTCGTCGGCACTGGCGTACACGCAGCCGTCGCGGGTGCCCAGGTAGACGCCGGTCGGGTCGGCATCGTCCACGCAGAGGGCGTCCCGCAGCACGGCGGTCCACGCGCCGTCGGGCAGGCCGTCGCCCACCTCGGTCCACGTGTCGCCGGCGTCGCGGGTGCGGTGCACGCGCAGCCGCCCGGCCGGGGGCATCCGCTGCATATCGGCCACGAGCGGCACCACCCACGCGGTGCCGGGGGTGGACGGCGAGGCCGCGATGGGGAACCCGAAGTCGGCCGGCAGCCCCTCGGCGATCGAGGTCCAGGAGCCGCCGCCGTCGTCGGTGCGGAAGACGCCGAAGTGGTTCTGCGCGTACATCCGGGCCGGATCCCCTGCGTCGACGGCGACCTTGTGCACGCACTGTCCGTACTCCGGGGCCGGTTCGGGCAGGAACACGGCGCTGATGCCGCGGTTGCGCGGCGCCCAGCCGGTGACGCCGTCCTCGCTGACGTAGACGCCGCCGGTGCTCATCGCGACCGTGACCCGGTCGGTGCGCGGGTCCGGCAGGACGGTGTGGACGGCGCCACCGCCGGCGCCGGGCTCCCAGGTGGGCCGGTGCGAGTGGTCCCACAGTTCGCGCACCAGGGAGAAGCTGCAGCCGCCGTCGGTGCTGCGCCACAGGGAGTGCGGCTCGCAGCCGGCCCACACCACGTCGGGGCGGTCGACGGTGTCGGGGCGGAGCTGCCACACCCGGGCGAGCGCCGCGCCGGTGTCCGCCGGGAAGCGGACGGCGCCGGAGTCGGTCTCCTGCCAGCCGGCGCCCAGGTCGTCGGACCACACCACCGACGGGCCCCAGTGGCCGTACTGGATACCGGCGAGGATCCGCGGCCGGGGCCGGCGGACGTCGATGCACACCGCCGCGACCTCCTGGGCGAGCAGGTGCGGCTCCCCGACGGTCCAGGTGCGCCGGTCGTCGTCGCTGCGGGCCAGCCACAGCCCCTTGCGCGTGCCGATCGCGAGCAGATGGGTCATGGTGCCCCTCCCGGATGGATGGTCTCGGGAGGGGAGACCGCCGGTCGGGACGGAACTCAGCGGCGGGTGGCACCGCCGGGGCCGCGGGGATCGGCCTGGTCGGGGGTCCCGTCCGGCTCGGCGGCGTGCCGGCCGGCGGTCGTGCCACCGTGGCCGGCGGTCGCACCGTCGCCGGAGACCAGGTCGGGGGCTGCCTTCCGGGCTCGGGCCCGGAGCTCCTCGGCGGCCGTGCGGTCCTCGTCGGCCCGGGCGGCGAGCTCCCGCGCCTCCTTCTCCGCCAGCGCGGCGCGCTCCTGCACCTCGGCCAGCTCGCGGCGGGCGCGGGCCGCCTGCTCCTCCGCCAGCGCCTGTTCCCTGTCCGCACGGGCGGAACGGACCTGCGCCTCCTGCAGCTGCTCGCGTGCCTGCTCGCGCTGGCGGGCGGTGGAGATGCGGGAGCGCTTGCTCAGGTAGAGGGCCAGCACCGCGATCACCGCCAGGACGACGACGACGAGCACGACGACGAGCCAGGTGTCCACGGTGCGCCTCCCTCGGTCGGGCCGAGGATGCCCGCAGGTCAGCGGCGGGAAACGCGTCCCACGGTCAGTCGCGCGGGGCTCACTTCAGGGCGCTGCCGGCCTGCCACTGTCCCCACGGGATGGCCCAGTCGTAGATGTCGCCGTCCGTCCGCGACAGCATCGGGCCCTCGGAGTTCTTGATCTCGACGATGTCGCCGGGCTGGGAGAAGTCGAAGAACCAGGCCGCCCGCTCCGTGGACAGGTTGATGCAGCCGTGCGAGACGTTCCGGTGCCCTTGGTCGGCCACCGACCACGGGGCGGCGTGCACGAACTCGCCGTTGTTGGACAGCCGGACCGCGTACTCGACCGGCGTCCGGTAGCCGTTCGGGCTGTCGACCGGGACGCCGTAGGTGCTGGAGTCCATGACCCGGTTGCGGTTGAGCTCGGTGACCACGTGCGGGCCGTTGCGGCTGGGGAACTCCGGGCCGCCGGCGCTCATCGGGAAGGTCTGGACCAGCTCGTCGCCGTCGTAGACCTCCATGGTGTGCGTGGCGGCGTCCGCGACCGAGACGTGCCGGTCGCCGATGGAGAAATCGATGGTGCGGTTCTTCTCGCCCCAGACGCCGTCACCGAAGTCGACGCCGTAGAGCTGGGCGTCCAGGGTGACCTCGATGTTCGCCGGCCAGTACTGCGACGGGCGGAAGTGCACCTCGCTGTCGCTGAGCCAGTTCCAGACGCCGTCGGTGGGGGTGGAGCTCGTGACCACGAGGTTGCTCTCGACGGCGGCCTTGTCGGCGACCGGGTCGTCGAAGTAGACCCGGATGGGCATGCCCACGCCGACCGTCGTGCCGTCCAGCGGACCGATCCCCGGCGTGGAGAGGGTCTCCGGGGTGACGGTCGTGAACGTCGTGGAGACCTCGGTCTCGTTGTCGGCCTCGTTGGTCGCCGTCGCGGTGAGCGTGTAGCTGGTGCCGTAGGCCAGCGGGGTCTCCGGCGCCCATACCTCGGGGCCGGTGTCGTCCTGCGCCTCGGCGAGAGCGCCTTCGACGGGAGCGCCCGCGCCATCCACCACGGTCACGTCGGCGAGCTCGCCGTCGATGACGGAGATCTCCAGCGGGGTCAGCGGCGCGACGTCGACCGCGCCGTCGGACGGCGCGACGGTGACCTTCGCCGGAGGGACCCCGGCGGCCGAGCCGCTCGATCCGCTCGATCCCTCGTCCCCACTGCACCCGGCCAGGAACACCAGCGTTCCTGCGGCCAGGACGGCCGCTGCTCGTCGCACCTCGCGACTCCTCTCCCCTACCGGCGCCGCTCGACGGACGCCGGACCCACCAGTGTCCACGTCGGGACGACACCTGGGCCGCGACGTGCGGGAACGCACGTGCGATCGGGCGGGGCCGGAGTGTGGCGAGGCCCTCCCCGCCACCCGCACCAGGCGGCGGACGGCGCTGGTATCGTTCTCCCTCGTTGCCCGGCCAGCCGGGCGACACGCGCCATTAGCTCAATTGGCAGAGCAGCTGACTCTTAATCAGCGGGTTCGGGGTTCGAGTCCCTGATGGCGCACTCTGCAAGATCCTGACCAGCGGCGATGTCTACGGACGTCGCCGCTTCGTCGTTCCCAGGGGAGTCGATCCCCCACGCGCTCCCCACGTCGGCCGCTGGGGCACCTCGGCTCCCCGCGACATGTCGCCCTTCCGGCCAGGTGGGACCGAGCCCTCATCACCGGGTGGCTTGACCCACGTGATCAGCAGTGAGCGCGAGCGGAAGCCCTGCCTCGGCCGACCTGCAGCCCGGCCATCATCTGGGCATGCAGACTCCGCCCGTCGCTGTGACCGCGGGCACCGACCTCGAGCTTCGGCTGCTCGATGAGGACGACGCCGAGGCACTCCAACGCGCAATCGACGAGAGCCGGGACCACCTCGCACCGTTCATGCCGTTCGCCACGACCGACCCCGCGGACCTTGCATTCCGGCGGTCGTGGATCGGACAGTGCCGGGAGGCGTTCTTCACGGGGCAACGGTTCCAGTACGGGATCATTCGCGCCGGCGAGGTGATCGGCGGGTGCAGCATCGATCCTGTCGATGACCGCACGGCATCCATCGGTTTCTGGGTACACGCAGAGCACGTCCGTCAGGGAATTGCTTCGGCGGTGGCAGCTGCTCTCACGCAGGCTGCCCTCGAGGCCGGATGCGAGATCGTCCGCATCCGCCACGACCGAGCGAACGCGGCCAGCGGGTCGATCGCCGCACGCCTGGGTTACGAGCGCATCGGCGAAGAGCCGCACTCGATCGACGCACCGGGCCACACGGGCACCAGCGTCGTGTGGACCCTCGCCCGCACTGTCTGACGCCGGGCGAAGCGGACGGACCACAACGCCGCAGCCCCTCCGGGTCGGCTGCGGTGACTCACGCGCTGGACTTCCCGGCCCGGAGCCGGCGTCCCATGCGGCCGATCCGGTAACCGGTCACCGCGATGTTCACGGTGAGCAGCACAAGCCAGGCCACCCGCCAGTGCTGGCTCTCTTCATTCGCGGAGATGACGATGAAGAGGGTCGTCGAGACGAGCAGCCAGCCGATCTCGCCCGCCAACCGCCATGTCGCTGCCCGTCCGGTCATGGGCGAAGGATGGCCCAGCTCCGCTCGGAGGACCAGCAGGCGCACCCGATCAGCCACTCGTGGACAGGACAGTCCCTCCGACAGGTGGCCCGGGAAGGTCGGCACCGGGGTCAGGGTTGTCCGGGCATGAGCAGCACGCCGGGCCCGCGCGACGTCGACGTCGTCGTCATCGGGGCCGGTCAGGCCGGGCTGTCCACGGCGTACGGGCTGCTCCGCCAGGGGTTCGAGCCGCACACCGGCTTCGTCGTCCTGGACGCCGACGACGCGCCGGGCGGCGCGTGGCAGCACCGCTGGCCCTCGCTCACCCTCACCACCACGCACCGGGTGCACGACCTGCCCGGCCTGCCGTTCACCCCGGACGACGACACGGCGCCGGCCGTCGAGTCGGTGCCCGCCTACTTCGCCGAGTACGAGCGCTCCTTCGACCTGCCGGTGATCCGGCCGGTGCGGGTCACCGCCGTCCGCCGCACCGACGACGACCGCTTCCGCGTCGAGACCGACGCCGGCACGTGGACCGCCCGGGCCGTGGTCAACGCCACCGGCACCTGGACCCGGCCGTTCGTCCCGCGCTACCCCGGCCAGGAGACCTTCCGCGGCCGGCAGCTGCACACCGTCGACTACCGCACGCCCGAGGAGTTCCGCGGGCGGCACGTCGTCGTCGTGGGCGGCGGCGCCTCGGCCACCCAGCTGCTCGGTGAGATCAGCCGGGTCACCTCCACGACCTGGGTCACCCGGCGCGAGCCGGTGTGGCGCGACGGCGTCTTCGACGAGGACGCCGGCCGCGCGGTGGTGGCCCAGGTCGAGCAGGCGGTGCGCGAGGGCCGCCGCCCCGGCAGCGTCGTCGGCCTCACCGGGCTGCTCACCTCCACGCCCTACATCCGCGACGGCCTCGACCGCGGCGTGCTGCAGCGCCGGCCGATGTTCGACCGCATCACCCCGGACGGCGTCGAGTGGGCGGACGGGACGTCGATCCACGCCGACGTAATCCTGTGGGCCACCGGATTTCGCGCCGCCGTCGGGCACCTCGCCCCCCTGCAGCTGCGGGCACCGGGCGGCGGCATCCGGATGGACGGGACCCAGGTCGCCGGTGAGCCGCGCATCCACCTGGTCGGCTACGGCCCGTCGGCCAGCACGATCGGGGCGAACCGCGCCGGGCAGTCGGCCGCCCGGCAGCTGCGCCGACTGCTCCGCCCCGGCCTGGCCCGCATCGCCTAGGCGCTCCGGAGGACGGCCGGCGTCAACGTGCCGGAACGACACGACGATCTCATGACGAACGCCGAAGGCCCTGGAGCGACGGTCCGTCCCGCTGCAAGGCTGTCGCCCGGACGATGACGTCGATCCCAGGAGGCCGTGGTGCACACCTGGTCCACCCGATACGTCCCGCGAGCCGCGGCCTTCGCCGTGCTGCTCGTGGCGGCCCTGCTCTCCGGTGTGCTGACCGCACCTTCCGTGCGGGCGACCAACGACTGCCCACCGCCCATCAGGCAGGTCCTCGACCAGACCCCGGCGACCCACACCCGCAACGTCGCACTCACCTTCGACGACGGGCCCTCCCCGCGCTGGACGCCCCAGGTGCTCGACATCCTGGCGGCGCGGGGCATCCACGCGACGTTCTTCGTGCTGGGCCGGCACGTGGACGACCACCCGGAGCTGGTGCGGCGGATCGTCGCCGAGGGTCACACCATCGGCAACCACACCGACACCCACGCGGACCTCGACACGCTCTCGCGCGAGGCGCAGGCCGCCCAGATGGACCGCGCCTCGGCGGCGATCTACGCGGCGGCGGGGGTCCGGCCCTGCTTCTTCCGCGGACCCGGGGGCTCGCACCACAGCAACTCGGTGAAGGACCTCGCGTGGGCCCGCGGGATGACCATCGCCGACTGGTCCAACGACACCCGCGACTGGGCCGCCCCCTCGAGCCCCAGCCCCTCGTACCAGGACACGATCGTGCAGCGGGCGACCAACCCGGTGTACGCGCACCCGATCGTGCTGCTGCACGACGGGCCGCCCACCAACTACCGGCAGAACACCGTCGACGCCCTGAACCGGATCATCGACTCCTACGCCTCCCGCGGCTACGCCTTCACCGACCCGGCCGGCCGGGCCTTCACCAACAGCCGGATCCAGATGCACTACAACGCGCTGGGCGGTCCGGCGAGCATCCTGGGCAGCCCCGTCACCGAGGAGCGCACGACGCCGGACGGCCGGGGCGCCTTCACCTACTACGAGAACGGCTCCATCTACTGGTCGCCCCAGACCGGCGCACACGTGGTGCGGGGCGCGATCCTCGGCACCTGGTCCGCCCTGGGCTGGGAGCGGTCCGAGGTCGGCTACCCGACCACCGACGAGCTGCCCACCCCGCGCAAGCCGGGCGCCTTCAACCACTTCGAGACGGGGTCGGTCTACTGGTCTCCCGCGACCGGTGCGCACGAGGTCCGCGGAGCCGTCCGGGAGGTGTGGAGCCGACTCGGCTGGGAGAACTCCCGGCTGGGCTTCCCCACCACGAACGAGCGGCCCACCCCGACCAAGACGGGCGCCTTCAACCACTTCCAGAACGGGTCGATCTACTGGTCGCCGTCGACCGGTGCGCACGAGGTGCGCGGCGCCATCCACGGCCGGTGGGCGGAGCTGGGCTGGGAGAACGGCTTCCTCGGCTTCCCGACCACGGACGAGCTGCCCACCCCGACCAAGCCCGGCGCTTACAACCACTTCCAGGGCGGGTCGATCTACTGGTCGCCGTCGACCGGCGCGCACGAGGTCCACGGCGCCATCCGCGCCCGATGGGCGGAGCTGGGCTGGGAGAACTCCGCGCTCGGCTTCCCGACCAGCGACGAGTACAGCATCGACGGCGGCCGGCGGTCGGACTTCCAGGACGGCTCCATCACCTGGACGCCGGCCGGCGGAACGGTGGTGCAGACGGGCGGGTGAGCACCGCCTGAGCGCACCCCCCGGGGGTTGCCCTGGTCGGCCGGTCGGGGCCGGTTCAGGGTCCGATCAGGGCGCTCCCCGATGTGCCGAGGAGCCTCGCGCCGCGAGGCTCCTCGGCATGACTCCACGGATCCAGACCAGCGGGGCGCGGCCATGATCAGCGTCTCGGGCCTCACCAAGAAGTACGGCGACAAGACCGCCGTCGACAGCGTCACCTTCACCGTCGCCCCGGGCCGGGTGACCGGCTTCCTCGGCCCCAACGGCGCCGGCAAGTCGACGACGATGCGCATGGTGCTCGGCCTGGACCGGCCGACCGCAGGCAGCGTGACCGTCAACGGCCGCCGCTACCGCGACTCCCCCGCGCCGCTGCGCGAGGTCGGTGCCCTGCTCGAGGCCCGGGCCCTGCACCCCGGCCGCTCCGCCCGCGACCACCTGCGCTGGCTGGCCGCCAGCAACCGCATCCCGGTCGCCCGGGTGGACGAGGTCATCGGCC
Organism: Blastococcus sp. SYSU DS0617; assembly: GCF_054051075.1. NCBI lineage: Bacteria > Bacillati > Actinomycetota > Actinomycetes > Geodermatophilales > Geodermatophilaceae > Blastococcus > Blastococcus sp. SYSU DS0617. The sequence goes on from NZ_JBJHAO010000017.1 coordinate 55,398, forward strand.
TGGTGGGCCTGGAGGCGGTGGCCGGCACCCGCGTCGGCAAGTTCTCCCTCGGCATGGGTCAGCGGCTGGGCATCGCGGTGGCCCTCCTCGGCGACCCGCCCGTCGTCGTCCTCGACGAGCCGGTCAACGGCCTGGACCCGGAGGGCATCCGCTGGGTGCGCACCCTGGCCCGGCAGCTGGCGGCCGAGGGGCGCACGGTCTTCGTCTCCAGCCACCTGATGTCGGAGATGGCGCTGACCGCCGACCACCTGGTCGTCATCGGCCGCGGCCGGATCCTCGCCGACTGCTCGATGCCCGACTTCATCGCCGAGCACGCCACTTCCTACGTCCGCATCCGCACGCCCCAGCAGGGCCAGGTCACCGACCTGCTGCGCGGTGCCGGCGCCGAGGTCGCGCCCGTCGGCGACGAACTGCACGTCCAGGGGCTCGGCGCCGCGGCCGTCGGCGAGCTGGTCGGCGACAAGGGGCTGTACCTGCACGAACTGACCCTGGTGCGCTCCTCGCTCGAGGACGCCTTCATGACCCTGACCGCCGCGAGCGTCGAGTACTCGGCCGCCGTGCAGACCCCGGCTGGAGCCTCCCGATGACCGTCACCGCCACCAGCAGCACCGTCGTGCTGGACCCGCGCCGCAACGTGCCCGGCACCCGCCCGGGCTTCGGCTCCACGCTGCGCGCGGAGTGGATCAAGTTCTGGTCGGTGCGCTCGACCGCGTGGTCGGTCGTGATGCTCTTCGTGCTGGGAGTCGGGCTGACCGCGCTGATCTGCGCGGCCAATGCCGAGTGGCTGGCCAGCGCCGAGGCCGACGAGTCCCCCGGCTCGTTCATCACCTTCGGCATGACGTTCGCGCAGGTCACCGCCATCGTGCTGGGGACGCTGACGGTCACCAGCGAGTACGGCACCGGGATGATCCGGGCGACGCTGGCCGCGACGCCCCGGCGCGGAGCGGTGCTGGCCGCCAAGGCCGTCGTCCTCTGCGGAACGCTGTTCGTCGCCGGCACGGTCACCGCCTTCGCCGGCTACTTCGCCGGCAACTGGTTCTTCACCAACGAGGGCATCGGCATCACGCTCGGCGAGGAGAACGTGCTGCGGGCCATGTTCGGCAGCGGCCTGTACATGGCCGGGCTCGGACTGCTGGCCGCGGCCGTCGGGCTGCTCGTCCGGCACACCGCGGCGGCGCTCTCGATCGTGCTGGGCGTCGTCTTCGTCGTGGGCAACATGGTGATGCTGCTGCCCGGTGCGTGGGGCGAGTGGACCACCAAGCTCATGCCCGGCAACGCCGGGTCCTCCGTGGCGGTGCCGCGCCCGTTCAACCCGGACCTGCTCGACGCCTGGACGGGCTTCGCGGTGTTCAGCGCCGAGGTCGCCGTGCTGCTCCTGCTCGGCTACCTGGTCTTCCAGCGCCGCGACGCCTGACCCGCCCGGCCTTCCACCCGTCTCCGACCCACCTGTCCCCCGGCCGCCCCGGCCGGGGGACAGTGGTGTCGTGACGTCTCCTGATCCGGCCGCCGAGGGCCGCCGCCGCGCCGACGAGTTCCTGCTCCTGCTGGCCGCGGAGGACCCGGCGGCCGCCGATGCCCTGCTCGGAGAGCTCACCGACGTGCGTGAGCTGGCCTACCTCGGCGCCGGCCTGACCGCGATCGCCCGCACCGAGGGCCGCGCGCTCCCCACCGCGCAGCGGGCACAGGCCAGCACCCGGCAGGTGGCCATCGCCCAGCAGCGCGACCGCGCCCGCGGCGACGTCGAGGGGCTGCGCGCCTGGCTGCGCCGGTCGGGCGAGGAGATCCTCTTCATCCGCTCCCTGCACGCCGCCGCGGCGCGCTACCGGAGCTGAGCCCGCCCGCGGATGGGACGCGCCGCCGCGGCCGCCACGGGCAGCAGCGTGACGAGGGCCGCGGCCACCACGACGTAGGTCCAGTCCAGGCCGATGCCGGCGGCCAGCACACCGAGGGCCAGGGCACCGGTCGCCGTCCCGGCGTCGAAGGACGCGTTCCACATCGCGCTCGCCGCGGTCGTCCCGGACTCGCCGGCGCGGATGAAGGACGACAGCAGCGTCAGGTTCTGCACGGCGCCGAAGCCCATGCCGAACACCGCGGCGCCGATCAGCACCCACGCATCCCCGGCGACCAGTCCTGCGGCCACGGCGACCAGTCCGACCGCCGCCAGCACGACGGCGAGCGGCAGCAGCAGCCGGACACCCACCCGGTCGGCGAGCATGCCCGCCCGCCAGCGGGTCACCGCGCCGGTCGCGCCGAAGAGCAGCAGGGCCACCGTGACCAGCACGCCGTCGGGACGCTCGATGGGCAGGAAGGTCACCACCCCGCCACCGGCCATCGTCACCGCGAACAGCACCAGCGAGGGGGCCAGGGCCGCCAGCACCGCAGCCCGGTTGGTCCCGGCCGCTCCCGGCAGGGCCTGGGGGCCCACCGAGCGCATCAGCAGGGGCACCAGGGGGATGCCCAGCAGCGGCGAGGCCCCGAGCCAGGACAGCCAGGCCACGGAGTCGCCCAGCACGAGCGCCACCCCGCCGGGCACCGCGACCATGTTGGGGATCGCGATCGCCAGGCCGTACAGGCCGATGGACTCCCCGCGCCGGTCCGGTGGGGCGACCTGCGCGGACAACGTCGCACCCAGCACGGTGAGGACGGCGAAGCCCGCGCCCCGGACCGCCGAGAGCGCGCTGATCCAGCCCACGCCGTCGTCGAGCACGTAGAGCGGCGACGGAACCCCCATGGCCACCAGCCCGACGACGAGCACCGGCCCCACACCGAACCGGGCGGTGAGCGCCGGGATCGTCGCCTGCACGGCGATGGTGACGACCAGGAAGACGGCGGTGACGACCCCCGCGGTGCTCTCCGCGGCGCCACCCTGCACCGCGTACACCGGCAGCGAGGCCAGCGTCAGGCAGTAGCTCGCGAAACCGAGGAACGTCACCCCGATCAGGGCCTGCATCCCGCGCGACCGCCACAGCGACGTCCGCTCCCGCACTCCTGCCTCGCTCACCTGTAGAGCATGACCGGCGCGCTGCCCCCGCCGCGCACGGGTAGGCATGAGCCGTGCCACTGCTGACGGTGGGCCACGGCCCACGCGACCGCGCCGAGCTCGGTGCCGCCCTCGCCGACGCGGGGATCGCCGTGCTGGTCGACGTGCGCCGCTTCCCCGGCAGCCGGGTCAACCCGGACGTGCGCCGCGAGGCGCTCGAGCAGTGGCTGCCCGCGCAGGGCATTGACTACCGGTGGGACGCGCGGCTCGGCGGCCGCCGGAGCCTGCCCAAGGACGCTCCCGTCGAGGACGGCTGGTGGACCGTCGCCCAGTTCGCCGCGTACGCCGCGCACACCCGGACGCCGGAGTTCGCCGCCGGGCTGGACGACGTGCTCGCCGTCGCCCGGACCGCGACGGTCGCGGTGATGTGCAGCGAGAGCGTGTGGTGGCGGTGCCACCGGCGACTGATCGCCGACGTCGCCGTGCTCGGGCGGGGCGAAGCGGTCACCCACCTGATGCCCGACGGCCGGCTCGCCCCGCACCGCCCGTCCGCGGGGGCCGTCGTGGGGAGCGGCGGAGCGGTGACCTGGCCGGCCACTGCGGGCTGAGGGGCTCCTCACGCCGGGAGTCCCGCCCCAGCGCGCCGATACCGCCGGTGGGCACCTACCCTCGACCCGATGGCTGCGGGGAACCACGATGCGCTCCGGGACGACCGCGGCACGGACGACGTGCTGCGCCTGCTCCGGACGGGCACCGCCGCCGAGCACGAGGACGTCGAGCGCACCCTCGACCTGCTCGACCCGTCGCTGAGCCGGCACCGCCTCGCCCAGGTGCTGGACGCGATGCACGGCTTCTGGTGCGCGGCCGAGGCCGGTCTCGACGAGTGGGCGGTCCGCTGTCCGGACGACGCGGAGCGGGTCGAGTGGGCACGCCGGCGTCGCGCGTCCCTCTTCGCGGCCGACCTGCGCGGCCTGGGAGCGCGGGCGTCGGACCGGTTCCCGCTGCTCCCGCCGGTCCTGGGCACGGACGAGGCCCTGGGCCGGATGTACGTGCTCGAGGGGTCGACGCTCGGCGGGGTCTTCATCGACCGGCACCTGGCCGCGCTGCCCGAACTGGCCGGCGTCACGATCCGCGCCTTCTCCCCCTACGGCAGCGAGACCGGCGCGATGTGGGCGGCGTTCCGCCGGACCACCCGCCTCCGGATCACCGAGGGCGGCGACGCACGCGCGATGCTCGAGTCGGCGCGCACGACGTTCGCGGCGCTGGCCGGCTGGTGCCGGCCCACCGCGATGACCGGCCTCCCGGCATGACCCGGGACCCGGAGATCGACTTCCTGGCACCAGGGACCCCGGTCGATCTCGACAACTGCGAGCGCGAGCCCATCCACGTGCCGGGCAGCATCCAGCCGCGCGGGGTGCTCCTCGCCGTCAGCGACCCCCACCACGTGGTCGAGCAGGCGTCGGAGAACCTCGAGCAGCTGACCGGCGTGCCCTGGCAGGAGGCGCTGGGTCGCCCGCTGGCCGACGTCCTCGGCGCAGCCGCCGCGGGCGCCGTGATCCGTTCCGCGAGCGCCTTCGGCGACCTGCGCGAGCGCAACCCGGTCGAGGTCACCCTGGAGGTCCGCGGCCAGCAGGTGCCCGTCGACGCCCTGCTGCACCGGGCGATCGTCGAGGGCGAGCGGCCCCGCGGCCGGGGCGCGGCGACCGGCGGCACGCCGAGCACCAGCCTCGTGGTGGAGCTGGAGCCGGCGCGCGGACCGCGGCCGTTCTCCTTCCCGAACACCTACCAGGCGGTGCGCGGGACGATCGCCGACCTCAACCGGGCTTCGTCGCTCCAGGAGCTGTACGACATCACCGCCCAGGCGGTGCGCGGCCTCACCGGCTTCGACCGGGTGATGGTCTACCGCTACGACGCCGACTACAACGGCGAGGTGGTGGCCGAGGCCAGAGCGGAATCCCTCAACTCCTTCGTCGGACTGCACTACCCGGCGTCCGACATCCCCGCCCAGGCCCGGGCCCTGTACGAGAAGAACTGGATCCGGCTGATCTCCGACGTGGACTACGTGCCCTCGCCGGTCCGGCCGACCGACCACCCGGCCAGCGGGCGGCCGCTGGACATGACCTTCTCCACCCTGCGCAGCGTCTCCCCGATCCACGTCGAGTACCTCCACAACATGGGCGTCCGCGCCTCGATGTCCATCTCGCTGCTGCGCGACGACAAGCTCTGGGGCCTCATCGCCTGCCACCACTACAGCGGCCCGCACGCCCCGCCGTACGCCACCCGCGCCGCGGCGGAGTTCCTCGGTTCGACGCTCTCGCTGCGCCTGGTGGACCGCGCCCAGGAGGACGAGGTGCGCCGCGGCCTCCGGGTGCGCTCGACGCTGACCTCCTTGACCGCGGCCTCGCTGGACGAGGACCGCACCCTCACCGACACCCTGCTCGGCTCCCCCAGCCTGCTCGATCTGCTGCCCGCTGACGGCGTCGTCGTCCGCCTCCAGGGGCAGACGCGCGGGGCCGGGAGCGAGATCCCCCTCGAGATCGCCGAGGCGGTCGCCGCCTGGGCCGCGGCCCGGGAGGACGACGTCGTCGCCACCGAGTCGCTGCACCGGGACGCGCCGCAGCTGGGCGCACCCCAGGAGCTGGCCTGCGGCGCGCTCGTGCTGCCGCTGCCGGAGGGGCAGTTCGTGCTGTGGCTCCGCGGCGAGTCGGTGCGGCACATCGACTGGGGCGGCGATCCGCACAACAAGGCCATCGCGGAGCGTGAGGGCGACGGGATCCGGCTCAGCCCGCGCAAGTCCTTCGAGCGCTGGCGCGAGTCGGTGCGCGGGCGGTCGGAGCCGTGGACGCCGGAGGAGGTGGCCGAGGCCACCGAGCTGCGCACCCATCTGCTGGAGGCGCTCTACGCCCGGTCGCGCAGCGTCGTGCGCGCCGCGGAGACGCTGCAGCGGAGCCTGCTCACCGATCCGGTGCAGCCGGCCGGTCTCGAGCTCGCCGTCCGCTACGTGCCGGCCGCCCGCGAGGCGCAGGTGGGCGGCGACTGGTACGACGTCTTCGACCAGCCCGACGGCTCGACGATCCTGGTCATCGGCGACGTGGCCGGCCACGACACCCACGCGGCGGCCACCATGGGCCAGCTGCGCGGCCTGCTCCGCGGAATCGCCTACTCCGGCGGCGCCGGTCCGGCCGGGGTGCTCGGCCAGCTCGACGCAGCGATCGAGGGGCTCGACCTCGGCGCCCTGGCCACCGTGCTGGTCGGCCGGCTCGAGCGACCCGAGGGGGCCGCCGGCGCCACCCTGCTGCGCTGGGCGAGCGCCGGGCACCTGCCCCCGCTGCTCCGCGGTCCCGACGGTCGCGTGCAGGTGCTCGACCCGCCCCGGCCCGGCCTGCTCCTCGGCGTCGACGCCTCGCGGCCGCGCACCGAGCAGCAGGTGCTGCTCGAGCCCGGCAGCACGCTGCTGCTCTACACCGACGGGCTCGTCGAGCGCCGCGACCAGGTCTTCGACGACGGCGTGGATCTGCTCGCCGAGGCGCTGGCCGAGCTGGGGAACCGCCCGGTCGCCGAGTTGTGCGACGCCCTGCTCGGACGGCTGCTGCCCGACGGCGCCGAGGACGACGTCGCGCTCGTCGCGGCCTGCGTCCGCCCGTGCCGGCCCTAGCGCTCAGTCCTCCAGCTCGGGCGCGGCGAACAACGGGGCCAGCCCGTTGTCCGGCGCCGGAGCCACCCGCCCGCTGTCCTTGACCTCCGGGATCGTGTCCCGCACGGGGATCTCGGGCAGCCCACGGGCATCCCGCTCCAGGGCGGCCAGCAGGCGCTCCTCGTCCGGTGCGAGGTCGCCCGGCCCCAACCGCGGGCCGGACCCGAGTGCGTCGGCGGCGGCCGTCGTCCTGTCCTCGGGGTCGCTCCCGTCCGGTCCGGCCATGCTCACGGCGCTCACCCCCGCCGGGCTCAGCGGGGGAAGTTGGGCTCGAGACGCGGCACGATCTGCATCTCGGGCACGAACGCCGAGGGGTGCAGCAGCACGAGGGTGCGCACCATCTCGGCCACCGCCGACGGCGGCATCATGAGGTGACCGGGGATCCCCCACTGCTCCATCATCGGCGTGTCCATGGCCGCCGGGATGACCGACTGCACCCGGCACGGGAAGGGCCGCTCGCTCCCGTCGGGCTGGGTCACCGCCTTCTCCCGCAGCTCCCGCTGGATGCACCGCGTCGCGTTGAGGAAGCCGGCCTTCGAGCCGTTGTAGGCGATGGCGCCGCTGCCGGAGGTGATCGCCGAGAGCGACACGATGTGCACGACGTCGGCGGTGCGCCCCTCGGGGAGGTGCTGCACCCGCTTGGTGAACTCGCTGGTGAGGAAGACGGGGCCCTCGAAGTTCACCGCCTGCACCCGCCGGTAGTCGGCGAGGTCGATGTCGGTGATGTAGCCGGGCCGGTCGATGCCCGCGACGTTGACCAGGATGTCGAAGCTGTCCCCGTGGGCGTCGAAGAGACCGCCGACCACGGTGCGCCGGCTCTCGTCGTCGGTGACGTCCAGGGCCACCACCTCGGCGCTGCCGCCGGCGTCGGTCACCAGACGGCCGGTCTCCTCGCTGCCGGTCGCGTCGATGTCCGCGATCGCGACGTGCGCCCCGGCCTCGGCCAGCGCCACGGCCGTGGCCCGGCCCAGCCCGCTCGCGGCTCCCGTTACGAGCGCGACGCGCCCCTTCAGCGACTCCTGCATCCGGTCCTCCAGGTCATGCTCCGATCGACTCCCCCCAGCCTCGCCGACAACCGCACCGGTCGCAGGTCGGAGCCGGCCGGCTCAGCTCCCGACGCGGCCGGTGGCGACCGCACCCCGGAACGAGGGCGACGGCTCCCAGACGTCGGCCAGGGGGCCGTCAGGCAGCAGGAACCAGTCCGGCGTCCTCGATCATCCGGGCCTGCTCCCGGCACCACGGCGACCACGCGTCGCCCTCGGTCTCCTGCCGCCGGCGGAACGCCGCCCAGTCCAGCAGCTCCCACGCGCCGACCTCGGTCGGGTCGGGTGCCGGCGAGCCGGTGTACCGCCCCAGGTAGACGGGGCAGATCTCGTTTTCGACGACCCCGCGGAACTCGGCCCGGTAGCGATAGCCGGGCAGCGCCGGGCGGAGCTCGGCGACCTGTAGGCCCAGCTCGAAGGCGGCCCGACGGGCGATCGCCTCGTGGTCGCCCTCGTCCGGTCCGGGGTGGCCGCAGACGGTGTTGGTCCACATGCCCGGGAACGTCTGCTTCCCGTCCGCGCGCCGGGTGACCAGCAACCGGCCGGCGTCGTCGAACAGGTACGCGGAGAAGGCGCGGTGCAGCGGCGTCTCCCCGTGGTGCACCAGCGGCTTCGGCATGGTGCCGACGGCGCGACCGTCGTCGTCGACGAGCACGATCAGCTCGGTGGTGGGGGCGGTCACCGCCCCATCGTCCCTGACCGCGTCCGCCCGCGCCCGGGATCCCCGCACCGCGTCCGCAGGCGGTGCGCGCCGGCCGGGAAGGGGGCACAGTCATCGGGTGGACAGCTTCCGCCGCGACGGCCTGACCTTCGACGTCCGTGACGCCGGCCCCGGGGACGGCGAGCCCGTCGTCCTGCTGCACGGCTTCCCGCAGGACTCCGCCGCCTGGGACCGCGTCGCCCCGGCGCTGCACCAGCACGGGCTGCGCACCCTGGCGCCGGACCAGCGGGGCTACTCCCCCATGGCCCGGCCCCGCGGGCGGGCGCACTACCGGCTCCGCGAGACGGTGGGCGACGTGCTGGCGCTGCTCGACGCGGCGGGGCTGGAGAGCGCGCACGTGGTCGGCCACGACTGGGGCGGCATCGTGGCGTGGGGCCTCGGGGCGTGGCATCCGGACCGGGTCCGCAGCCTCACCGCCCTGTCCGTGCCGCACCCGGCCGCCATGGCCAAGGCCATGGTCACCAGCGACCAGGGACTGCGCTCCTACTACGTGGGCGTGTTCCAGCTGCCGCTGCTGCCCGAGCGGCTGCTGCTGGCCGGGAACGGCGCCGTGCTGCGCCGGATGCTCCGCTCCGGCGGGCTGGACGACGCCGTCGTCGACCACTACGTCGGCCGGATGCAGGAGCCGGGAGCGCTGTCCGCGGCGCTGGGCTGGTACCGCGCGCTGCCGTGGGCCGGCCGGGACCCGGTCGGGAAGGTGCGCGTGCCCACGCTGCACGTGTGGAGCACCGGCGACGCCTTCCTCGGCCGGGCCGCGACCGAGGCCACCGAGCGGTTCGTCGACGCCCCCTACCGGCTGGAGGTGCTCGAGGGCGTGCCGCACTGGATCCCCGAGCTGGCCGCGGACCGCGTCGCCGAGCTCGTCACCGCGCACGTGCGCACCGCGGCGTCCTGACCAGCGCGAGCCGACGGGCGGGGTCCTCGGCAGACTGACTCCCATGACGGCGACGACGTCCCCCGCGACCCGGGCCGAGCGGCTCGACCGGCTGCCCTTCACCCGCGAGCACGGCCGGCTGGTCTTCGGCTCCGGTCTGGGCTGGGCGCTGGACGCCATGGACGTCGGGCTGATCTCCTTCGTCCTCGCGGCGCTGGCCACCCAGCAGCAGTGGGGCATCACGGACACCGAGCTGTCCTGGATCGCCTCCATCGGCTTCGTCGGCATGGCCCTGGGCGCCACCCTGGGCGGGCTGCTCGCCGACCGGATCGGCCGGCGCCAGGTCTTCGCGCTGACCCTGCTGGTGTTCGGCCTGGCCACCGGCGCCGCCGCGCTCTCCTGGTCGGTGGGCGCACTCCTGGTCTTCCGCTTCCTCATCGGGCTCGGCCTCGGCGCCGAGCTGCCCGTGGCCTCGACGCTGGTGAGCGAGTTCGCCCCGGCGCGCGTCCGCGGCCGGGTGGTCGTCTGGCTGGAGGCGTTCTGGGCGGTCGGCTGGACCTTGGCCGCGCTGATCGGCTTCTTCGTCGTGCCGCGCAGCGACGAGGGCTGGCGCTGGGCGCTCGCCATCGGCGCCCTCCCGGCGCTCTACGCCGCGGTCGTCCGCTGGGGGCTGCCCGAGTCGGTGCGCTTCCTGGAGACCCGCGGGCGGGTCGAGGAGGCCGAGGCCGCGGTACGGCGGTTCGAGGAGTCCGCGGGCGTGCCGGCCGTCGCCTCGCCCGTGGCGACGCCGGTCGCAGCACCCGGACCGCGCGCCCTCTGGGCGATCGGGACCCGGGCGCGCACCGCGGCGCTGTGGACCGTCTGGTTCAGCATCAACTTCGCCTACTACGGCGCCTTCATCTGGCTGCCCTCGCTGCTGGTCGCCAACGGCTTCGACCTGACCAGGTCCTTCGAGTACACGCTGTACATCACCCTCGCCCAGTTGCCGGGGTACGCCGTGGCCGCGTTCCTGATCGAGAAGTGGGGACGGCGGGCCACCTTGACGACCTTCCTCCTCGGCTCGGCCCTGGGGGCCGGGATGTTCGCCGCGGCCGACAGCGACACCGCCATCCTCCTCACCGGCATGGTGCTGTCGTTCTTCAACCTGGGGGCGTGGGGCGCGCTCTACGCGGTGACGCCGGAGGTCTACCCGACGGTGCTGCGGGCGACGGGCGCCGGCGCCGCGGCGGGCTTCGGCCGGCTGGCGTCCATCGCCGCGCCGCTGGCCGTGCCGTACCTCGTCGACGGCGGGGGCACCGGTCTGGTGTTCGGCACCTTCGCCGCTTTCTTCGTCCTCGGCGCGCTGGCCACGTGGGGCCTGCCCGAACGCCGCGGCCAGGCGCTGGACGACGACGTCCCGACCCCCGTGGACGCGCGCACCGCCTGACCCCTGCGCCGGGATCAGGGAACCTGATCGTGGCGCGTCCTCCCTCACCGCCCACCGTGAGGGAGGACGCGCTCCGGTGAGGGAGGACGCGCCCCGGTGAGAGCAGACACCGGCCCGCCGCGCGCCGTCATCAGCGTGTCCCCTCACCGACGGCCCGGCGTGCAAAGATGTCTTTGCAAAGGTTTCTTTGCGGTCTACCGTGAGCGACATGCCGTCCGTGCCGCCCTCCGACGACGCCATCGACGTCCACGACGTCCGCGCCCTGCGCGCCCTCGCCCATCCGCTGCGGATGAGCCTGCTGGGAGCGCTGCGCAACGACGGGCCGTCCACCGCCAGCCGGCTCGCCGACCGGCTCGGCGAGAGCAGCGGGGCGACCAGCTACCACCTGCGGCAACTCGCCGCCTTCGGCTTCGTGGCGGAGGTCCCCGGCGAGGGGACGGCGCGCGAGCGCTGGTGGCAGGCCCTGCACCGCAGCACCCGCTGGAACAGCGACGAGTTCGTCGGCCGGCCCGGGGGCCGAGAGCTGGTCGACGAGCTGAACGACCGCATCGTGGCCCAGCAGCGCCGGCTGCTCGCCGCCTACGGGGCACAGCGCGAGCAGCTCGACGACGACTGGAGCTCCGCCGCCTCGCTCAACGACTGGGCGCTGCGCCTCTCCCCCGCCCGCGCCCGCGAGCTGATCGGCGAGCTGAACGGCGTCGTCCAGCGGTGGCGTGACGAGAACGAGGAGCCCGACCAGGCCCGGGTGCACGTCCTGCTCGATCTCATCCCGCTCAAGGACTACCCCCTGTGACCGGCGTCCTGGGCCCGGACCAGGCCCGCCGGCGCTTCGTCGGGCTGACCGCGCTGCGGTGGCTCCCGGTGGGGGTGGCCGTTCCGGTGTCGGTGCTGCTCGCCACGGAGCGCGGCCTCTCGCCGTCCGAGATCGGCGTGACGATCGCCGTCTACGGCGCCGTGACGCTCCTGCTGGAGCTGCCCACCGGCGGCCTGGCCGACGCCGTCGGGCACCGGCCGGTCCTCGCTCTCTCCGGCCTGTTCACCGTGGCCGCGCTGCTCACCATGGCGGTCGCGGACAGCATGCAGCTGTTCGTCGTGGCCTGGGCGCTCAAGGGCGTGGCCCGGGCGCTGGACTCCGGCCCGCTCGAGTCCTGGTACGTGGACACCGTCCACCTGACCGAGCCCGGCGCGGACGTGACACCCGGCCTCTCCCGCGCAGCGGCCGCCGATGCCGCCGGGCTGGCTGTGGGGGCGGTGCTCGGCGGAGTGCTCCCGTTGCTGGTCGACCGCAGCGGCGCTGCGGCCCTGACCCTGCCACTGCTGCTCGCCGCGGCCTTCGGCGTCGTCCACGTCCTCGCCGTGCTGCTGCTCGTTGTGCCCGTCCGGCGCCTGGAGGCGTCCGGTCTCGCGGCGGTGCGGTCCGGGATCCGCGAGGTACCGCTGGTCATCACGGCGACCGTGCGGCTCGTGCTGCGCGACCGTCTCCTGCGCCTGCTGCTGACCTGCTCCTTCCTCGTCGGCCTGGTGCTCACCTCGCTCGAACTGCTCGGCCCGCTGCACATCGCCGACCTGGCCGGGTCCCCGGAAGCGGGGGCGGCCGTGTTCGGGACCGTCACCGCGATCTCCTTCGCCGCGGCAGCGGTGGGCTCGCTGCTCGCACCGGCGCTCGGGCGGGCCGCGCGCGGCTCGGTGGCCGCGGCCAGCGTGGTCACCTCGATACTCGGCGCGCTCGCCGTCGCGGCGTTCGCGCTGTCCCCCGCCGTCGTCCTCGCTGCCGCCGCCTACTCGCTGTTCTACCTGGTCAACGCCGCCTCCTCGCCGCTGCGCCAGCAGCTGCTGCACCACCAGACGACGGCCGGGCAGCGCTCGACCACCATCTCCGCGAAGTCGCTGGCGCTCATGCTCGGCGGGATCCTCGGCAACCTGCTCCTCCCCCGGCTGGCCGAGGGTGCCGGATTGCCCGCCGGGCTGGTCGCCGGAGCCGGCGCGATGCTGCTCCTGGCCGCGGTCTCCCTCGGCCTGCGGGCTCGCCCGGCCGATGCCGGTTCGCTCCCCCCCGACCGGGTAGCGGCAGGTCATGGCTGAGTTCTCACCGGGTCACCTGAAGGGCGCCACGGTCGCGATCACCGGCGCGAGCGGCAACGTCGGGACGGCGTTGCTGCGGCGGCTGACCGCACCGGGCAGCGGCGTCGCGGAGGTGCGCGGGCTGGCGCGCCGGGTGCCGCCCGAGGTGGCGCCCTACGACGGCGTCCGCTGGTTCTCCGCCGACATCGGGGAGCCGGACAGCGACACCGTCCTGGCGGAGTTCATGGACGGCGCGGACGTCGTGATCCATCTCGCCTGGGCACTGCAGCCCGGCCGCGAGCCCGAGCGGCTGCACCGGGTGAACGTCGACGGCTCATGGCGGGTCGCCCGTGCCGCGAGCGCCGCCGGAGTACAGCAGTTCCTGCACATGTCCTCCATCGGCGCCTACGCCGCCGGTGCCGTCGGGCACAGGGTCACCGAGGACTGGCCGACCACCGGCGTCCCCAGCGCGCAGTACAGCCGGGACAAGAGCGAGGCCGAGCGAGTGGTCCGCCAGGTCCTCGCGCACCGGACGCCCACGGTGCTGTCGGTCGCCCGCCCGACCCTCGTCCTGCAGCCGGCGGCCGGCAGCGAGATCGGGCGCTACTTCCTCGGCCCGCTGTTCTTCGGTGCCGCGCGCCTGCTCCCCGGCTCGGTGGCACGGCTGCTGCCCCTGCCGCTGCCCCGGGTGGCGGTCTCCTTCGTGCACGCCGACGACGTCGCCGATGCTCTCGAGCAGATCGTCGACCGCCGGGTGCCCGGACCCTTCAACATCGCGGCCGAGCCGGTCCTGGACGCCGGCGGCATCGCCAAGGCACTCGGCACCCGCCGGATCCCGGTGCCCGCGATCGCCGTGCGTGTGCCGCTGCAGGCTGCCTTCGCCGCGCACCTGGTGCCCACCGAGCCCGGCTGGCTGGACATGGGCACGTCGCTGCCGGCGTTGGACACCACCCGCGCCCGCACGCTGCTGGACTGGGCGCCGGTCCACCGCAGCGACGACGTGCTGCGCCAGTTCGTCGCCGCGCTGGGCGCCGGCACCGGCGGGCCCGGCGCGCTGCTGCGGCCTGCGTCCGGCCCGGAGCTCGACCCCGCCGGCGACCCGGCGAACGTGCCCGGCCCCCGGGCCGACTGAAACCCGGGGGTCCCGGGCGCCGACTCAGGACCGGCTGGGCACGGCGCACTCCTGCCGACGAGCGGGCATCCCCGCTACGGTCGGCCCATGGGACCAGCATCGAGGACCGCGGTCGCCCTTGCCGTCGGCACCGTGCTGACGAGCGCCGGCTGCAGCTCGTCCGCCGATCCCGGCCTCGCCGCGTTCGACCGCCCCACCAGCAGCGAGGACGCGATCCCCGCGGGGGTCGAGCTCGAGCAGGAGTACGACGAGATCCGCTACATCGGCGAGGCAGCAGACGCCCGCGTCTACGCCGCCCGAGGACGGGCCGACCGCCCGTGGTGCGTGGTCGTCGTGCTCGCCCCCTCCGCGGAGGGCGACGCGTGGGCTGCCAGTTCGTCGTGCGCCGACGACGCCCGCTTCGCCGAGGCGGGGGTCTTCTCCACCGTGCGCGGTCCCGCCGGCCGGCAGGGCGGCGCTGTGCTGCTGCCGGACGACTTCGCCGGTGAGGTGCGGTCCGGCTGGGAGGTCGTCGAGCCGAACCTCGCCGTCCCCGGCGACTCGTAGCCGCGGCTCAGGACCGGCTGGTCCACGCCCCCACGTCGCGGCCGGTCCGGGCGAAGACCTCCGACGCGCGGTCGGCGCGGAGGGCGACCAGCGTCGCCTCGCCCTCGGCCAGCGTGATCTCCGGGGCGTCCTCGGCCACCAGGCGCGCGGTGGCCGTGGCCCGGCGGCCCTCGACCGAGACCAGCTCGCCGGTGACCACGAGCGGCACGCCCAGGTGCACCGGGCGGCGGTAGGAGACGGTCAGCGTGGCGGTCAGCCCGCCGTGACCGGCAGCGCGCGCCGACCGGGCGAGCACGTGGTCCAGCAGGGTGGCGACGACGCCGCCGTGCACCAGGCCGGGCGGGCCCTCGTGCTGCTTGCCGACCGTCACCCTGCCCACGCAGCGGCGCTCCTCGGGCAGGTCCTCCACGACCATGGGCGGCGCCACCGGGCTCCCCGGGCCGTAGACCGGGCTGTACCAGCGCTCGCCGGTCGCCGGGTCGTCCACCGTCGCGATCTCGTGCACCTCGCGGAGCTCCTCGGACAGCAGTCCGGTGAGCTCCCGCGCCGCCCGCGTGGCCGCGGCGAGCCGGTCCGGCGACACCTCGGTACGGACCGCGGCGTCGACCAGTTCCCGCAGCGCCTGGCCGAGCTCCGCGACGGCGTCCCGGCGGACTCCGCGCTCCTCGGCGGTCAGCTCGGGGCGCTCAGCCACGAGGCATGCCGGCCTCGCGCAGCAGCCCGCCGCCGATGATGACCCGCTGCACCTCGCTGGTGCCCTCGTAGAGCCGGAACAGCCGGGCGTCGCGGTAGAAGCGCTCGACCGGCGTGGTGCGCAGGTAGCCCATGCCACCGTGGATCTGCACGGCGCTGTCGGTCGCGCGGGCGACCATCTCGGTGCAGTAGAGCTTGGCCGACGACGGGCCGATGGACATGTCCTCGCCGCTGTCGTAGCGCTCGGCCACCTCGCGCACCATGCTGCGGCCGGCCAGCAGCTCGGCGTGCATGTCCGCGAGCATCGCCTGCACCAGCTGGAAGCGACCGATGGGCGCACCGCCCTGCTTCGCCGTCGCCGCGTAGGCCACCGACTCGTCGAGCACCCGCTGGGCCATGCCGACGCACAGCGCGGCGATGTGCAGCCGCCCCCGGGAGAGCACGGTGAGCGCCTTGGCGTAGCCGCGGCCCTCCTCGCCGATCAGGGCCTCGGCGGGCACCCGGACGTCGTCGAAGAAGACCTCGGCGGTCCAGGCACCGGACTGCCCCATCTTCTTGTCCTTCGGCCCCACCGTGACCCCGGGCGTGGAGGTCTCGACCGCGAAGCTGGAGATCCCGCGACCACCCTTCTCCTCCGGGTTGGTGCGCGCGAAGACCATGAAGAGGTCGGCCAGCGGGGCGTTGGTGATGTAGCGCTTGCTGCCGTTGATGACCCACGAGTCGCCGTCGCGGCGGGCGGAGGTGCGCAGCCCGGCGGGGTCGGAGCCGGCCTCGGCCTCGGTGAGGGCGAAGGAGCCGATCAGCTCTCCGGCGGCCAGGCCGGGCAGGTACTTCTTCTTCTGCTCCTCGCTGCCGAACTTGGCGATCACCTGCCCGGCGATGCCGTTGTTCGTGCCGAACAGCGAGCGGAACGCCGGCGTCGTGTAGCCGAACTCCATGGCCAGCTGCACGTCCTCGACCATGCCGACGCCGAGCCCGCCGTACTCCTCGGGCAGCGCGTACCCGAACAGCCCCATCTCGGCGATCTGCGCACGCAGCTCGTCGGGGATGCGGTCCTCGTCCTCGATGCGTTCCTCGAGCGGGATGACCTCGTCGCGCACGAGCTGACGAACGGCGGCCTTGATCTGACGGAAGTCCTCGGCGTCCACGAGCACATTGTCGCCCTACCGGGCGACACCGCGACCAACTACCCGCTCCAGGGTCGCTGAGCGCGTCCGTCGTTCCTCGCGGGACCCTCCGGGCCCCACTCGTCACGACCCTGCGGGGCGACACCGCGACCAGGTGCCCGCTGCGCGCCGTCGAGTCCCGCTCCACCGCGGGTCCGGGAGTGCGAATCATGCGAACTCGTGGCCATCGAGGGGTGATGGCCACGAGTTCGCATGGTTCGAGGGGATCAGGCCAGCGCGTCCAGGCGGGTCATGTCCTCGTCGGAGAGGGTCACGCGCGCCGCACCCAGGTTCTCGGTCAGGTGGTCGACGGACTTCGTGCCGGGGATCGGGAGGATCACGGGCGACTTCTGCAGCAGCCAGGCCAGCGCCACCTGCGACGGCGTGGCGTCGAGCTCGCGGGCGATGTCGGCGACCGGACTGTCGGGCGAGGCCAGGTCACCGGTCGCGATCGGGAACCACGGGATGAAGGCGATGCCCTCGGCGGTGGCGTAGTCCAGGACGTCCTGGCTCTGCCGGTTGGTGAGGTTGTAGAGGTTCTGCACGCTGACGATCTCGGTGATCTCGCGCGCGGCCTTCAGCTCCTCCACCGACACCTCGGAGACACCGATGTGCCGCACCTTGCCCTGCTCCTTGAGCTCGGCGAAGGCGCCGAGCTGGTCGGCCAGCGGAACCTCGGCGTCGATGCGGTGCAGCTGGATCAGGTCGATCCGCTCGAGCTTCAGGTGGCGCAGCGAGAGCTCCACCTGCTGCTTGAGGTACGCCGGCCGGCCGACCGGCGTCCAGATGCCGGGGCCCTGTCGGGTCAGCCCGGCCTTGGTGGCGATGACCAGACCCTCGCCGTAGGGGTGCAGCGCCTCGGCGATGATCTGCTCGCTGACCTCGGGGCCGTAGGAGTCGGCGGTGTCGATGAAGTCGACGCCCTGCTCGACCGCGGCCCGTACGACGCGGACGGCGGCGGCGCGGTCGGCCGGCTCGCCCCAGACGCCGGGGCCGGGGAGCTGCATCGCGCCGTAGCCGAGCCGGTGCACGGGGAGGTCCCCGCCGATGGTGAACGTGTCGCTGAGCTGTGCGGTGGTCATGCCTCCAGCCAGCGCGGCAGGCACCGCGCGTGTTCCCGGCCGGGCGTGTTCGATGGGTGGCGTGAGCGAGGGGAACCGGGACGGGCAGATCGTCGTGCTGCGGCACGGGCAGACCGAGTGGAGCCGCAGCGGCCAGCACACCGGGACGACGGACCTCCCGCTGCTGCCCGAGGGCGAGGAGCAGGCGCGGTCGCTGCGCGGGGGACTGGCCGGCCGCGCGTTCGTCCAGGTGCGGGTCAGCCCGCTGCAACGAGCCCGGCGCACGGCGGAGCTCGCCGGGCTGGTGGCCACCGACGTCGATCCGGACCTCGCGGAGCTCGACTACGGCGGCTTCGAGGGCCGGACCACCGCCGAGATCAGCCGGGACCTCGGGCGCACCTGGTCGATCTGGCGGGACGGGACCGTCGACGCCGAGGTCCCGGGCGAATCACTGGCCGACGTGGGCGCCCGCGTGGACCGGGTGCTGGACCGGGCCCGCGCCCGGCTGACCGACGGCGACGTCGCCCTGGTGGCGCACGGGCACGTGCTGCGGGTGCTCACCGCCCGCTGGCTCGGCCTGGAACCGGCCGCCGGGGCACTGTTCGCGCTGCCCGCCGGGCGCTACGGCGTGCTCGGCCACGAGCACGGGCGGCCGGTGCTCACCGGCTGGGCGCTGGGCTGACGCCGGCGGGCCGGCTCAGCGGGACCGGATGGACCGGCTGGAAGCGGCTGTCCTCGTCCTCGGCCGGCTGCTCGGGCCGCACGGGACGGCCGAACAGCCAGCCCTGGCCGAGGTCGGCACCCAGCTCGGCGACCTGCTCGGCCAGCGCCTCGGTCTCGATCCCCTCGGCGACGACGACGGCGCCCAGTTCGTGGGCGAGATCGGTGACGGCCTTCAGCACCGTGCGGGCGCCCTCGTCGGGCAGCCCCTGCACCAGACCCTTGTCCAGCTTGACCACCTCGGGCCGGACGGCGGCGAGCAGCGAGAGGCTCGAGTAACCGGCGCCGACGTCGTCGAGCGCGACCCGCCACCCCAGCGACCGGTAGTGCTCGAGCACCGACACGAGGTGCCCGCGGTCGGCGACCGCGTGGGACTCCACGACCTCGAAGACGAACTGCTCGGGCGCCAGCCCGGAGGCGTGCGCCACCTGCTCGGTACTGGCCAGGCAGACCTGGGCCCGGTAGATCGACGTCGGGTTGAAGTTGATGAACAGGTCCTGGCCGCCGATCCAGGGCGCCGCCCCGGTGATGGCCGACTCCCGGCCGATGCGGTCGAGCCGGCCCAGCCAGCCGGCGGACTCGGCGACGAAGAACAGGTCGCCCCCACCCACCTCGCGACCGTCGACGAAGCCACGCAGCAGCGCCTCGTGCGCGACGACGGAACGATCGGCGAGCCTGACGATCGGCTGGTACGCCGACCAGAACTCGGCCTCGGCCAGGACGCCGACCTCGACGGTCACGCCGCGCCGCGCGAGCTCGACGGCGAGACTGGGCGCCGTCAGCAGGGCGGCGGTGCGCGCCGCGCCGTCCTCGGGCGGGTCGGTGGCCACGCGGACCGCCTCGAGCTCCGCAGCGGTGAGGTCGCGGGCGAGCCGCTGGAAGAGCCGGTCGACGCCGCGGCCCCCCTTGGGGTCGACGACGTCGACCAGGTGCGGCGCGGTGCTGACGTTCAGCCCCAGCGACTTCGCGGTGCGCGAGACGGTCGGCAGGACGTGGCCGATGGCGGTGGCCAGCAGCACCCGAGCGGCGGCGCCGGGCACGTCCCAGTGCGAGCGGCAGCTGCAGACGCCCCCGCAGATGGTTCCCACGCCAGCAGGATGACCCACCCGGCGCCGGAGCGCAGGAGGCGCGCGGCGCGGCCGGCCACCTCCACCGGGTGACTCACCGCTGATTCACAGCTGACCCTCAAGAGTTTCGAGACTTGAGTCCCTTAAGCTTCGGGCATGGCCGTTCTCTCTGCCCCCGACGTCCGTCCCAGTCGTGGCGGCCGGCCGCGCGATCCCAGCCGGGACGGCGTCATCCGCGCCGCCATCCTCCGGCTGCTGGCCGACGTCGGCTACGGCGCGCTGACCATGGACGCCGTCGCGGCGGAGGCCGGTGTCGGCAAGGCCACCATCTACCGGCGCTGGCGCACCAAGGAGCAGCTGGTCGTCGACACGGTGTCCGACATGAACGCCGTCGAGGCCAGCCCCCCGGACACGGGCTCGCTGGAGGGCGACCTGCGCCAGCTGATGCGCTCGATGGTGTCGCTCATCAACGGACCGGCCGGTGCGGCCACGCAGGCACTGCTCTCCTCCATGCCGCACCAGCCGGCGCTCGCCGACGCGTTCCGCGCGGGCCCTCTGGCCCTGTGGCAGACGGCCTTCCACCAGATGTGGGCGCGGGCCGAGGAGCGCGGGGAGCTCCCGTCCGGCCTGGTCGACACTCCCGTCACCGACGCCATCGGCGCCCCGCTGGCGCAGCGCTGGCTGGCCACCGGTCAGCCGGTGACCGACGAGTACGCCGACTCGGTCGTCGACATGGTCGCGCTCCCGCTGCTGCGGGCCCACGGCGCGACGGTCTGAGCCCGGCTACCAGCCGAGCGTTCCCGGCGCGCCCTTGAAGGGGCCGACCACCTCGTCGGTGATCCAGCCTCCGTAGAAGTCGCCCGGCTGCGGTCGGACGACCTCGCCGTCGACGGTGACCCGGTCCAGCCGGCCCGGGTAGAAAGCCACCGCACCGGCCAGGTGCTCGTAACCGGGGGTCGGCCGCTCGTAGGACCACCCGGCCGACGGCACCCGCCGGCCGCCGACGACGACGTCCCAGTAGGTGGCCTGGCCCTTCCACTCGCACCACGACCCGCCGTCGGCGCGCTCCAGCAGCTCGGCGGCGAGGTCTGCGCGCGGCACGTAGTAGGTGGGCGGGTGGCTGGTCTCGCACACCCGGATCGCCCGCCGGGTGTCGCCCAGCACCTGCCCGCCGACCTCCAGCACGACGTGCCGTGGTGTCACCAGGGCCGAGGGCGGCCGCGGGTAGTCCCAGACGGACTCCTGACCCGGCCCGACGGGATCGCGACGGACCGGCACCTGCTCAGCGCCTCCGGGGACGGATCTCCCGGACCACGACGTCGCGGCGGACCTTCCGCTCCTGGCCCCGGTGCCGGACCTTCTGCACCACGACGACCGTCGCCAGCAGGCCGACGGCGCCGGCAGCTGCCATGCCCACGGGCGTCTGCAGCCAGCGCACGACGGCGTCCTGGCCCTTGGCGCGCAGGCGCGTGGGGCTCGTCCGGTAGGTCAGCTGGTCCAGCGTGGCGGCCAGCGACTCGCGGGCGGCGTCGATCTCCAGCTGGATCTGTCGGGGGTCGCGAGGCACCCCGACAGCCTGCCAGACGTCGCCGGACTCAGCTCATCCACCAGCCGACGTTCATCCTGCGGAGGTGCTCCTAGACTCCGGGACCACGCGGGAGTGGTGTAACGGCAGCCACGCCAGACTTAGGATCTGGTGCCTTCGGGCGTAGGGGTTCGACTCCCCTCTCCCGCACGACAGCGGGACGGCCGGACCGCAGGCGCTCCCGCCGGCCACGCCGAACTGATCGCTGCGCCGGCAGCCGTATCTCGCCTAAGGTCCGGGGCCGATGATCACCGACTTCCTGCTGGACCACTCGGCACTCGTGCCGGGAGTGCTGGCCCTCGTCGGTCTCCTCTGCGCCGTCATCGGTCACGCGACACTCCGCCGCTACGGATCCGGCTCCCGGGTCCTGTGGGCGCTCGCCGGGTCGTCGCTGCTCGTCGTCGTCGCGCTGACGCTGGCCCCGACGGGCCGCGGTGCCTCCGGCCGCGACTGCACGGTCCAGTTCGCGCTCCCCACGCTGGGCAGCGTGGAGCTCCTGGCCAACGTGGCTCTACTGCTCCCGGCAGCGCTCTTCGCCGCACTCGCGACGCGTCGTCCGGCGGCCGTGGCGGTGGCCGGCTCGCTGCTGTCCGCGGCGATCGAGGCGGCGCAGGCGCTCGCGCCCGCCGTCGGTCGCGCGTGCGACACCAACGACTGGCTGATGAACAGCCTCGGCGTCGTCACCGGCGTGCTGCTGGCCGGGGCGACGATCGCCCTGACCGACCGCACCGCGCCCGGACGGTCCGGATCAGAGCTCGACGCGTAGCTCCAGCTCGGCCGAGGGCGCCTCGGGGTCGTCGTCGTCCACCACGGCCAGCAGGTGCACCGCGCCGCCGTCGACGGAGCGCAACCCCAGCCCCTCCACCTTGTGCACCTGGCCGTCGACCTCGGGCACCGGGGTGACCGCCACCACCGTCTCCCCGTCCACCAGCGCCAGCGCGGTGGCGACCACCGGGCCGTCGTCGATGGCGTTCGGGGTGTCCTCCGCCGCGGCGCTCAGCAGCATCCGGCCGTCCGGCAGCGCGACGGCGTCGGTCACCGCCAGGCCCACTCCCTCGACCTCACCCAGCTCGTAGCGCCACGGCTGCCCGACCGGCACCGCCGCGGGGTCCACCCGGCCCAGCACCGCCGCCACCAGTGCCTCCAGCGGAAGCTCCACGCTGGCCGACGGCACGCCCGCGGCCAGGTTGCCCCGGTTGAACCAGCGCACCCGGTCCTCGTGCTGCCCGGCGCCCTCCAGGTTCAGCTCGTCCATCGTCACGCCCAGCCGGCCGGCGGCGCGCTCGTACAGCGGCGCCAGGTCCCCGGCGGTGGCCACGGGCTCCCCGTCCACCAGCCGCACCAGCACACCGCGCATGCGCCGGGGCGAGGAACCGGAGCCGAGCAGCAGCACCGCGGGCTCGCCGTCGACCTCTGCCGGGCACGCCACCTCGAGGTCCGGCTTGAGGCCCTTGGTCCCCGCAGCCTCGGAGAACCGGTCCAGCCCCTCCACCGGAGGGAACACCCGCACCGGCGTCACCGAGCCGGCCCGGCGCCAGGCGGCCACGGTGGCGTCGTCCTGCGCGATCAGCCATCCGTCGCCCAGCGGCGCGATCGCCGAGGCCGCGGTCACCGGCGTGCCGTCGTCGAAGCGCAGCCGACGGATCCCGTCCACGACCAGCCGCATGCCGTCACTGTGCCGGGCCGGCGACCTCCCTGCACCGTCACCCTTGGGGGTGAGGAGCTCCTGCCTCCACTCGAAGGCGGGCACCGGCGCGCCGACCGCTACGGGTATGAGCAACTGCGCCATCGCCGTCGGACGCCGTCGCGCCCCGGAAGGGCCGGACGTCCTGGAGCGGATCGCCTCGTTGGCCGACGTGGACCGCCGCGGTCGCCACGCGGAGGCCGACGACGACCTGCCGATCTACGAGTCCCTGCGCGACGAGCTGGCCGCGGTGGACTGGTTCAGCCTCGGCCGCTGATCCTCAGTGCCCGCCGAGCAGCTCGGCGATGACCGGGACCAGCGCGGCGAACGCCTGGCCGCGGTGGCTGCGGGCGTCCTTCTCCCCCGGTGACAGCTGCGCCGAGGTGACCTCCAGGCCGTCCGGCACGAAGACGGGGTCGTAGCCGAACCCGCCAGTGCCACGGCCCTCGCGGATCACCGTGCCCCGCCACTCCCGCTCCAGAACCCGCTCGGTGCCGTCGGGCAGGACCAGGGCGGCGGCGCACACGAACGCCGCACCCCGCCGGCCGTCGGGCACGTCGGTCAGCTGCGCCAGGAGCAGCGCGGTGTTCGCCGCGTCGTCCCCGTGCCGGCCCGCCCAGCGCGCCGACAGGATCCCCGGCATGCCGTTGAGCGCGTCCACGGTCAGCCCGGAGTCGTCCGCCACCGCCGGCAGCCCGGTGTGGCGCACCGCCTCGCGCGCCTTGAGCAGCGCGTTCTCCGGAAAGGTCGCGCCGGTCTCCGGCGCCTCCGGGTACTCCTCGACGTCGGCCAGCCCGACGACCTCCACACCGGGGACGGCGGACTGCAGCAGCCGCCGCAGCTCGGCGAGCTTGCCCGCGTTGCGGGTCGCCAGGAGCAGCCGGGTGCTCATCGCGCGAGTGCGGCGGCCTGCAGGCGGGTCAGCTCGGCGCACCCGGCCACGGCGAGGTCGAGCAGCGCGTCGAGGGTCGGCCGGTCGAAGACCGCACCCTCCGCGGTGCCCTGCACCTCGACGAACCCGCCGTCGCCGGTGCACACCACGTTCATGTCGGTGCCGGCGCGCACGTCCTCCTCGTAGGCGAGGTCCAGCCGGGGCTCGCCGTCGATGACACCGACGCTCACCGCGGCCACCGACTGCACGAGCGGCTGCTTCGTGGCCAGCTTCCCGCGCTCGCCCAGCCAGGAGACGGCGTCGGCGATGGCGACGTAGGCGCCGGTGATGGCCGCGGTGCGCGTCCCGCCGTCGGCCTGGAGGACGTCGCAGTCGATCGCGATGCTGTTCTCGCCGAGCGCGCCCAGGTCGATCGAGGCGCGCAGCGAGCGGCCGATGAGCCGGCTGATCTCGTGCGTCCGGCCGCCGATCTTGCCCCGGACCGACTCGCGGTCGCTGCGGGTGTGGGTGGCGCGGGGCAGCATCGAGTACTCCGCGGTCACCCACCCCAGGCCCGAGCCCTTGCGCCAGCGCGGCACGCCCTCGGTCACGCTCGCCGCGCACAGCACCCGGGTGCGGCCGAACTCCACCAGCACCGAGCCCTCGGCGTGGTCGAGCCAGTTGCGGGTGATGGTGACCGGTCGGAGCTGGTCGGCGGAACGGCCGTCGGCGCGGGGTGTGGATCGGGGCTCAGTCACGGGAGCCGACAGTAGTGCGCCCCCCTCGTGCCGCCACGACGAGCGGCTGCCGCGACGGTCACGCGGCACCGATCGTGGCGAACGGCGAGGATCGACCCCATGAGATCGGAGCTGCGTGCCGTCCGGACCGGAGGCGTCCCCGTGGTGGTGGACCTGACCGACGAGTGCGCCGAGTTCGTCCGCGGCGAGACCGACGGGCTGCTGCACGTCTTCGTCCCGCACGCCACCGCCGGCATCGCGCTCATCGAGACCGGATCCGGCAGCGACGACGACCTGCTCGCCCAGCTCGACCAGCTGCTGCCCCGCGACGACCGCTGGCGGCACCGGCACGGCAGCGCCGGGCACGGCCGCGACCACGTGCTGCCGGCCTTCGTGCCCCCGTCCACCGTCGTCCCCGTGCTCGAGGGCCTGATGCAGCTGGGCACCTGGCAGCGCATCTGCCTGGTCGACACCAACACCGACAACCACCAGCGGCAGGTGCGCTTCTCGTTCCTCCCCGGCTGACCACCCGGTGCACTCCGTACACGTCCACACGGCAGGATGCGCGACATGACCGACAGCAGCACCGACACGGCACCCGTCCGCCTCACCCCCGGCGAGCACGCCCCGGAGTTCACGCTGCCCGACGCCGACGGCAAGCCGGTGTCGCTGTCGTCCTACCGGGGGCGGCGCGTGATCGTGTACTGCTACCCGGCGGCGCTGACCCCGGGCTGCACCACGCAGGCCGTCGACTTCACCGCCTCGGCCGGCGACCTGGCCGAGGCCGGCCTGGACATCATCGGCATCTCCCCCGACCCCGCCGAGAAGTTGATCCGGTTCCGGGAGAAGGAGGAGCTGGGCATCACGCTGGTCTCCGACACGGACAAGCAGGTGCTCACCTCCTACGGCGCCTACGGGCCGAAGAAGCTGTACGGCAAGCAGGTCGTCGGGGTCATCCGCTCGACGTTCGTCATCGACGCCGAGGGCCGGATCGAGAAGGCCTCCTACAACGTCAAGGCCACCGGGCACGTCGCCAAGCTGCGCCGCGACCTCGGCCTCGACTGAGCCGCGGCCCGGCGTGCCCGAGGTGACCCTCCCGCCGTGGCCCGAGGTGGCACCGGCGCACGGCGACGTCGTCCTCCGCCCGTTCGCCGAGGACGACGCCGAGCTGGTCCGGGAGCTCTCCTCGGACCCGTACGTGCCGCTGATCAGCACGGTGCCGGCGAGGGCCACGCAGTCGCAGGCCCTGGACTGGATCCACCGCAACCGGGGTCGCCGAGCCGAGGGCGTCGGCTTCTCCTTCGCCGTCGCCGAGGCGTCCACCGGGCGGGCCGTCGGCCAGGTCGGCCTGTGGCTGGCCGAGCTGCCCTCGGGCCGGGCCTCGGCCGGGTACCTCGTGGCGCCGGATTCCCGGGGACGCGGGTTCGCCGGTTCCGCGCTGGCCGCCGTCACGGCGTTCGCGTGGACCGTGCCCCGCCTGCACCGCGTGCAGCTGTTCGTGGAGCCGTCCAACGAGGCCTCCGTCCGCACGGCCCGGAGCGCGGGCTACGAGCCGGAGGGGCTGCTGCGCAGCTACCAGGAGATCGGTGGACGGCGCCGCGACATGCTCGTGTTCGCGGCCCTGCGCCCGAACTGACCGGGCGGCCGGCGGGCTCATCCGCACGGTGTGGTCGCGGTCCTCGCCGTCGACCGCGCGCCCGGCTGCCACACCGCGAGGTCGAGGTCGCCAGGCGTGACCGGTCCGTCAGCGGCCGTCCAGCCCCAGGACGCTGCCGACCAGCGCATCGATGACGGTGGTGGCCGCCTTGAGGTCGGGCGCCCGCGCGGCGAGCACGTCGGAGTAGAGGAACGACTCGCCGAGCCGGACGACGGCGAGCGCCAGCAGCGGGACGGGGACCTGCGGGACCAGCTCGCGCTCCTCGACGTCGCGCTGGAAGAGCGAGGTGTAGGCCTCGACCATCCGCGGGTGGACCAGGCCCTGCGGATCGGTCAGCACCCGGATGGCCATCGCCGGCTCCTCGTCCAGCAGCCGCTGCAGCGCGGGAGCGGTGCCGAGGGCGAAGCGGAAGTCCTCGCTCACCGCCAGGCAGCGCAGCCGGCCCGCCGGTTCCGCGCCCGCGGGCCGCGCGTCGTGCTCCCGCTGGATCCGGATCAGCGTGCGGGCGCCGAGGTGGGCCAGGGCGTTCCCGAGGATCGCATCCCGGTTGCCGGCGCGGCGGAACAGCGTCGCCCGCGAGATGCCGAGCTCGGCGGCCAGGGTGCCGGTGTCCAGCCGCCGGCCGTGGAGCAGCATCCCCGCCGCCGCGCGGACGATCTCGTCGTGAGGCCCCGTCACGCTGGCAGCGTAGGACAGCGGGGGGGGGGGGGGGGGGGGGGGGGGGGGGGGGGGGGGGGGGGGGGCGGGGGGGGGGGGGGGGGGGGGGGGGGGGGGGGGTTCTGGTGCCCGCTTGATTT
>NZ_JBJHAO010000018.1:0-76265 GCF_054051075.1 Blastococcus sp. SYSU DS0617
CCGCCCGGCGCACGTCGGTGAAGGTCCACCGGGGCTGGATGGGCACGTAGATGTGCACGCCGCGGCCCCCGGAGGTCTTCGGCCAGCCCTCCATGCCGAACTCGTGCAGCAGCTCGCGCACGTGCGGGGCCACCCACACGGCGTCGGAGAAGTCGGTGCCCGGCTGCGGGTCGAGGTCGATGCGGATCTGGTTCGGCGACTCGACGTCTGCCTTGTCCACCGGCCAGGGGTGGAAGGTGAGCGTGCCGAGGTTGGCGCACCACGCGACGACGGCCACCGAGTCCGGCGCGATCTCGTCGGCGGTCCGCCCACTGGGGAAGGTGATGTGCGCCGTCGGCACCCACTCGGGGGCGTTCTTCGGCACCCGCTTCTGGTAGAACGCGTCGCCGTGGGTGTCCGCCCGCGTGGCCATCTTCGCGTCGGGGGAGTAGCCGCCCGGCCAGCGCTCCAGCGTCGTCGGCCGGTCCTTCAGTGCGAAGAGGATGCCCTCGCCGACGGCGATGAAGTACTCGACGACGTCGATCTTGCGGATGCCCTTCTCGGCGAAGTACGGCTTCTCCGGGTTGGAGACGCGCACCTCGTGCCCCGCGACGTCGAGGACCACCGCGTTCTTGCTGCTCGCCATCCGCGCGCCATCCCCCCTGGTCCGGAGCCTCTCCCCGGCCGGGCGCCGAGTGTCACGCAGGGCAGGTGAGGCCGTCCAGCGGAACCACCAGATCGATGAGGTAGGCGTTGACCGCGTCGTTGACGCACTGGTTCTTGGGATAGGCGGTGTGCCCCTGGCCCTGCCAGGTCAGCAGCACGCCGGCCGTCAGGTCCTCGGCGAGGTCCACGGCGCCGGCCAGCGGCGTCACCGGGTCACCCAGGGTGCCGACGACGACGATCGGCGCGCTGCCGTCGGCGTCGCGCTCGGGGAGCGGGGTGCGCTCGGCCTCCCACGGGGTGCAGGTGTAGAGCCCGGCGGCCGCGCCGGCCCCGAACAACGGGTACGTCGCGTCCCACTCGGCGGCCAGGGCCCGCACCTCGTCGGTGGCGACCTCCTCCTCGGTGTCCGCGCAGTTGATGGCGATGTTGGCGTCGAGGAGGTTGGAGTACGTGCCGTCCTCGAGCCGGCCCGAGAAGCTGTCGGCCAGCGAGAAGAGGCCGGCGGAGTCGCCGTTGCGGGCGGCGGCCAGGGACTGGGACAGCTGCGGCCACGTCCGGGTGTCGTAGAGGGCCGCCTGCACGGCGGTCAGGACGACGCCCGGCGTCGCCTGCCGCGTCTCGCCCTCCTCGCTGCTCGGGATGGGGCTCTGCGACGCCTGGAGCATCAGCTCCTCCACGAACACGCGCGGGTCCGGGCCGAGGGGGCAGCCGGCGATCAGCGAGGTGCAGTTCTGCGCGAACGCGTCGAAGCCGGTCTCGAAGCCGACCGCCCTCGCCTCGGCGTCGGCGATCAGGTCGCCGTCGGGGTCGACGGCGGCATCGAGCACCATGGCGCGGACCCGCTCGGGGAAGAGCTCGGCGTAGGTGGAGCCCAGGGTCGTGCCGTAGGAGTACCCGAGGTAGTTCAGCTGCTCCTCGCCGAGGGCCTCGCGCAGCAGGTCCATGTCGCGGGCGGTGTCGACGGTGTTGAACGCGCCCAGGGCGGCCGGGGACTCGTAGCGCTCGGCGCAGACCTCGGCCACTTCGCGGGCGAGCGAGAAGACGTCGTCCAGCTGCTCGTCGCTCGTGGGCTGGGGCTCGGCCGCGACCAGCCGGTCCTTGGTCTCGTCGGGGATGCACTCGACGGGGGAGGAGAGGGCGACGCCGCGGGGATCGAAGCCCACCAGATCGAACCGGCGCAGCACGTCCTCGGGGAGGGTGAGCGCCAGCCCGATCGCGGCGTCCACGCCGGAGCCACCGGGGCCGCCGGGGTTGACCAGCAGCGAACCGATGCGGTCGGTCTGGCCGGGGTGCACGGCCCGGACGAGCGTCAGCGGCAGGCGCTCACCGCCCGGCTCCTCGTAGCTGATCGGCACCTCGACCTGCCCGCACTCGAAGGACAGCCCGCGCTCGCTGCCGGGCCGGCCGGCGACCAGCGGCTGCAGCGGCTCGTTGCAGTCGGTCCACTCGATGGGTTCCGCGGTCGGCTCGGCCGGCGCGGTGCTCGTCGTCGGCGCGGCCTCCTCGTCGGAGGCCCCGTCGGAGGTGCACCCGGCCGCCAGGAGGGTCAGCGCGGCGAGCAGGCTGGGGACGACGGCACGCCGGCCGCGGTGCAGACGCATGATCACGAGCCTAGGAGGCCTCCGGCGCCCGTGCAGAGGATCATGGGCGGTAGAGGCGGGGATCACCCGGTCAGGGCGTCTCCAGCACTTCCGCTAGGTCGTAGCGCACCGGCACCTCGAGCTGGTCGTACGTGCAGCTGAGCGGCTCGCGGTCCGGCCGCCACCGCAGGAACTGCCCGGTGTGACGAAGTCGTCGGCCCTCGAGCTGGTCGTACTTGATCTCCACGACGAGCTCCGGGCGCAGCGGCACCCAGGAGAGGTCCTTCTTCGCGTTCCACCGGCTGACCGCTCCCGGCATGCGGTGCTCGCCGTCGGACTGCACCTGTGCGTTGGCCCAGTCCTGCCACGGGTGCCCGTCCAGCGCTTCGGCCCGGTAGGGCGCGAGCTCCTCGACCAGCTCCGCCCGGCGCTTCATCGGGAAGGACGCCGCGACGCCGATGTGCTGGAGAGCGCCGTCGTCGTAGAGCCCGAGCAGCAGCGAGCCGACGATCGGGCCGCTCTTGTGCCAGCGGAACCCGGCCACCACGCAGTCGGCGGTGCGCACGTGCTTGACCTTGGTCATCAGCCGCTGGTCCGGGCCGTAGGGCAGCTCGGCCTGCTTGGCGACGACGCCGTCGAGACCGGCGCCCTCGAAGGTGTCGAACCAGCGCTGCGCGGTGTCGGCGTCCTCGGTGATCGCGGTGAGGTAGACCGGTGGTCGGGTGCCGGCCAGCGCCTCCTGCAGCCGCTGCCGGCGCTCGGCGAAGGGCCGGTCGACCAGCGACTCGTCGCCCAGCGCGAGCAGGTCGAAGGCGACGAAGGATGCCGGCGTCTGCTCGGCCAGCAGCCGGACGCGGGACTCGGCCGGGTGGATCCGCTGGAGCAGCGCCTCGAAGTGCAGGCGGTCGCCGGCGGGGACGACGATCTCGCCGTCCACGACGCAGCGCTCGGGCAGGTGCGCCTTGACCGCCTCCACCACCTCGGGGAAGTAGCGGGTGAGCGGGCGCTCGTTGCGGCTGCCCAGCTCCACCTCGTCGCCGTCCCGGAAGACGATGCAGCGGAAGCCGTCCCACTTGGGCTCGTAGAACAGCCCCTCACCGGTGGGGAGCTTCGTCGCGGCCTTGGCGAGCATCGGCTTGACCGGCGGGTTCAGCGGCAGGTCCATGCCGGTCAGTCAAGCAGCACGGGCACGTTTCAGTTCGGCCGAGCGGCCCCCAGCGACGCCTGCCTTTCAGCGACGATCCCTCGTTGTCGCGAACAACCTGCGGCGCGCGCGGTCCAACAAGGCCTGCGTCACACGTTCGCTCTTCGCCAACTGATCCAGAAGCAGGACCCCGCGCTGGCGTGACTCAAGATCGTACTGACCTCGAACCTCGGTAAGGAGCTCGGTGAGGAGATCCCGGCTTATGGTTTGGTCCTCGAGCGACGCTAGGTCCTTCGTTGACGGCTGGGCCTTCCTAGTGGCCGCAATTCCAACAAGCATCGCTAGCTGGAAGCGGAAGTCATCGGCGCTTTCTACGCGAACGCTTCGCAGAAAGTCCTCGCATTGCCGTAGCAATTGAATCGCTGCCGCGTACATCTGCACCGGATACTCGGCGTGGAAGGCCAGGTCGTAAATCTCCGGTTCGAAAACACGGCTTGGCGTTGCCCTAGCGACGTGAGGCGCCTGCACCAGAATACTCACCAAGGCCTGGCCCATCCCGTCGATAGAGACAATTCGCTCCATCGGCTTACCCTGGTTGTAGTAGTGACGGCGCCGCCGCTCATAGTAGTAGTTGTGTCTGGTTAGGTAGTCCTCAATCTGACGCTGAACTTTATCCGTCGCACGCAGGGCGCTGGGGCCAAATGATGTCTGGCTATTTGTCGCGCGTATGATTCTTTCACGCACGGCGGCGTCATTTGCCTGAATGATCTTGACTAGGACTGATCGTCGGTCGTCTCCATCAAGGGCGAGCCGACTTCGCTTGTATATCTCGGTTGAAGTCTGTAGTCCATTGACAATCTGCGGCGCTTCCAACTGCAGCAGCTTATTTGCCAATTGTACTTGTGTGGCGACTATCGTTACACCGTTATTGAGCCACCAGAAATCGACATCAGGGTCTGTCGTCGCGAGCGTTTGTTCGATACTCTTGTTCACGATTGTCTCGCCCTCGTAATCGCGAACGTTGGCTTCGAACAGCGAGGTGTCGAGTTCGCCCTCCTTGGTTGTTATGAACTTTTGGTATGCGTCCAATTGAACGACACCTATATAACCGCCAGCAGTATCGGTAGAGATCGGGTTCTCGGCGAGTTGCAAGCTGCGCGTGGTCACGCGGGACTCGCGCGCTAAGTCGTACAGCCCAGGCGCATCGAGGAACACTGCGTGCACTGGGCACTGTCCGAATAGGCCAGCGCAGACCTTCTCCAACTCCGTAGCTTTGCCAACGGTGTTTGGATGTACCTGCGAGGCCTTCAGGCTCGAAAAGATCACATAGATCTGAAGTTCTGGCAGCTCCAGTTCGCGGTAGCACTTCAGAAAGCGTCGCGTTGTCTCGACAACGCGCGCGTTCGCAAAATCTAGTAGTGAGTTCTCGTCACGGTCGAATTGCAGGAGACGTGGCAAGTTGACGATAATCTTATCGATCGCGTCTTCGCCGAAACCCTTGGAATCCTTCACCTGCATCAGCACAAGCTCTAGGCGCGTTCGACGTCCGAGTGCTGGTAGGGGTGTGTCGTCACTGATGCAGATTCCGTTGGCGAAGATGTAGACAGCGTCTAGTCCGCAGTCCTTCTCGCCATCGACTATTCCCGCGATGAGTTCCTCAGGGCTGACCCCAGTGCTCTTGAGATACTGCTCCGCCGCCCAGTAGGTATTGTGATCATTGTCGGACAACTGGTTACGAGTCTGATCTCTGCTCTTGTCCAGAAGGCCCTGAAGAAGTACTACCGCGTTAGCGTTCACTGTGCCCCGTCGCCCCAAAGTGTGCCGTGAGTCACAGTTCTACACGCATCGGCGCCATACTTCAATCTGCGAGCGCAGCTGAAATGGGATCCCCATGAGGCTCAGTGACCACTAGTCAGCGCCAGGCGAAGACGGGCTGCTCGTAGTGCGCCACCCGCTGCACCTCGCCGCGGCAGGCGATCCGGACGAACTGGTGGACGACCGCGGCGGTGGGGGCGTGCACGAACCCGCCCAGGAGCGGCAGCCGGATGACCGGTCCGTCCGACTCGGGGATGGACTCGAACACCGGGTCGACGTCGAGGTCGGTCAGCGGCACCTCGAAGACCGCGGCCACCTCCGGCTCGGACCCCGCGAAGCCGTCCACCGGGCCGGCCCAGCAGACCACCGGCGTCATCACGTAGCCCGACCGCGTCACGTAGTCGTCGAGCAGGCCCAGCACGGACTCGCGAGCGAGGTCCAGGCCGATCTCCTCGTGCAGCTCGCGCAGGGCGCCCTCGACCGGGCCCTCACCCGGGTCGAGGCGACCGCCGGGCAGCGCCCACTGGCCGGCGTGCGCGCGCAGGCCCGCGGCGCGACGCGTGATCACGAGGGTCGGGACGCCGTCCTTCTCGGTCACGCAGAGCGCGACGGCCGCCTGCTTGAGGTCGGGCCGGTCCGCCGGCACCCGCGGGAAGCCGACGAGCCGCCCGACGACGGTGTCCCGGTCCAGCGCTGCCATGCCTGCTCCTCGCCGCCCCTACTGCGGGCCTCGGTCGTGGGCGTTCGTCACGCCGTAGCGGGTGAACAGCACGCCGTCCTCCTCCAGCACCTGACGCAGCTCCAGCCCGGCCGGCGCCGGCAGGGCGTCGGGCAGCAGCCGGTGCGCCGCACCGACCAGGGCGGGCGCGATCGTGAGGTCCAGCTCGTCGACGACCCCGGCGGTCAGCGCCGCGCGCAGCAGTTGCGGCCCACCCTCGCACGTCACCTGCTCCAGGCCCCGGTCGGCCAGCGCCGCCACGGCCGCCGGCAGGTCGACGTCGTCGTCGCCGCAGAGGAGGACCGTCGCGCCGGCGGAGGCCAGGGCGGCGCGCCGGTCGGCGTCCGCGGCACCGCAGGTGACGACCAGCGTGGAGGTGTCCGCGGCCAGCGCGGACGCCGGGTCCAGCGAGGCCCGGCGGGTGACGACGGCGATCGGCAGTTCCGCCGGCCGGCCGAGGGACGCGCGCAGCCGGCCGACGGGGGAGTCGGACTGCACCGGCCGGTACCCCTCGACGGTCGCGGTGCCGGCGCCGACCAGGACGACGTCGGCCAGCGCCCGCAGCGTCCGGAACACCCGCTTGTCCCCGGGCGAGCCGAGGCCGGCGCTGCGCCCGTCGACGCTCACCGCGCCGTCCAGCGAGGCGACGAAGTCCATCCGCAGCGATCGCCCGGCCGGGAGCCGGTAAGCCTCGACCAGCGCCGCGTCGTCGAGGTCTCCGTCGTCCCGTCCGGGGGAGGGCAGCAGGCGGCGCATCGTCAGCGGGTGCTGAGCACGGCCGCGCTCTCCGGTGGCAGGGTCACGGTGCTCCCGTCGACCGCGGGCAGTTCGGCGGTGGCGAAGAGGACCTCGTCGGCGGTCCGGTCCAGGTCGATCTCCCGCGGCTCGTCGGCGAGGTTGACCATCACCCGCAGCGACCCCCGGTGCACGACCAGCCAGCGGTCGGCGTCGTCCCAGTCGACCTCGACCGCGGTGAGATCGGGATCGAGCAGGTCGGGGTGCGCGCGGCGCAGCGCCAGCAGCGACCGGTGGACGGCGAGCAGCCGCTCGTGCGGTTCCCGCGAGAGCTCCGACCAGTCGAGCTTGGACCGGGTGAAGGTCTCCGGGTCCTGCGGGTCGGGCACGACGTCGGCGTCCCATCCGTGCTCGGCGAACTCACCGATCCGGCCCTCGGCCGTGGCCCGGCCCAGCTCCGGCTCGGGGTGGCTGGTGAAGAACTGCCACGGGGTGGTCGCGCCCCACTCCTCGCCCATGAAGAGCATCGGGGTGAAGGGGCTGGTGAGCACGAGGGTGGCGCCGATGGCCAGCTGGGCGGGGGAGAGGGTGGCCGAGATCCGGTCCCCGACGGCGCGGTTGCCGATCTGGTCGTGGTCCTGCAGGTAGGCCAGGAACTTCCAGCCGGGGAGCGTCGCGGTGTCGACC
This sequence comes from Blastococcus sp. SYSU DS0617, assembly GCF_054051075.1. Lineage (NCBI taxonomy): Bacteria > Bacillati > Actinomycetota > Actinomycetes > Geodermatophilales > Geodermatophilaceae > Blastococcus > Blastococcus sp. SYSU DS0617. The sequence goes on from NZ_JBJHAO010000018.1 coordinate 7,325, forward strand.
GGGCGGCCGTGGTGCCGGCGCCGGAAGCTGGACCAGGCGCCGTCGTGGAAGAAGGCGCCGGTGAGCACCTTCGCCAGTCCCGCGATCCCCGCCTCGGCGAAGTCGGCGTAGTAGCCCTGGCCCTCACCGGTCAGGGTCGAGTGCAGCGAGTGGTGGAAGTCGTCGCTCCACTGCGCGGTGAGCCCGATCCCGCCGGCGACCCGCGGGGTGACCATGCGCGGGTCGTTGAGGTCGCTCTCGGCGATCAGGGTGAGCGGGCGGCCGACGGCGACGGACAGCTTGTCCACCTCCTGCGCCATCTCCTCGAGCACGTGGGTGGCCCGCTCGTCGACCAGCGCGTGCACGGCGTCCAGACGCAGCCCGTCGACGTGCATGTCGCGCAGCCACATCAGCGCGTTGTCGATGACGTAGCGGCGCACCTCGTCGGAGTCCGGACCGTCCAGGTTGATCGAGTTGCCCCAGGTGTTGGCGCCCTCGGCGAAGACGGGGAAGAACTCGGGCAGGTAGTTCCCCGACGGGCCGAGGTGGTTGTAGACGACGTCCTGGATCACGCCCAGGCCCTGCTGGTGGCAGGCGTCGACGAAGCGCTGGTAGGCCGCCGGGCCGCCGTACTCCTCCTGCACCGCGTACCAGAGCACGCCGTCGTAGCCCCAGTTGTGCGTGCCGTTGAAGCCGTTCACCGGCAGCAGCTCGACGAAGTCCACGCCCAGGCGGACCAGGTGCCCGAGCCGGCCGATCGCGGCGTCGAGCGTCCCCTCCGGCGTGAAGGTGCCGACGTGCATCTCGTAGACGACGCCGCCGGCCAGCGGGCGCCCGGTCCAGGCGTCGTCGCCCCACTCGTGGGCGCCCGGCTCGAACCGCCGGGAGAGCCCGTGCACGCCCGCGGGCTGCCGCCGCGAGCGCGGATCGGGGCGGGGCGTGTCGTTGCCGTCGAGCAGGTAGCCGTAGTCGGACTCCGGCGATGCGCCGACCTCGGCGCGCCACCATCCGCCGTCGTCCCGGGTCATGTCGTGCACGGTGCCGTCGACCTGGACGCGCACCCGCTCCGGCAGCGGTGCCCAGACGGCGAACTCGACGGGTGCGGACATGCGGGGGCCTCCGGGGCGGTACGAGGGTGGGAGCGGCGTCGGGATCATGCCCGGCAGGCGGCGGGTCAACCCCGTCTCCCGATCAGGTCGGGGAGGGCGGGTCAGGGCACGACGTCCACGACGACGTTGCCGACCTTCTGCCCGGAGTCCACGTACCGGTACGCCTCGACGATCCGGTCCAGCGGGAAGTGCCGGTCGATCAGCGGACGGAACCGGCCGTCGGCCAGCAGCAGGGCGAGACGCCGGATCATCGCCTGGTCGTGCAGCGGGAAGGGGAACCGGACCCGGCGTCCGGGGGACAGCGGGGACAGCACCGACAGCGGGATGTTCTGGCCCTTCGGTCCGAGTTCGGAGGAGGTGTAGACGCCGCGTCGCGTCAGCCGGGAGCGGTACCGGCCGAACGAGCTCTTCCCGACCGCGTCGAAGACGGCGTCGTAGCGCGTGCCGTCGTCCGGGACGGCGTCCGCCGCCGCCTCGACCACGCGGTCCGCGCCCAGGCCGGCCACCCGGTCCGTCGCGGCGTTCGTCGCGGCGGTGACCGTGACGCCGCCGGCCTTCAGGAGCTGGACGGCGGCCGAGCCGATGCCGCCGCTCGCGCCCAGGACCAGCACGTGCCCCGCTCGCGTTCTGGCCACGCGGGCCATCGCCAGGGCGTAGTGGCCGCCCTCCGTCGCTGCGGCGGCTTCCGCGAAGCCGATCCCCTCGGGGACGACCGCCACCGATCCGCGCTCGGGCACCGCGAGGTGCTCGGCGTGCGCGCCGAAGCGCCCCTCGACGTAGCCGAACACGCGGTCCCCGACGGCGAAGGACGTGACCTCGGCTCCGGTCCGCTCCACCACTCCGGCGAACTCCGTTCCCAGGACCGCGGCGCGGGGAGCGGGGATGCCCGACGCGAAGCGGGTCACGAACGGGCTGCCGCTGCGGTACGCGCAGTCGGTGCGGTTCACCGTCGTCGCGTGCACCCGGACGAGCAGCTCGGCCGGGCCCGGTTCCGGCGTCGGCACCTCCTCGACGTGGACGACGTCGGGAGGTCCGTACCGGGTGCGCACCGCTGCCTTCATCCGCGGAAACCTACTGCTGCCCACGCGGCCGAGGGGACGATCGGTACGCGACCAGATCGCCGATCTGGGTGCAGCGACGCGGTCGGCAGACCCGAGCCGCGGATAGCCTCGCCGGATGGCGGATGCGGCGGCGCCGCGGCACTTCCGGGCCGGGAGCACCGTCCTGCGCCGGGAGGTGCTGCACGGGCTGCCGTGGATGGAGCACCCCGTCACCGTCGTGCGCGACGGGGAGGACTGCCTGGCGGTCCTGCTGGAGCCGGGGTCGCCCTTCACGTTCTTCCGCCACCCGTTCGGGGCGCACCCGTGGCACGCGCACCGGGTGTGGACGGGCAGCTCGGTGCTGCAGCTCCAGCGGGAGGGCGACGCGCACGCGGCGTGGAAGTTCTTCGACCTGCACGGCGTCGTCACGCACTGGTACGTCAACTTCCAGGAGCCGGTCGTCCGGCACGTCGCGCCCGGTGGGGGCGGCGCCTTCGAGACGGCCGATCTCGGCATCGACATCGTGTGCCCATCGGATGGCCACTCCTGGGAGTGGAAGGACGTCGACGACCCCGATCGCATGGTGGCCACCGGCCGGATCTCTGCAGCCGAGCGCGACAGCATCCGGGCGGAGGCCGCCGCCGTCGGCCGGCGGCTGGACGCGGGCGCGCGGTGGTGGGCGACCTGGGACGATTGGCATCCGGGGGACGCGCCTCCACCGCCGGGCGCATAGGGGAGCCCGTCTGCGACCAGATCGCCGATGTCGCTGCGTAGGGAGCCTCTGCGCGACCGGATCGCCGATCTCGCCGGGGGTCAGGCGAAGGTGACGGGGTCCCCGGTGCGCACCACGCCCTCGCCGGTGACGTCGGCGTAGACCCCCGCGCAGGCCCATGTTCCGAGCCCGGGGATCTCGCGGCGGTGGTGCCGGGCCACGGTGCGCAGGGTGCCGCGGTCCTCCGGCAGGTCGCCCTGGGCGAGGGTCGTCATGACGCAGCGCATCGTCAGCATCCGGACGCCCGCGCGGGCGGAGTCACCCAGGCAGACGCTGCGACCGACCCAGTCGTCCTCGGCGAAGCCCGGTTCGGTGCCACCGACGAGGACGTTGGGGCGGTACCGCAGGGCGTCGAAGTCGCTGCCGCCGCCCAGCTCGGTCAGCTGGTCCAGCGTCGCGCGGGTCAGCAGGTGCAGCGCGGCGAGGTCGAAGAAGGTGCCGGGCGGGGCCATCTGCCCGAGGTCGATGGCGCTGACCGGCTCCTCGCCCTCGAAGGAGTGCGTCGTCCCCTCGATGAACTCCGCCGGCGCCAGTCCCTCGATGGCCGGCCACTGCTCCTCGAAGCGGCTGCCCGCCGGTACCTCGCTGGTCAGCCGCACGGGGCGGCCGACGAGGTCGGACAGCGCCGCGTCGGTGCCCGCCGCGTCGCTGCTGAGCTCCGTCCCGTCGGGCATGGTGATCAGCACGGGGGGCGCGGCCGCCCCGGGAACGGGCTCGCCGGCGAAGCGGGCCGACAGGCCGAGCAGCGCGCCCCATTTCCGGGGGTGCTTGGCGCTGGCGACCGTGCCGTCGGCCCGGTCGACGAGCGCGTAGGCCCGGTCGCCCAGCAGGCCCCGGCCGGTCAGCGAGGCACGCTCCACCTGCTCGCCGAGCATGGACTTCACCGGGAATCGGTAGAGCGCGTCGATGTGCATGGCCGCATCTCACCATGTCCCGGCTCCCCGCTGAACAGGCCGGATCGGCGATCTCGCGCGCTGTCTCCGTGGGGAGCGCGCGAGATCGCCGATCTCGCCGGCGGGTCAGGCGCGGACGAGCAGGGCCACCGGCAGGCGGGCGAGCAGCGTGTCGGCGGCGATGCCGGCGACGTCGGACACGAAGCGCTCACCGGTGAGCAGGTCGCGCCACGCCCCGTTGGGCAGCTGCAGCGCCGTGTCGCCCCAGCCGGTCCGGGCCAGCCGGTCCGGCAGCCGGGTCGCGACCACGACGACGCCCTGCTGCTCGGCGCTGCCGCGGTCGTAGGCGATCACGGAGTCGGCGGCCGACCCGGTCACCTCGACCGGGGCGTAGCCGCTGAACAGCTCCGGGCTGTCCCGCCGCGCCCGGAGCACGCGCGAGGTCACCAGCAGCTTGGCCGCACCGGTCCCGTCGAGGGCCGGCACCGTGCCGCGGTCGAGGTCGGCCAGCAGCCGGCGCCGCAGCGCGTAGTCGACCGGTCGTCGGTTGTCCGGGTCCACCAGGGAGAAGTCGTACAGCTCCGTGCCCTGGTAGACGTCCGGGACGCCGGGCATCGTCAGCTGCAGCAGCTTCTGCGTCAGCGAGTTCGACCAGCCCAGCGGCGCGATGCGGGCGACGAACGCCTCGATCTCCGCCGTCGTCGTGGGGTCGTCGAAGGCGGCGTCGACCAGCGCGTGCAGCTGCTCCTCGAACTCCTGCGACGGGTCGGTCCAGGTGGTCGAGGTGCCGGCCTCGCGGGCGGCCTTCTCCACGTACGCGTGCGCTCGCTCCCGGGACAGCGGCCACGCACCGATCAGGTTCTGCCACACCAGGTGGGCCAGCGACCGGTCGGCCAGCGGGTGGCGGGCCAGCCAGCCGCGGACGAGCTGCGACCACTCCGAGGGGAGCTCGGCGAGCACGGCCAGGCGGGCCCGCACGTCCTCGCTGCGCTTGGTGTCGTGCGTGGACAGGGTGGTCATCGCCTGCGGCTTGACCGCCAGCCGGTGCGCCTGGGCGGCGTGGAACTCGGCGACCGTGCCGCCGAACTGCGCGGGGTCGCCGCCGACCTCGTTGAGCGCCACGAAGCGGGACCAGCGGTAGTAGGCGCTGTCCTCGACCCCCTTGGCCATCACCGGGCCGCTCGTCTGCTCGAAGCGGGTCGCCGCCTCCGAGCCGGCCGAGGAGAGCACCGAGTGCAGGGCGTCGACCGCCCGGACGAGGTCGGGGCGGCGGGTCCGGACGGCGGTCACCGCGTGGTCCAGGTGCCCCCGGCCGTCGGGGAGGTAGCTGCGGTAGACGCCGAACGTCGCGAGCAGTTCGGCCAAGGCCTCGGTCTGCTGCTGGGCGTCGATGCCGGGCAGCTCGCCGATGACGCGGACCAACCGGGCCACCTCCGAGCCGAGCATGCCGTCGGTGACCTCGCGCTTGCACATCCGGACGAGCTCGGCGTAGTCGACCGCGCGGCCGGCCAGCTCGGTGTCCAGCGCGGTGAACGCCGGCTCCCCGGCCGGGTCGACGAGCACGCGGTCGACCTCGGTGAGCGCGTCGTAGCCCGTCGTCCCCGCCGTCGCCCAGCCCTCGGGCAGCTCCTCGCCGGGCTCCAGGATCTTCTCCACGACCGTCCAGCGGCCGTCCGAGGCCTCGGCCAGCCGGGCCAGGTAGCCCTTCGGGTCGGCGAGCCCGTCCGGGTGGTCGATCCGCAGGCCGTCGACGGCGCCGTCGTGGACCAGCCGCAGGACCAGCTCGTGGGTGGCGTCGAAGACCGCCGGGTCCTCCACCCGCAGGCCGGCCAGCGTGTTGATCGCGAAGAACCGCCGGTAGTTCAGGTCGGAGTCGGCGCGCCGCCAGTCGACGAGCTCGTAGTGCTGGCGGGCGTGCACCTCCTGAGGGGTGCCCTGCTCCGTGCCCGGCGCGATCGGGAAGCGGTTGTCGTAGTAGCGGAGCTCGCCGTCCACCACTTCCAGCTTCTCGACGTCGTCGCCGGATCCCAGGACCGGGATGCGGACCCTGCCGCCGCCGAACTCCCAGTCGATGTCGAAGTGCCCCGCGTAGGCGCTGTCCCGCCCGTGCTGGAGGACGTCCCACCACCAGGGCGCGGCCGAGGGGTCGTCGACGCCCATGTGGTTGGGCACGAGGTCGAGCACGAGCCCCAGGCCGTGCGCGTGGAGCGCGGCGACGAACCGGTCGAAGCCGGCCCGTCCGCCGCGCGCCTCGTCGATGTGCGCGTGGTCGACGGTGTCGTAGCCGTGGGTGCTGCCCTCGGCCGAGCGCAGCAGCGGCGAGGAGTAGGCGTGCGTGACGCCGAGGTCGGCCAGGTAGCCCGCCACCTCCGCGGCGTCGTCCAGACCGAACCCGGCGTGCACCTGCAGCCGGTAGGTCGCGGCAGGGACGCCCCGGCGACGCTCGCCGCCGGGGCCCTGGTCCGACGCGGTCACTCGGCGGGTCCGGTGAGCACGACGATCGAGCGGCCCTGGACCGTCACGGTCTCGCCCGGCTTGACCTCCACCGGCTCGACCTCGTGCATCTCCGCGGTGTCGAGGACCGTCGTCCAGGCGCGGGAGTAGTCGTCGCTGGGCAGCGTGTACTCGATCGCCTCGGCGGAGGCGTTGAACGCCAGGTAGAAGTGGTCGTCCTTGACGTACTCGCCGCGTTCGTCGGTCTCGCGGATGCCGACGCCGTTGAGGTAGACCGCCATCGACTTGGCGTAGGCGGCATCCCAGTCCTCGTCCGCCATCTGCTCGCCGGCCGGGGTGAGCCAGGCGATGTCGGGCACCGGGTCACCCAGCCCCCGGCGGACCGGCCGGCCGTGGAAGAACCGGCGCCGGCGGAACGTGGGGTGGTCGCAACGCAGCTTGGTGACCTTCTTGGTGAACTCGAGCAGGCCCTCGTCGACGTTCTCCCAGTCGATCCAGGTGAGCTCGGAGTCCTGGCAATAGCCGTTGTTGTTGCCGCCCTGGGAGCGGCCGAGCTCGTCGCCGTGCAGCAGCATCGGCACGCCCTGGCTCAGCATCATCGTGGTGATGAAGTTGCGCCGCTGCTGGGCGCGGAGCTGCAGGATCTCCGGGTCGTCGGTCGGGCCCTCGACACCGTGGTTCCAGCTGCGGTTGTGGCTCTCGCCGTCGTTGTTGCCCTCGCCGTTGGCCTCGTTGTGCTTCTCGTTGTAGGAGACCAGGTCGTTGAGCGTGAAGCCGTCGTGCGCGGTGACGAAGTTGATGCTGGCCATCGGCCGCCGGCCCGAGTGCTGGTACAGGTCCGACGAGCCGGAGATCCGGTCGGCGAACTCGCCCATCGTGCCGCCCTCGCCGCGCCAGAAGTCGCGGACGGTGTCGCGGTACTTGCCGTTCCACTCGGTCCACAGCGCCGGGAAGTTGCCCACCTGGTAGCCGCCCTCGCCGACGTCCCACGGCTCGGCGATCAGCTTCACCTGGCTGACGACCGGGTCCTGGTGGACGAGGTCGAAGAAGGTGGCCAGCCGGTCGACGGCGTGCAGCTCGCGGGCCAGGGCGGAGGCGAGGTCGAAGCGGAAGCCGTCGACGTGCATCTCGGTCACCCAGTAGCGCAGCGAGTCCATAATCAGCTGCAGGGACTGCGGCGTCCGGACGTTGAGCGTGTTCCCGGTGCCGGTGTAGTCCATGTAGAACTGCTCGTCGCCCTCGACGAGCTTGTAGTACGTGCGGTTGTCGATGCCGCGGAAGGACAGCGTCGGGCCCATGTGGTTGCCCTCGGCGGTGTGGTTGTAGACGACGTCGAGGATGACCTCGATGCCGGCCTCGTGCAGAGCCCGCACCATCGCCTTGAACTCCTGGACCTGCTGCCCCGAGGAGGTGTCGCTGGCGTACTCGTTGTGCGGCGCGAAGAAGCCGATCGAGTTGTAGCCCCAGTAGTTGCGCAGGCCCTTCTGCTGCAGGGTGTCGTCCTGCACGAACTGGTGCACCGGCAGCAGCTCGATCGCCGTGATGCCCAGGTCGGTGAGGTGCTCGATCGTGGCCGGGTGCGCGACGCCGGCGTAGGTGCCCCGGAGCTCCTCGGGGATGCGCGGGTTGGTCATCGTCAGGCCCTTCACGTGGGCCTCGTAGATGACCGTCTTGTTGTAGGGCGTCCTCGGCGGGCGGTCCACGCCCCAGTCGAAGTAGGGGCTGACGACGACGGACTTCGGCATGTGGGCGGCCGAGTCGTCGTCGTTGCGCTCCTTGGTCTCGAAGTCGTAGCCGAACACCGACTGGTCCCAGTCGATCTGGCCGTCGATCGCCTTCGCGTACGGGTCGAGCAGCAGTTTGTTGGGGTTGCAGCGCAGCCCCTGGGCGGGGTCGTGCGGGCCGTGGACCCGGAAGCCGTACTTCTGCCCGGCGTGCACCCCGGGGAGGAACGCGTGCCAGACGTAGCCGTCCATCTCGGGGAGCCGGATGCGCTCCTCGTTGCCCTCGTCGTCGAAGAGGCAGAGCTCGACCTTCTCGGCCACCTCGCTGAAGATCGCGAAGTTGGTGCCGGTGCCGTCGTACGTGGCCCCGAGGGGATAGGCACTGCCGGGCCATACCTGGGTCATGGACTGGTTCCTCCTGCTGCTTGCCCCGCACAGGGGGCTGGGCCTCTCTCCGTGGGGAGGAGGAGGCCGGGACGGGGCGACCGTATGGCGGTGCCCCCGGAAGTGGCCCCGCACACCTGGGAACGGTGTGACCCTGGCGGCCCCCGGAAGGCACGACGGCGCCCCCGCAGCCGAGCCGCGGGGGCGCCGTGCGCGGAGCGGCGGACCGACCTCGCCCGGAGGATCCGGGTGGCGCTGGCCCGGGGGCGCTCCTGCGAGGCAGGACGCTAGGACGACGTCGCCCGCTGCCGCAAGTACCTGCGACGGGACCGTTGCGTCCGGTTCCTACGGGGCTCCCGCCGGCCCGCGCGCGACGTCGCGGCTCCGCGACCCGGCGTTCTGTCGTACCCCCGTCGTACCGTCGTCCCCGTGCGCACGACCACCGACATCAGGCCCACGCAGGGCCGCTTCCGCGTCGTCAGCGAGTTCGAGCCCGCGGGCGACCAGCCGGCCGCCATCAAGGCCCTCGCCGAGCGGGTCAACTCCGGCGCGCAGGACACGGTGCTCCTCGGGGCCACCGGCACCGGCAAGTCGGCGACCACCGCCTGGCTGATCGAGCAGGTGCAGCGCCCGACGCTGGTGATGGCCCCGAACAAGACGCTCGCGGCCCAGCTGGCCAACGAGTTCCGGGAACTGCTGCCCGACGCCGCCGTCGAGTACTTCGTCTCGTACTACGACTACTACCAGCCCGAGGCGTACGTCCCCCAGACGGACACCTACATCGAGAAGGACTCCTCGATCAACGAGGAGGTCGAGCGGCTCCGGCACTCGGCGACCAACAGCCTGCTCACCCGGCGCGACGTCGTGGTGGTCTCCACCGTCTCCTGCATCTACGGCCTGGGAACGCCCCAGGAGTACGTCGAGCGCGCGCTGAAGATCAAGCTGGGGGAGGAGCGCGACCGCGACGAGCTGCTGCGCACCCTGGTCACCGAGCAGTACACCCGCAACGACCTCTCCTTCACCCGCGGCACGTTCCGGGTGCGGGGCGACACGATCGAGGTCTTCCCGGTGTACGAGGAGCTGGCCGTCCGCATCGAGATGTTCGGCGACGAGGTGGAGCGGCTCTACTACCTGCACCCGCTGACCGGCGAGGTCGTCCGCGAGGTCGAGGAGCTGTTCGTCTTCCCGGCCAGCCACTACGTCGCCGGGCCCGACCGCATGGAGCGGGCCATCCGCGGCATCGAGGCCGAGCTGGAGACCCGGCTGGCGGAGCTGGAGCGCCAGGGCAAGCTGCTGGAGGCCCAGCGGCTGCGCATGCGCACGACCTACGACATCGAGATGATGCGCCAGGTCGGCTTCTGCTCCGGCATCGAGAACTACTCCCGGCACATCGACGGCCGGGCACCCGGCAGCGCCGGCGCGTGTCTCATCGACTACTTCCCGGACGACTTCCTGCTCGTCGTCGACGAGTCCCACGTGACCGTGCCGCAGATCGGCGGCATGTACGAGGGCGACATGAGCCGCAAGCGCACGCTCGTGGACCACGGTTTCCGGCTCCCCTCGGCGATGGACAACCGCCCGCTCAAGTGGGAGGAGTTCACCGACCGGATCCACCAGTCCGTCTACCTGTCGGCGACGCCCGGCGACTACGAGCTGGGCAAGGTCCAGGGCGACGTGGTCGAGCAGGTCATCCGGCCGACCGGCCTGATCGACCCCGAGGTCGTGGTCAAGCCGACCAAGGGCCAGATCGACGACCTGGTGCACGAGATCCGCCTCCGGACGGAGAAGGACGAGCGCATCCTCGTCACCACGCTGACCAAGAAGATGTCCGAGGACCTCACCGACTACCTGCTCGAGCTGGGCATCAAGGTGCGGTACCTGCACTCCGAGGTCGACACCCTGCGCCGGGTCGAGCTGCTGCGCGAGCTCCGGCAGGGCGAGTACGACGTGCTGGTCGGCATCAACCTGCTGCGCGAGGGGCTGGACTTGCCCGAGGTGTCCCTGGTGGCGATCCTCGACGCCGACAAGGAGGGGTTCCTCCGGTCCGGCAAGTCCCTCATCCAGACGATCGGCCGCGCGGCGCGCAACGTCTCCGGCCAGGTGCACATGTACGCCGACAAGATCACCCCGTCCATGGCGCAGGCCATCGACGAGACCAACCGCCGGCGCGAGAAGCAGATCGCCTACAACACCGCGCACGGCGTGGACCCCCAGCCGCTGCGCAAGAAGATCGTCGACATCCTCGACGGCATCTACAAGGCGGCCGAGGACGCCGAGGCGGCCACCGAGCTGCTGGGTGGGTCCGGGCGGCAGCAGTCGCGCGGGAAGTCGCCGGTCCCCGGCCTGTCCTCGAAGGCCAAGGCCAAGGCCGGGTCGATCGACGTGCAGGGTCTGCCCCGGGCCGAGCTGGCCGACATGATCCAGACCATGAACGAGCAGATGCTCGCCGCTGCGCGGGAGCTGCAGTTCGAGGTCGCGGCGCGGCTGCGCGACGAGCTGACCGAGCTCAAGAAGGAACTCCGCCAGTTCGACGCCGCGCACGCCTGACCGGGAGCCTGTCCGCATGACTCGCACGCCCGGCTCCCACGCGCCCGGAGGCGTCCCGGACGGGCAGCCGGCGGAGCCGCTCCGGTCGGCGGTGACCCGCGTCGACGCCACGACGAGCACGGTGCGGCTGGGCGACCGGACGTGGCAGCGCACCAGCGGAACGCTGCACGGCGTCATCGACCCACGTGAGCGGGTGGCCGGCCTGGCCGGGCTTCCCGCCGACGAGCACGGCCGGCACTCCTACCGCGTGGAGTTCGAGGTCCTCGCGCCCGGCGGCGCCGGCGACCTGGTGCTCGTCGACATGGAGAACCGGGGGCGCCCGGCGACGCTGCTCGCGCTGGAGCAGCTGTCCCTCGCCACCGCCGACAGCACCCCGACGGGCGCGGTGTACCCGCCGGGCCGGGGCGTCGGTTTCCTCGCCGAGCAGGACCTCGGCTACGCCCGCGTGCAGTGGGAGGCAGGCATCGCCGCCGGCGTGCCGGCCTCCGCGCAGGGGGTGGGGGAGGTGGTCGTCCGCGACTTCGGCCGGCTGCTGACCGGCGCGGCGGAGGAGCCGGACACCGGCGGCGCCGGCTCGCTGCCGCGGTTCGGCGCCGCGATGCTCACCGGGATCAGCCAGAGCGCCTGGTTCGTGACCACGTTCGTCGCCGAGGGCTTCAACGTCGACCCGCGGTCGGGTGACCGGGTCTACGCCGCCGCGCTGGCCGTCTCCGGCACGGGCAACTGGCTGGCGATCAACCAGCTGGCGGGGGAGGAGGAGCAGCGGCCCTACCTCCTCGAGCACGGCGTGCCGCTGGCCTACGAGCAGGTGCTCATCCGCGGCGACGCCGACCCGCTGTACGTCGACGTCGCCACCTACACCGACTACTACCGGCTGCGGGCGAGCGTCACCGCGCATGCGGACCGGGCCGCCGGCGTCCACCGGTACGACTGGCCGGCTCCGCACGCCGGGCCGGGCTATCCCGATGCGCTGGTGTTCGGCGCGCTCGGCTGCAACGGCGGCGTCGAGGTGCCGCGGAACCCGATCGCCTACGACCCCTACCTCCGCACGCTCGTCGCCCGCCTCGCCGACGTCGTCCGGAGCCCCGCGGCCGCCGGCGCGCCGGGGCTGCCCGCCTCCGCGGTGTTCGACCTGGTCGCCCCCGTGCCGGCCGCGGACGTGAACGCGCTGCCCGGCGTGGAGCTGCTCGTCCCCGCGGTCGACGACGACACCGCGCAGCCGCTGGGTGGCGTGCGGTTCCCCGATGCCGTGGTCCCGCTGGGCCGGCCCGTGCCCGTGGCACTCGGTCCCGTGGGCACGTCCTCCATCACCGACGTGTGCGGCAACTGGGGCGGGTGGCAGCCGTTCACCGCCGAGGAGCTGCACGAGCGCTACGGCGACGTCGACGGTTACCTGGCCCGGTACGCCGCCGCGCTCGACGAGCAGATCGACGCCGGATACCTCCGTGCCGCGGAGCGCGGGCGGATGCTCCGGCGGGCCCGTGCGGCCTTCGTCGCGACGGGGGCCTGACCGCCTCGCCCGCGGCCGTCGGAAGGCGGTGGCTGCCCGATCCGGGAACTCGGCGGGTGTCCGGCGCGTTCTGCCCGCGGTGGCTACGCTCGTCGAGCGAGCCCTTGGAGGGGAGTATCCCCGCGCGGCGAGGTCGTCAGTACGGGGTCCCGTGACCCCCGGCCCGCCGGCCGTCACCCAGGTGATGGTGGGAGAGACCTCCGGTAGCTGTCTTCACCAGTACTCCGGAGGTTTCTGCGTTCATGGATGTTCCTTTCTGGGTGTGGGCTGTCACGGTCGGCGCGATCGTGGGCATGCTCGTCTTCGACTTCTACGGCCACGTGCGCACCCCGCACGCGCCGACGCTGCGTGAGTCGGCCACGTGGTCGGCCATCTACGTGGGGATCGCGGTCGCCTTCGGGCTGCTGATCCTGGTGTTCTACGGGGGCACCTTCGGCGGCGAGTACTTCGCCGGTTACATCACCGAGAAGAGCCTGTCGGTCGACAACCTCTTCGTCTTCGTGCTGATCATGGCGAGCTTCGCCGTCCCGCGGGCCCTCCAGCAGAAGGTGCTGCTGTTCGGCATCGCCTTCGCCCTCGTCCTGCGCACGATCTTCATCTTCATCGGCGCGGCGGCCATCGAGAACTTCAGCTGGGTCTTCTACATCTTCGGCGGGTTCCTGATCTACACCGCATGGGCGCAGGCGCGCAGCGGCGGGCACGACGACGAGGAGGAGTTCAAGGAGAACTTCTTCCTGCGGCTCACGCGCAAGGCCGTCCCGACGACGGACGAGTACCACAGCGACCGGATGCTGACCAAGCTCAACGGCAAGCGGTACATCACCCCGCTGGCCATCGCCCTCGTAGCCATCGGCAGCGCCGACATCTTGTTCGCCGTCGACTCCATCCCCGCGATCTTCGGTCTGACGCAGGAGACGTACCTGGTGTTCACGGCCAACGCGTTCGCGCTGCTGGGCCTGCGCCAGCTGTTCTTCCTCATCGACGGTCTGCTCGACCGGCTGGTCTACCTGGCCTACGGGCTGGCGGTCATCCTCGGCTTCATCGGCGTCAAGCTGCTGATCCACGCGCTGCACACCAACGAGCTGCCGTTCCTCAACGGCGGCGAGCACATCACGGCGATCCCGGAGATCCCGACCTGGCTGTCCCTGACCGTCATCCTGGTGACCCTGCTCATCACCACGCTCGCCAGCCTGGCCAAGAACAAGCGGGACCGGGAGCTGGGCCTCGTCAGCCCGACGGGGGCCGCCGACCCCGGTGCGGACGCCGCTGGACGGCACGTGTCCGGGCCCGGCGAGCGCGAGCCCGGCGTCGGCCGCGCCGAGGGGCCGCCGCAGCCGACGTCGGCGCCGGTCACGCCGGCGGACCGGTCGACCGAGAACTGATCGTCGGCAGACGGCGGTGCGGCTCGTCCAGTGACGAGTGTCACCGCCGTCTGCCTCCCGGTCGCCGGGCGGGTGGGCGGACCACTCCGTAGCGTTCCCGCCCGTGGAAATCCCCGTCTGGTTCGAGGTCGCGACGTTCGTGGGCCTCACGGTCCTCCTGCTCGGAGACCTCGCGATCGTCGCCCGCCGCCCGCACGAGCCCTCCGTCCGCGAGGCGAGCCTGTGGGTGAGCTTCTACGTGGGGCTGGCGCTGGTCTTCGGCGTCGTGCTGCTCGCCTTCACGAACGGGACCTACGCGACGGAGTTCTACGCCGGCTGGCTGACCGAGTACTCGCTCTCGGTGGACAACCTCTTCGTCTTCGTGATCATCATGGCCCGCTTCCAGGTGCCCCGGCACCTGCAGCAGGAAGCCCTGATGGTCGGCATCATCATCGCGCTCGTCCTGCGCGGCGTGTTCATCCTGCTGGGCGCCGCGGTGATCGAGCGCTTCACCTGGGTGTTCTACATCTTCGGCGCCTTCCTCGTGTACACGGCGATCAACCTGGTCCGGCACCGTGGCGAGGACGAGGACTACGAGGAGAACGCCTTCATCGGCCGCATGCGCAAGGTGCTGCCGATGACGGAGGACTTCCGGGGCGCCAAGGTGCGGGTCACCGAGAACGGCACGAAGCTCTGGACGCCGATGATCATCGTCTTCCTGGCACTGGGGACGACGGACCTGCTCTTCGCGCTGGACAGCATCCCGGCGATCTTCGGGCTCACCCAGGAGGCGTTCATCGTCTTCACCGCGAACGTGTTCGCGCTGATGGGCCTGCGGCAGCTGTACTTCCTGCTCGGCGGCCTGCTCAAGCGGCTGGTCTACCTGTCGATCGGCCTGGCCGTGATTCTCGCCTTCATCGGCGTGAAGCTGGTCATGGAGGCCCTGCACACCAACGAGCTGCCGTTCATCAACGGCGGCGAGCACATCGACGCGGTGCCGGAGATCCCGATCTGGCTGTCGCTCTCGATCATCCTGGGCGTGCTGCTGGTCGCCACGATCGCCAGCCTGCTCCGGACGCGCGGGCAGCTGGCCACCCCGGGCGCTCCCGACCTCGACGCCGCCACCGCGCAGGCGGTGCCCACCGGCGGGCCGGAGTCCGCGGCGGCCGCCGAGAGGCTGCTCGCCGACCAGCAGGACGAGGACGCCGTCCGCCGGTGACCGCCGGCGGAACAGACGCCGGCCGGGCAGGGTTGACCGGTTCTCGTGGGTGAGCGGACGGACGCGGGCCGGGTGGCCGCGCTCGTCGGGCTGCTCTTCGGCCTCGCCGGGATGGGCAGCGCGGCCGTGGCCGTCACCCTCCCGGCGATCGCGGCCGACCTCGACCTCACCACCGGTGGCGTCTCCTGGGTCATCAGCCTCTACGCGCTGATGCTCGCGGTGGCCACGGCCGTCTACGGCCGCGCCGCCGACCTCGCGGGCATCCGCCTGCCGCTGCTCATCGGCATCGGCCTGATGGCCGGCAGCGCGGTCCTCGGCTGCCTCGCGCCGAGCATCGAGGTGCTGCTCGCCGCCCGGGTGCTGCAGGGCATGGGCGCGGCCGCGGTGCCGGTGCTCGGCATGGCCATCGTCAGCGCGCGCTACGACGGCGCCGTCCGGACCACCGCGCTCGGCCATGTCGCGGGCACGGCGGCCGCCGTGAGCGCGCTCGGGCCCCTGGCCGGCGGCCTGGTCGCCGACCTGATCGGCTGGCGGGCGGTCGTGGCGCTCCCCGCCCTCGGGCTCCTGGTCGTCCCCGCGCTGTGGCGGGCCCTGCCGACCCAGGGCACCGGCGCCCGGCTCGACCTCCTGGGCGCCGTCCTCGTGGCCGGGACGGCGGCGGGGCTGGTGCTGCTCGTGCAGTCGCCGGCCTCAGGCGTCGTCGTGGCGACAGCGGGTGCCCTGCTGCTGGTCCTCGGTGTCCCCGCGGTCGCGGCCTGGGTGCGCCGCCGGCCGGAGGGCTTCCTGCCGCGCCGCGTCATCCGCGAACCCGTCGTCGTCCGCAGCGCGCTGGCCGCCTCGGCGGTGCCGGCGGCCTGGTTCGCGCTGCTGATCGCCGTCCCCGCCGTCCTCGCGCTGCGCGGGTGGACGCCGCTCGAGGTCGGGCTGGCGCTGGTGCCCAGCGCCGTCACCGGTTTCCTCGCGCCGCGACTGGCCGGGCCCCTGCTCGCGCGCCTCGGGCCGGCCCGCTCGCTCGTCGTCTCCGACGTCACCGCCGCGGTGGCCCTGGCCGTCGCCGCCCTGGGTGCGGCGCGCGGGTCGGCCGCGATCCTGGTGACGGCGGTCGTGCTCGTGACGCTGGCGTTCGGCCTCGGGCAGCCGGCCCTCATGGCCGCTGTGGGCGACGCCGTCCCGGCCGACGTCCGGGGCGTGGCACTCGGCATCGCCACGCTCGTCTTCCTCGTCGGCGGCGGTGTGGGCTCCGCCGTCGTCGGGGGAGTGGGTGAGGTCCTGGGCGTGGATCGCAGCCTGCTGCTGCTCGCGGCGCTGCCGCTGCTCGGCAGCCTGGCCCTGGTGAGCACGATCCGCGCGGCGCGGATCCCGTCCTGAGCCGCCCGGCGTCCGCGGGGAGGGCACGGCCGGGCGCGCGGCCCGCACGGACTAGCGTCGAGGCTCATGCGCCCTGACGACCTCGCGCTGCTGCGCACCCCGGGCGTGCCCACCGTCTCGCCGGACGGCCGGATGGCGGTCGTCGCGGTGGAGCGGCTCGATCTCGAGGCCGACGAGTACCGCGGCCAGCTCTGGGCGGTCCCCACCGACGGCTCGGCACCGGCCCGGCCGATCAGCGCCGGTCACCGGGACAGTGCCCCGGTGTTCTCCCCGGACGGCCGATGGCTGGCCTACCTGGGCGCGGAGCGGGGCGGGAAGCCGCAGATCTGGCTGCTGGCCACCGCCGGGGGCGAGCCGCGCAGGCTCACCGAGCACGCCCTGGGGGCCGGGCGGCCGGTCTGGTCGCCGGACTCCCGGCGGCTGGCCTACGTCGCCCGCGTCCCCGAGCACGACCGGTACGGCACGGCCGAGGGGATCGGACCCGAGGCCGAGCCGCCGCGGCTGATCACGACGCTGCAGTACCGCGAGGACGGCGTCGGGTTCGTGGCCGACCGGCGGCGTCAGGTCTTCGTCCTGGACCTGCCGTCCTCGCTGCACGACGACGCTGCCCCGCTGCCCGAGCCGGTGCAGCTCACCTCCGGGGACGCCGACTGCGCCGACGCCACCTGGCGCGCCGACGGCGACGCGCTCGCGTTCGTCTCCGCCCGGCACCCGCGCGCCGACCGCGACCTGGTGCGCGACGTGTACGAGATCGGCGTCGACGGCAGCGGCCTGCGCCGGGTGACGGCCACGAGCGGCGACTGCGCCGGTCCGGTGTACGCCCCCGACGGCACGCTGGTCGTGACCGCCGTCCCCGACCTGGGACCCGAGGGCGTCGACTTCGTCGCCCGGCAGGCGGTGCCGTGCCGCGTCGGTCCGGACGGCGCCCTGCACCCGCTGCTGGACGCCGAGCACGACCACCGGGGCGACGAGACCCCCGGGACCGTGCTGGCCGGCGACGCCGTCCTCGTCGGGATCCAGCGGCGCGGAGCGGTCGAGCTGCTGCGCGTCCCGCTGGACGGCGCGGCGCCGGAGGTGCTCGTCGACGGCCGGTTCACCGTGCGCGGCATCGCGGCCGGGGCCGGCGTCGTCGTCGCCACCGTGGCCCACGACCGCTCGGCCGGCGAGCTGATCGCGCTCACCGGGGGAGAGCGTCGGCTGCTCACCGCGTTCGGCCGTCCGCTGGGCGCCACCGGACGGGTGCACCGGATGCGCGAGCGCACCGCCACGGCGCCCGACGGCTATCCGGTGCACGGCTGGGTGACCGCACCCGCCGGGCCGGGGCCGCACCCGGTGCTGCTGATGGTGCACGGCGGTCCGTTCGCCCAGTACGGCTGGACGCTGTTCGACGAGACCCAGGTGCTCGTCTCGGCGGGGTACGCCGTGGTGCAGTGCAATCCGCGCGGGTCGTCCGGCTACGGGGCGGCGCACGGGCGCGCCATCCGCGGTGCTCTGGGCACGGTGGACGCCGACGACGTGCTCGCGTTCCTCGACGCGGCGCTCGCCGATCCGGCGCTGGACGCCGAGCGGGTGGGGATCCTGGGCGGCTCGTACGGCGGCTACCTGACCACCCTGCTGATCGGTCGCACGAGCCGGTTCGCCGCGGCGATCAGCGAGCGGGCGTTCCTCGACCCGGTCAGCTTCGTCGGCTCGTCGGACATCGGCTGGGTCTTCCCCGACCAGTACGTCGGCACCGACCCCACCCGGATCGCCGCGCAGAGCGCGCTCGCCGGGGCCGGCGCGATCACGACGCCGACGCTGGTGATCCACTCCGAGGAGGACTGGCGCTGCCCGGTCGAGCAGGGCGCCCGTCTCTACGTGGAACTGAAGCGGCGCGGGGTCCCCTCGGAGCTGCTGCTCTTCCCGGGCGAGGGGCACGAGCTGTCCCGGTCCGGCCGGCCGAAGCACCGCCTGGCGCGCTTCGAGCACGTGCTGCGGTGGTGGGCCCGCTGGCTCCCCATCGATGCGGAGGCCGAGCACCCGGACGGGTGGCCGGCTCGCCCCGACCACTGACGTCGGCCAGGATGCCCGTCGGGGGAAGGAAGGAGGCCGCGCGCCCGTGGCTCAGATCCCCGCCGAGGACCAGGAGTCGGCCGCCCGGCGCTGGTACCGCTCCCTGCCCCGCACCACGAAGCGCGTCGTGGCGGCCGGCCTGGTCGCCGGCTGGCTGGCGCTCTGGTACGTCAGCATGTACGCGCTGGACGGCTGGCTGGACGACGAGGGTCCGGACTGGACCGCCCCCGTGCCCGGGATGGTCGGCGGCCTGGCGGGGATCGGCGGAGTGCTCTGGTGGCAGCGCCGGCGCATGGGCAGCTTCCGGCGCATGGGCGAGTACGAGCGGGCGCTGAAGCGTGGCCGACTGTCCGACGACGCCGATCCCGCCGAGTGGGGCCCGCTGCTCCAGCGTGCCCAGCGGTTCCAACGCGGGGCCCGGCCCCTCGCCGTGGGCGTCACCGCCCTCTCGGCGGTGGTCGTCGTCGTCCTGATGCTGTGGGTCGGCCTCGGGTGGGGCATCGCTTCCGCTGCGGCGGGAGTGGGAGCCGTCGCGGTCGCCGTCGTGGAGGTCAGCAGCCGGCGGCAGACGGCGCGCATCGACCGGCTCGCCGCCCAGCTTCCGGCCGACCACGCACAGCGGGCCGGCCCCCGCTCAGCCGACGGGAGCTGACCCGCCCGGTACGTCGAGGGTCCGCACCACCCGGGCCGGATTGCCGACGGCGACGACGCCCGCAGGCAGGTCCTTCGTGACGACCGCGCCGGCACCCACCACGGTGTTCGCCCCGATGGTGACGCCGGGCAGCACGATCGCACCGCCGCCGAGCCAGACGTTGTCGCCGATGGTGATGGGCGCAGCCGCCTCCCACTTCTGCCGGCGGGCCTCGGGCTCGACCGGGTGGGTCGGGGTCAGCAGCTGGACGTTCGGCCCGAACTGCACGTCGTCACCGATGGTGATCCGCCCGACGTCGAGGGCGACCAGGCCGAAGTTCGCGAAGCAGCGGGCGCCGACAGTGATGTTGGAGCCGTAGTCGACGTGCAGCGGGGGACGGAGCTCGGTGCCCTCGCCGATCGAGCCCAGCAGCTGCTCGAGCAGCTTCCGGCGCGGCGGCGCCTGACGGACCGTCGTCGCGTTGTAGGCGGCGACGAGGTCCTGCGCACGGGAGCTCAGCTCGGCGAGCTCCGGATCGTCGGCGAGGTAGGGGTCGCCGGCCGCCATCCGCTCGCGCATCGAGCGGGTGTCCCCCTCGTTCCCGCCGGGAGTCATGGCGACCAGGCTAGGTGCACGGGCGCGGTGCGGGCGCCGCCCCTCTACGGTGAGGCATGGCGCTCATCTATCCGGTCCTGGCGGATGCTTCCGAACCCGACGAGGAGGCGCTGCCCGACTTCGCCGAGCTCGCCGCGGACCTCTCCGACCAGTGGCTGGTCGAGGTGACCGTCGGCGAGGACGGCGACGAGGGCTGCTTCGGCCCGCTCACGGCCCGGGCCGCCTGGGACCTCGCGGTGGGCGTGGACCAGCGTCGTCCCGAGTGGAACGTGTCGATCCTGCCGCTGTACCTGCCGGGCACCCCCGACGAGCTGGCGGCCGCCTTCGACGACGACGACGCCTGACGGCCGGCGCGACGGCTCACCAGCCGCGGGCGCGCCACTCCGGGAGGGACGGCCGCTCGGCGCCCAGCGTCGTGTCGCCGCCGTGCCCGGGGTAGACCCACGTCTCGTCCGGCAGGGCACCGAACAGCCGCTCCTCGACGTCGTCGATCAGGCTGGTGAACCGGGCTGCGTCCTGCTGCGTGTTGCCCACGCCGCCCGGGAACAGTCGAACGCCGGTGAAGAGGTCGCCCTGAGCGGCCCATTGAGGGCGGCCTGCGCTGTGCCCCGGTCGGCGTCGCGCGGGACCCCAGAGCCTCGAAAAAGGTGCAGCACATGGGATGCTGACGATCATGGTGCCTGTGGACCCGACGGTTGACCTGCGCAGGTTCGACGTCTTCCCGTTTCCCTTGGCAACGGGGGTCCACTGGACAGACAAGGGCTTCGAGATCGACTTGATGGTCGTCACCGACGTGCATGACTCCGGGTATTCGTCGATGCCGATAGCGTCACACACCGTTGCATACAGCAGCGGACGTCCTCCGGAGACTCCAGCGGAGTTGGAGGCTGCCTTGCGCGAGGCTTGGGTTGCCTTCGCCAGGAGACTTGCCCGAGCGCTTGGCGAGTAGGAGGGGGGACCCCGGCTGAACGTCGGGGCTAGGCCCCCCGCGCCCAGAAGCCGCCTTCAGGGCGACTTACCAGCCGCGCTCGCGCCACTCGGACAGGTGCGGCCGTTCCGCGCCGAGCGTGCTGTCCTTCCCGTGACCCGGGTAGAACCACGTCGCGTCGTCAAGGCGCCCGAAGATCCGCTCCTCCAGGTCGTCGATCAGCGAGTTGAAGTCCTTCGGACTTGTTGTCCGCCCTGCGCCACCGGGGAAGAGGCTGTCCCCGGTGAAGACGTGCGTGCCGCCGCCGCGCCAGACCAGGGCGATGCTGCCGGGCGTGTGGCCACGCAGGTGCACGACCTCGAGCACCTGGTCGCCGACGGCGACCGTGTCGCCGTGCTCCACCGGCCGCTCCACCGGCACGGGCAGGTCCGCCGCGTCGGCCGGGTGCGCGACGGTGACCGCTCCGGTGGCGGCGACGACCTCGGGCAGCGCGCGGTGGTGGTCCCAGTGCCCGTGCGTGGTGACGACGGTGCGCAGCGGGGCGTCGCCGACCAGCGCCAGCAGCGCCTCGGGCTCGGCCGCGGCATCGATCAGCAGCGCCTCGCCGGTGGCCGTGCAGGTGAGCAGGTAGGCGTTGTTCGCCATCTCGCTGACGGCCAGCTTGCGGATGGTCAGCCCGGGCAGTTCCCGGACGTCGGGCGCTCCACCGACCTCGACGTCCCCGGTGTACGAGCTCATCTCCGGCCTCCGTTCGAAAAGTGTCGGCGTGCGCCGCTACGGTCCTGGCATGGACGCTAGCGGAGGTCCCGGGCTGCCCCCGATCGTTCTGCGGGCCGGGAACGGGTCGACGGGACGGCCGGTGCCCTGGGCCGGTGAGCTCGACGGGCCGAGCGACCCCTCGCTGGTCGGTCTGCCGGCCGCCGAGATCGCCGCCCGCGTGCGCACGGGGGAGATCACCGCCGTCGACGTGGTGCGGGCGCACCTCGACCACATCGAGGCCGTCGACGCCCGGGTCGGCGCCTTCCGCGTCGTCCGGCGGGACGCCGCACTGGCCGAGGCCGCCGCCGTCGACGCCAGCCTGACCCGCTTCGCGCTCCCGCTGGCCGGGGTGCCCGTCGCGATCAAGGACAACGTCGCCGTCGCGGGGGAGACGTGCACCGACGGGTCGCCGGCCCGCCACAGCGAGCCCGAGCGCAGGGACCACGCGGTGGTGAGCCGGCTGCGCAGGGCGGGCGCCGTCGTCGTCGGCATCACCCGCGCGCCGGAGCTGTGCCTCTACGCCGCCACCGACGGCCCGGGTGCGGTGACCCGCAACCCGTGGGACACCGCGCTCTCCCCGGCGGGGAGCTCCGGTGGCAGCGCCGCGGCCGTCTCCGCGGGCATGGTCCCGATCGCCCACGGCAACGACGGCATGGGGTCGCTGCGGCTGCCGGCCGCGGCGTGCGGCCTGGTCACCCTGAAGCCCGGCCGTGGCGTGGTCCCCGGCGGCATCGGTGCCGACGACTGGTCGGGCATGGCGGTCAACGGCGCGCTCGCGACCACCGTGGCCGACCTGGCGCTCGCGCACGCCGTCCTGGCGGGGGAGACGCCGGCAGTCCCCGAGGCCCCGGAGCGGCCGCTGCGCATCGCGGTGAGCACCCGCTCGCCGGTGCCCGGCGTGAGCGCGGACGCCGCCACGCGGGCGGCGGTCGACGCCGTCGTGGCCGAGCTCGAGGCCGCCGGCCACACGGTGCTGCGGCGCAACCCCCCGATCACCCCGGGCGCCGCGGCCGGGGCGCTCGTCCGCTGGATGGCCGGCGCCGAGGACGACGCCGCGTTCCTGGGCATCGACCGCTCCGAGCTGCAGCCGCGCAGCCGCACCCATGCCCGGCTGGGCCGGCTGGTCCGCCGTCTGGGTCTGGTGCGGCCGCGCACCCAGGAGCGGTTCCGCGCGCGGATGGTGGAGTTCTTCGACGACGTCGACCTGCTGCTCACCCCGGTCACCACCGGGCCACCGCTGCCCGCCCGCCTCTGGCACGAGCGCTCGTTCCTCGCCAACATCTCGGCCAACGCCCGCTGGGCGCCCTGGACGGCGGCGTGGAACCTCGCCGGTCTCCCCGCCGCCGTGCTGCCGGGTGCCGGCCGCCCCGCCGGGCCCCCCGCCGCCGTCCAGTTCGTCGGCCCCCCGGGTGCGGAGGGGCGACTACTCTGGCTGGCCGGAGAGCTGGAGCGCCGGCTCCCGTGGCGCCGGTACGCGCCCGTCTTCGACCCCACCGCGCCGGCGACCACCGGCACCTGAGAGCGGCCCCCGAGCACGGCGGACGGGCGCAGCTCACACCGCGCGGCGGACGACCACGACGGGTGCGGGCGTTGCACCCAGCAGTCCGGCGGCGTCCCCGGCACGGCCGCGGCAGCACCAGCACCAGCGACATCCACCAGCGACCGACAGGGATCACATGGACCGGCTCGTCGTCCGCGGCGCCCGAGAGCACAACCTCAAGGACGTCCACCTCGACCTCCCCCGTGACGCGCTCATCGTGTTCACGGGCCTCTCCGGCTCCGGGAAGTCGAGCCTCGCCTTCGACACGATCTTCGCCGAGGGCCAGCGCCGGTACGTGGAGTCGCTGTCGGCCTACGCCCGCCAGTTCCTCGGCCAGATGGACAAGCCCGACGTCGACTTCATCGAGGGCCTGTCCCCGGCGGTGTCGATCGACCAGAAGTCGACCAACCGCAACCCGCGGTCGACCGTCGGCACGATCACCGAGGTCTACGACTACCTGCGCCTGCTCTACGCCCGCGCCGGCCAGCCGCACTGCCCCAACTGCGGCAAGCCGATCTCCCGGCAGACGCCGCAGCAGATCGTGGACCAGGTGCTCGCCATGGAGGAGGGCACCCGCTTCCAGGTGCTGGCCCCCGTCGTCCGGGCCCGCAAGGGCGAGTACGTCGACCTGTTCAGCTCCCTGCAGACGCAGGGCTTCTCGCGCGTCCGCGTCGACGGCACGGTGCACCCGCTGACCGAGCCACCGAAGCTCAAGAAGCAGGAGAAGCACTCGATCGAGGTCATCGTCGACCGGCTCACCGTCAAGGAGAGCTCCAAGCGTCGGCTGACCGACTCGGTGGAGACCGCGCTGGGGCTGGCCGGCGGTCTCGTCGTCCTGGAGTTCGTCGACCTGCCCGACGACGACCCGGAGCGGGAGCGGACCTTCTCCGAGCACCTCGCCTGCGTCGACGACGGGCTGTCGTTCGAGGCGCTGGAGCCGCGCTCGTTTTCCTTCAACTCGCCGTTCGGCGCCTGCGGTGAGTGCACCGGCATCGGCACCCGCAAGGAGGTCGACCCCGAGCTCGTCGTCCCCGATCCGGAGAAGAGCCTCAGCCAGGGGGCGATCGCGCCGTGGTCGAGCTCGATGAGCAACGAGTACTTCACCCGGCTGCTCACCGGCCTGTCCCAGCAGATCGGCTTCTCCATGGACGAGCCGTGGGAGCGGCTGCCGGCCAAGGTGCAGAAGGCGATCCTGCACGGCTCGCCCGACCAGGTGCACGTCCGCTACAAGAACCGCTACGGCCGCGAGCGCAGCTACTACGCCGCCTTCGAGGGCGTGCTGCCCTTCCTCGAGCGCCGGCACGACGACACCGACAGCGACTACATGCGGGACAAGTACGAGGGCTACATGCGCGACGTCCCGTGCCCCGTCTGCCACGGGACGCGGCTCAAGCCCGAGATCCTCGCGGTGAAGCTCAACGACCGGTCGATCGCCGAGGTCACCAACCTCTCCATCGGCGAGGCCTCGCAGTGGCTGGGCGTCCTGGAGCTGGGGGAGCGGGAGAAGGCGATCGCCGACCGCGTGCTCCGCGAGATCCAGGCGCGGCTGTCGTTCCTGGTCGACGTCGGCCTGGACTACCTGTCCCTGGACCGCCCCGCGGCGACGCTCGCGGGTGGCGAGGCCCAGCGCATCCGGCTGGCCACCCAGATCGGGTCGGGCCTGGTCGGCGTGCTGTACGTGCTCGACGAGCCGTCCATCGGCCTGCACCAGCGCGACAACACCCGGCTCATCGAGACGCTGGTGCGGCTGCGCGACATGGGCAACACGCTGATCGTCGTCGAGCACGACGAGGACACCATCAAGGTGGCCGACTGGGTGGTCGACATCGGCCCGGGCGCCGGCGAGCACGGCGGCGAGGTCGTGGTCAGCGGCACCGTCGCCGACCTCCTGGCCAGCGAGCGGTCGCTCACGGGTCAGTACCTCTCGGGCCGGAAGTCGATCGTGATCCCGGAGAAGCGCCGGGAGCTGACGCCGGGCCGCGAGCTGGTGGTCAAGGGTGCCCGCGAGAACAACCTGCGCGGCATCGACGTGACGTTCCCGCTGGGCGTGCTGGTGGCCGTCACCGGTGTGTCCGGCTCGGGCAAGTCCACCCTGGTCAACGACATCCTCTACACGACCCTGGCCAACCAGTTGAACCGTGCGCGCATGGTCGCCGGGCGGCACCGCACCATCACCGGGCTGGACCAGCTCGACAAGGTCGTGCACGTCGACCAGTCGCCGATCGGCCGCACCCCTCGGTCGAACCCGGCCACCTACACCGGTGTGTGGGACCAGGTACGCAAGCTGTTCGCGCAGACGACCGAGGCGAAGATGCGCGGGTACCTCCCGGGGCGCTTCTCCTTCAACGTCAAGGGCGGGCGCTGCGAGGCGTGCTCCGGCGACGGCACGCTGAAGATCGAGATGAACTTCCTGCCGGACGTCTACGTGCCCTGCGAGGTGTGCAAGGGGGCCCGGTTCAACCGGGAGACCCTCGAGGTGCACTACAAGGGCAAGACGGTCGCCGAGGTCCTCGACATGCCGATCGAGGAGGCCGCCGACTTCTTCGCCGCCATCCCGGCGATCGCGCGGTACCTGCGCACGCTCACCGAGGTCGGGCTGGGATACGTCCGCCTGGGGCAGCCGGCGACGACGCTGTCCGGTGGCGAGGCGCAGCGGGTGAAGCTCGCCAGCGAGCTGCAGAAGCGGTCCAACGGGCGCAGCATCTACGTCCTCGACGAGCCGACCACCGGCCTGCACTTCGAGGACATCCGCAAGCTGCTGGTGGTGCTGCAGGGCCTGGTGGACAAGGGCAACTCGGTCATCGTCATCGAGCACAACCTCGACGTGATCAAGAGCGCCGACTGGCTGATCGACATGGGGCCCGAGGGCGGGTTCCGCGGCGGCACGGTCGTCGCCGAGGGGTCGCCGGAGCTCGTGGCCACCGTGCCCGAGAGCCACACCGGCCGGTACCTCGCCAAGATCCTCGACCCGGAGGTCGTCGCCGCTGCCGGTGCGCCGAAGAAGAGGACCCGCAAGAAGGCCAGCTGATCGGTCGAGGGGTGGGCGGTCCCCGCCCCTCGACGTCAGGCCGGCGGCGCAGGGGCCGGCTCGGGGGACCAGTCGATCCGCGCGGCCTGGCCCCGGAGACGTGCCCCGAACGCGGGGTCGATCGAGGCGGCCCACGCCACCCGTCCGAGCACGTGGTCCCGGAACGTCGCGGGATCGCGGTCCCGCACCTGGGTGGTCCAGCCCCGGGTCGCGCAGTTGTGCAGCAGCGCCCTGAGCGCGTCGCGCTCCGTCCTCGGCAGGGTCGGACGGACGTTCACCACCGTGCCCAGCACCGCCTGCCGCCCGGCCGACGACGTCGATCGGGTCTTCGGACGGTTCAGCCGGAAACCCTCCTCGACGATGATCTCCGCGGCCAGCTGCTCGAAGCGGCCGCGGTCGATCCCCGCATCGCCGCTGAAGGTCAGGTCGTCGACGTACCGGGTGTAGGCAGCTCCGAAAGAGGCCGCCAGCCCGGCGAGCCGGCGGTCGAGCCGGAAGCAGACCAGGTTCGCCAGCGCCGGTGACGTCGGGGCGCCCTGCGGGAGGTGCGGTACGGCCAGCCGCCGGCCCAGCCGCTGGTGGCGCTCGACGTCGTCGGGCACCGGCACCCGCTGCCAGACCGCCAGCGGGACCACGGTGGTCACCAGGCCCGTCACCGTGTGCGCCACCGGCTCGGGGAGGCCGCCCACCGACCTCAGCACCCCGTGCACCCGCTCGGCGGCGATGCTCGCGAAGAACGCCTCCAGGTCCAGCTGCAGCACCCGCGCGGCCCCAGCATGCGGGGTCACCGCCGTCCGCACCGAGCGCCCGGGCACGCATCCGTGCGCGGCCCCGTGCACGGTCAGCGGTCCGATCACGTGCCGGAGCAGTCGTCGCTGCGCCTCCTTCAACCGCGGCTTGGGCGCCGCGAGCAGCCGGCCTCCGACCGTCGTCCACCGGTAGTGCCGCAACGGCTGGTCCACCGTGCGTTCCAGCCGGTGGGTGTCGGCGAACCACGCCAGCTCACCGGCGTCGAGGTCGAGCAGCCCGGCCAGCGCTGCCAGGTCCGGGAGGGCGGCGACCCCGTACGGATGCCGGACGAGCGCGGTGGGCGTCGGCTGCCACCGGACGATCCGTGGCCGTGGCACGCCGGTCCACGCCCGCGTCCAGCCTGCCGTCGTTCGGACGAAGGCGGTCAGCTCCCGCGGCCGGTCCACCGGGGGGTCCCGATAGGCCGCGAGCACCTCGCCGACCAGCGTGCCGACCCACCGGGGGGCGCGGGCGAGCCCGAGGGCGACGGCGGTGCGACGGACCATCTCCGGTCGTCGCCACCGGCCGGCCAGTAGCGCGGTCGCGATGCCCGCTGCGGTGCCGGCCGTCCGGCGCTCGGTCGGTGCCGTCACGGGTGGGATGCGCGCCGGGGCAGCCAGCCAGCCCCTGGACGAGGCGCCATCAGGTGCGCGGAGCGCACGGCCTGGCGGGTGACGAGATGCTCGGGAACGATGCGATCCCCGGGGTTTCCCCGGGAGAACCGGTCTCCACCGGTCGTCCTGCCTGCCCCGACGCGCACCCGGCCACCGTAGGGGGTGGCGGCGTGCCGAGCACGGCTCCTGCACATCCCGGCCGGCCCCCGGGTCAGCCGGCCAGGTGCGGCCGGACCGGTGGCCGGTGGTCCACCACCTCGACGAGCGTCCCGCCGGCCGGGTCCGGGACCCGGCCGGCGGCCAGGTCGGCCGTCACCGAGGCGAGCACCCGCGCCGCCGCCTCGGCCCCGGTCGCGTGCCACCGGGCCCACCGCCGGAACCGCCCCCGGGCGACCAGTTCGACCTCCCACGTCCCCGACCTCGGCGTGCCGAGGCGGGCCAGTGCGCTGCGGACCAGTGCCGGGCCCGCCTCCGTGACCACCCAGAAGGTGGTGCCCGGTCGGTACCAATGGCGCCGGAACTCCGCCAGTTCCGCGTCGACGGGGTCGCTGATCGGTGCGGCGGGCTCCCGCACGTCGGTGAGCGCCGACGCCGTCAGCGGCCCCGGATACCGCCCCAGCGCCGCGTCCAGCCGCCGGCGCAACCGGTCGGCATCCGGGCCCGGGTGCGGAGGCGCCGTCCCGGCTCCGCGGACGTGCCGCGCGCGCACCCTCCACCCGGCACCCCACTGGTCGGTGACCGTCCGCCGCACCGCAGATCTCCGTCGTCGTCGTCGAGGACGCGAGCATGCCGCGATGCGGCCGGCGGTGGATCCGTTGTCCACAGGCCTGTGGGCCTCGGCCCTCGCGACGACCGGGGCGCCCGGCGTCCCGTCCCGCCCAGCAGCAGGTATCCGGGAGTCCGAGGCTGGGGGCTCCGTCGGGTCGGCTGCGGTGTTGACGTCGTCGCAGACTCGAGTCGGACCTCGCACGCGACCGACCACCTCTCGCAGGGAGCCCCCTTGGACCTCACCGGCAACGTCGTCATCGTCACCGGATCCAGCAGCGGCATCGGCGAAGCCGTCGCCCGCAGGCTGTCGACCGCGGGCGCCCGCATCGTCGTCAACTCCGCCTCCTCCGTCGACGCCGGCGAACGGTTGGCCGGCGAGCTGGCGGACGCCTGCTACCTGCAGGGGGACATCTCCGAGCCGGGCACGGCACGTGCACTGGTCGAGGCGGCCCGGGACCGCTGGGGACGGCTCGACGGGCTGGTCAACAACGCCGCGGTCACGGCCGACGTCGCGCTCGCGGACATCGACGGCGTCACGGTCGACCACTGGAACCGCGTGCTCGGCGTCAACGTCGTCGGGACCTTCCTCGTGTCGCAGGCCGCGCTCCCGTTGCTGCGTGCCGCCGACGACGGGTGGATCATCAACATCACCTCGATCGCCGGCATCCGCCAGACGGGCAGCTCGCTGCCGTACGCCGTGTCGAAGGCGGCCGTCGACCACCTCACGACGATCCTCGCGAAGCACGCCGGCGGCGGAGTCCGGGTCAACGCGGTGGCACCCGGCCTCGTGGCGACGCCGTGGACCGAGACCTGGGACCAGGTCAAGGAGGGCGTCTCGGCGATGGCTCCGTTGAAGCGGGTGGCCACGCCCGACGACATCGCGGATGCCTGCGTCGGGCTCATCGGCGCCCGCTACGCCACCGGCCAGACCCTGCTCGTCGACGGCGGGCTCGGCCTCGTGCTCTGACCGCGCGCGGCAGAGGGGCTCAGGGCGTGAACCGGTAGC
Organism: Blastococcus sp. SYSU DS0617; assembly: GCF_054051075.1. NCBI lineage: Bacteria > Bacillati > Actinomycetota > Actinomycetes > Geodermatophilales > Geodermatophilaceae > Blastococcus > Blastococcus sp. SYSU DS0617. Next base: position 36,415 of record NZ_JBJHAO010000018.1, read on the forward strand.
CCGTGCCGGGTCGGGACGACGAGGCCCGGGAGCTGGGCGCGGACGGCTGACGTCGGCCGGCTTGTGATCGAGGTCACGCGGCACTACTCTGCTTGTGACAGACGTCACTGAGGGCTGCACTGCGGCCCGCGAGGAGGCCGCGATGAGCGCACTCACGCCCGACTGCGACCCCGACATGAGCCACTGCGGACAGCCGTGGCAGGGGAAGAGTGGCCCCGGGGCGACCGTCCTCTCCGTCGCCGTGCTGGTCACCATCCTCGGCGTCTCGCTGGCCGTCGTGGCCACGCGCGCCGTCTCCGACGCGTTCGACTTCGCCGCGGTGCCCATCGCGGTGATCGCGGCCGTGTCACTGGTCCGCCGGGTCGCCCGCTCGGCCGCTCCCCGGGCGAAGGCCCTCGCCGCCAGGGTGCCGACGACCGTCGCCGTGCGCCGCTCGCAGCCCGTCGGCTGACCGCTCGGACCCACCCCGTTCCCGCCGGCACCGGGGCACGCAGGACGTGCCCCGCTCCCGCTTGTCCGGATCCGCTGTGACGGTTGTGACGCCCGTGCCCCGGCCCGGGCGGCCTGTCACCCTCTCGACCTAATCTGGACCCATGGCCGACCCCTCGACGTACCGCCCGGCGGTCGGCTCGATCCCCGAGAGCCCCGGGGTCTACAAGTTCCGCGACCCGAACGGCCGCGTCATCTACGTCGGCAAGGCCAAGAGCCTGCGGCAGCGGCTGAACAGCTACTTCGCCGACGTCGCCGGCCTCCATCCCCGGACGCGGCAGATGGTCACCACCGCGGCCGCCGTGGAGTGGACCGTCGTCGGCACCGAGGTCGAGGCCCTCCAGCTCGAGTACAACTGGATCAAGGAGTTCGACCCCCGGTTCAACGTCCGCTACCGCGACGACAAGAGCTACCCGTCGCTGGCCGTGACGCTGAACGAGGAGTTCCCGCGGCTGCAGGTCATGCGCGGGCCCAAGAAGAAGGGCGTCCGCTACTTCGGGCCCTACGCCCACGCCTGGGCCATCCGCGAGACCCTCGACACCCTCACCCGGGTCTTCCCCGCCCGCACCTGCTCCACCGGCGTCTTCAAGCGGGCCGGCCAGATCGGCCGGCCCTGCCTGCTCGGGTACATCGGCAAGTGCGCCGCGCCCTGCGTCGGCCGGGTCAGCGCCGACGAGCACCGCGCCATCGTCGACGACTTCTGCGACTTCATGGCCGGCCGCACCGAGTCGATGATGAAGCGGCTCGAGCGGGAGATGGCGGCCGCGTCGGAGGACCTGGAGTTCGAGAAGGCCGCGCGGCTCCGCGACGACCTGGGGGCGTTGCGGCGGGCGATGGAGAAGCAGGCCGTCGTCCTCGGTGACGGCACGGACGCCGACGTCGTCGCCTTCGCCCAGGACGAGCTGGAGGCGGCGGTCCAGGTCTTCCACGTCCGGGGCGGGCGGGTGCGCGGCCAGCGGGGCTGGATCGTCGACAAGGTCGAGGCGGTCACCACCGGGGAACTGGTCGAGCAGTTCCTGCTGCAGGTCTACGGCGGCGTCGACGAGCAGACCGGCGTCGGCGAGGCCGGGGAGGCCGTCCCGCGGGAGGTGCTCGTGCCCGAGCTCCCCGACGACGCGGATGTGTACATCGAGCTGCTCGAGGAGCTCCGGGGCGGCAAGGTGTCGCTGCGGGTTCCGCAACGCGGTGACAAGCGCAGCCTGCTCGAGACCGTCGAGCGCAACGCGAAGGAGGCGTTCGCCCGGCACCGGGTGAAGCGCGCCAGCGACCTCACCGCCCGGTCCCTCGCGCTCAGCGAGCTGCAGGAGGCTCTGGAGCTGCCCGACGCCCCGCTGCGCATCGAGTGCATCGACATCAGCCACGTCCAGGGCACCAACGTGGTGGCCAGCATGGTGGTCTTCGAGGACGGCCTGGCCAAGAAGTCCGACTACCGCCGCTTCTCCGTCACGAACGGAACCGACGACACCGCGGCGATGGCCGAGGTCGTGCGCCGCCGCTTCGCCCGGCACCTCAAGGACGAGCAGGACCGGCGGGACGAGCAGGGGGTCGCCGCGGAGGAGGGGCGGCCGCGCCGCTTCGCCTACCCGCCGAACCTGCTCGTCGTCGACGGTGGCGCCCCGCAGGTCGCCGCCGCGGCCCGCTCGCTGGACGAGCTCGGCGTCGTCGACGTCGCGGTCTGCGGCCTGGCCAAGCGCATGGAGGAGGTCTGGCTCCCCGGCGACAGCGACCCGGTGATCCTGCCCCGCACCTCCGAGGCGCTCTACCTGCTGCAGCGGGTGCGGGACGAGGCGCACCGGTTCGCGATCACGTACCACCGGCAGAAGCGGTCCACCACGATGCTGGTCTCCCTGCTGGATGACGTCCCCGGACTCGGGGAGTCGCGACGGAAGGCGCTCATGAAGGAGTTCGGTTCGCTCAAGCGGCTGCGTGCCGCCACCGTGGAGGAGCTCATGGCCGTGCCGGGCATCGGGCGGCGCACCGCCGAGGCGGTGCAGGCGGCGATCGCCGAGCCGGCCGACCCGACCGGTGCGGCCGCCGACGCCGACCCGGCGCTGGAGACCACCACGGCGCCCCAGGGCCCGGCCGTCCGGGGCAGGCCGCGGGCCGGGTCCGGACGCACCGCCGAGGTCGGCCGGGTGGCGTCGTGAGCGAGCGTGCGAGCGAACGAATGTGCACAGCAGCGCCGGTCACGCGGCCGACGAGCGCCGGCGAGGAGGACTCGTGAGCGAGCTTGCGAGCGAACGAATGTGCACAGCAGCGCCGGTCACGCGGCCGACGAGCGCCAGCGAGGAGGACGCGTGAGCGACCCGCTGACCAGCGCACCGGGGGCGGGTCTGCCCGGACCTGATCCCGTCGACGCGGGCGTCCCGGGGCTGGACGGGTCGAGCACCGAGACGGCACCCCTGGAGGTCGTCGTCGTCACCGGGCTGTCCGGCGCCGGCAAGAACAGCGCCGGGCGGGTGCTCGAGGACCTCGGCTGGTTCGTCGTCGAGAACCTGCCCCCCGCCCTGCTGCTGCCGATGGTGGAGCTGGGCGCCCGCGGTGACCTGCGGCGGTTCGCCGCCGTCGTCGACGTGCGCAGCCGGGCCTTCTCCAGCGACCTGCAGGAGGCCATCCGGGTCCTCTCCGAGGCCGGCCACCGGCCGCGGGTGCTCTACGTGCACGCCCGCGACGAGGTGCTCGTGCAGCGCTACGAGTCGAACCGGCGCGAGCACCCGCTGCAGGGCAACGGCACCCTGGTCGACGGGATCACCGCCGAGCGGAACCTGCTCACGGGCATCGCCGGCGAGGCCGACCTGTGGGTCGACACCAGCGAGCTCAACGTCCACCAGTTGCGCGCCACCCTGGAGAACGCCTTCGCCCGGGAGGGGCGGACCCCGCCGCTGACCGCGACGGTGATGAGCTTCGGGTTCAAGTACGGCGTCCCGCTGGACGCCGACCTCGTCGTGGACGCGCGCTTCCTGCCCAATCCGCACTGGGTCCCGGAGCTGCGCGCCTCCACCGGCCGGGATCCCGGGGTCCGGGACTACGTACTCGGCCAGGAGGACGCCGCCGAGTTCCTCGACCGCTACACCGAGGTGCTGCGGTTGCTCGTGCCCGGCTACCGCCGCGAGGGCAAGCGCTATCTGACGCTCGCCGTCGGCTGCACCGGCGGCAAGCACCGCAGCGTCGCGATCACCGAGGAGTTCGCGCGGCGGCTGAGCGCCGACGGGATCGCCGCCGTGGCCCGGCACCGCGACCTGGGCCGCGAGTAGTGGGCGCGAGCACGGAGCGGGGCGCGCGGGCGCCCCGGGTCGTCGCGTTCGGCGGGGGGCACGGGCTGGCGGCCGCGCTGGCGGCGTGGCGCGAGCTCACGCCGGACGTCACCGCCGTGGTCACCGTCGCGGACGACGGCGGCTCCTCCGGCCGTATCCGCCGGGAGCTGCCCGTCCTGCCGCCGGGCGACCTGCGCATGGCCCTCACCGCGCTGGCCGGGGCGGGGGAGCGGGAGCGGGGGCTGGCCGCGCTGCTGCAGCACCGGCTCGGCGGCACCGGGGGCCTGGCCGGCCACTCCGTGGGCAACCTGCTGCTCACCGGTCTCGTGGAGCTGCACGGCGGGGACACGGTGCAGGCGCTGGACGAGCTCGCCGGCCTGCTCGGCGCCCGGGGGCGTGTGCTCCCGATGGCCGACGTCCCGCTGGATCTCGTCGCCCGGGTGGAGCCCGTCGACCGGGAGGACCGCACGCAGGTGCGCACCATCCGCGGGCAGGTGGCCATCGCCACCACCCCGGGGCGGGTGCGGCAGATCCGGCTGTCACCGCCCGACCCGCCGGTCAACCCGGCCGTGCTCGAGGCGATCGCCGCGGCGGACGTGATCTCGCTGGGCCCCGGCTCCTGGTACACCTCGGTGCTGCCGCACCTGCTGGTGCCCCAGCTGCGGACGGCGCTGGCCGCTGCGGCGGCGAAGGTGGTGGTGGTGCTGAACCTGGAACCGCAGCCCGGGGAGACCGACGGGTTCTCCCCGGAGGAGCATGTGGCGGTGCTGCAGGCCCATCTGGGCGGAGTGCCATTGCACAGCGTGATCGCGGATGCTGACTCGGTTGTTGACCGCCGTGGTCTCCTGTCTGCGGTGCGCTCGTGCGGCGCCGAGCTCGTCCTGGCGCCGGTCGCTGAACTCGACGGTGCGCCACGGCACGATCCCGTGCGCCTGTCGGCCGCCCTGGCCTCCGTGGTCGGGCGGCGCTGAACGGGTAGAGGGCTCAGGCCGGGTACCGGAACGTACGGACCCGGCCGGTACGAGGGGGAAGAGGGGACGCCACACATGGCGACGACCCGGACGACGACAGGTAGCCCCGTAGCTACGTGGGGGTGGACGACGTGGCGATGACGGCCATGGTGAAGGACGAGCTCTCGAGGGTCGAGTGCACGAAGACCTCCGAGCGCAAGGCGGAGGTCACCGCGCTGCTGCGTTTCTCGGGCGGGCTGCACATCGTCGGCGGCCGGGTGGTCATCGAGGCCGAGCTGGACACCGGCTCCGTCGCCCGACGGCTCCGGCGGGACATCAGCGAGGTCTACGGCTACACGAGCGGGGTGAGTGTGCTGGCCGGGGGGAACATCCGCCGCGGCGTGCGCTACCTCGTGCGCATCGCCAAGCACGGTGAGGGCCTGGCCCGGCAGACCGGGCTGGTCGACCAGCGCGGCCGCCCGGTGCGCGGCCTGCCGCCCGCGGTGGTCTCGGGCAGCATCAACGACGCCGAGGCCGCGTGGCGGGGCGCGTTCCTCGCCCACGGGTCGCTGACCGAGCCCGGCCGGTCCTCGTCGCTCGAGGTGACCTGCCCGGGGCCCGAGGCGGCCATGGCGCTCGTCGGCGCCGCTCGCCGGCTCGGGATCGCCGCCAAGGCCCGCGAGGTCCGCGGCGCCGACCGCGTCGTGGTCCGGGACGGTGACGCCATCAGCGCGCTGCTCACCCGCATGGGCGCCCACGACGCGGTCATGGCGTGGGAGGAGCGGCGGATGCGCCGCGAGGTCCGGGCCACGGCCAACCGGCTGGCCAACTTCGACGACGCGAACCTGCGCCGCTCGGCGCGCGCGGCCGTCGCGGCCAGCGCACGCGTCGAGCGCGCCATGGAGATCCTCGCCAACGACGCCCCCGAGCACCTGCTCGTCGCCGGGCGGCTGCGGCTGGAGTTCGGTCAGGCCTCGCTGGAGGAGCTCGGTCAGCGGGCCGATCCGCCGATGACGAAGGACGCCGTCGCCGGACGCATACGGCGGCTGCTGGCGATGGCCGACAAGCGGGCCAAGGATCTGGGCATCCCGGACACGGAATCCGTCGTCACCGACGACATGCTCACGCAATAGGCACTGCGGGCCGACGGTGGCGACGGATGCTCACGTACGCATGGGCCCCGTCGTCACCGACGACATGCTCACGCGGTAGCGGACGGGGCCGCCGTCCGCCACGGGCGGCGGCCGTAACTCCTTCCTCCGGGTGAGACGCGGCTACAGGAGAACGACGCAGTCTCCGATGTCTCGGGAGTGGCGGGCGACCGAGCCCGCCCTCGACCGAGGAGCCGGGATGACGCCACAGCAGTGGGCGCTCCTGTTCGCCTGCGCGGCCGTGGTCGCGGTCGTGACCGCCTCCCTGGCCTGGCAGCGGCGCGACCGCACGCCGGCCGCCACCGCGCTCGCCGTGGCCATGACCGGTGTGGCGGTCTGGTCGGGCGCCAGCGGGCTCCTCCACTCGACCGATCACGTGCGCGACGTCTACCCCGCGCTGCTGTTGGCCTCCGTCGGCGTCGTCGTCGTCGGCATCTACGGGCTCGCCTGCGCCGTCGTCGACCCCTCCTGGCGCCCGGACCGCCGCACGGTCCTGCTGCTCGCGGTCGAACCCGTCGTCGTGGTCGTCCTGGCCGCGCTGCCGGCGACCCGGGATCTCGTCATGTCCAGTCAGGAGCCGGCCGGTCGCATCACCGAGCAGCAGGTCGCCCTGGGGCCGGTCTTCGCGCTCCACACGCTCTACTCCTATGCCCTGGTCGGTGTGGCCTACCTGCGCCTGTTCCGCCGGTGGCGGACCGCCACCGGGGTCTTCCGCCGCCAGATCGGCGTGCTGCTCGCCGCCGCCGCCATCCCGACGGTCGGCAACGTCGCCACGATCGCCATGCAGCTCGACGGGCGAGGCGCCGACATCACGCCGCTCTTCTTCCTCGTCACCGGGCTCATCGACTGCTGGGCTGTCCTGCGGCTGGGGTTCCTGCGGCTCGTGCCGGTGGCGCGGGAGCAGGTCGTGGACACCGTTCCCGACGCCGTCCTGGTCCTCGACCGGGACCAGGTGCTGCTCGACGCCAACCCCGCCGGCCGTCGGCTGCTGCGCCAGCTCCGGCCGGACCTCGGCGAGGCCGACATGATCGGCCGGCCGGTGCCGGAGTTCGTCGACCCGCGCGCGATCGCCGTGGTCGCCCGCGCCGACCTGCGGGACGGGCACCGCGTCGCCGAGGTCGCACCCGGTCTCTGGCTGGACGTCCAGGACACCCCCATCGGTGACCCCCGCGGCCGGTCCCTCGGCCGGATCGTGGTGATCCGCGACGTCAGCGAGCAGCAGGCGCGTCAGGCGGCCGTGGAGGCGCTCAACCAGCAGCTGGCCGAGCAGGTCCGGGAGATCGACCGGCTGCGCGCGGAGCTGGCCGAGGAGGCCGTGCGCGACCCGTTGACCGGGCTGCACAACCGCCGCCACCTCGACCGGGTGCTCGCGGACGACGGCGTCGGTGCGGGCCTCGACCGCCCGGCGGTCATCGCGCTCGACATCGACCACTTCAAGCGGGTCAACGACCGCTTCGGACACGCGGCCGGGGACGCCGTCCTCACGGCCGTGGCCCGGCTCCTGCAGGCCGCCGTCCGCGGCGCGGACACGGCGGTCCGGCTGGGCGGCGAGGAGTTCCTCGTCGTCCTCCCGGGCGCGGACCGGGAGCAGGCGCTCCGGCGGGCGGAGCAGATGCGCCGCGACGTCGCGGCCGCCGTGCACGAGGTGGGTGGGGAGCAGATCCGGGTCACCATCAGCGCCGGGGTCGCCGTGGGTCCCGATGACGGCGCCTCGGCCGCAGCGCTGCTCGAGGCCGCCGACCAGGCCCTCTACAGCGCCAAGGCGGCCGGCCGGGACCGCGTCGTGGCCGCCGGAGCCGGCGCCCGGGACGCGGCCGCCGCGGACGAGGCGCCGGAGCCGGTCGCCGCGGGGTGACCCCCGGAACACCCGAGCGGGTGACCGGCAGCCGCGGAGCAGCACGGCCGCTAGGGTTCTGGGGAACGAGGCCGCGCGGTGCGCGGTCCGACGGCGCGAACTCGACGTGGAGGTCTGCAGTGACGGTCCGGGTAGGCATCAACGGATTCGGCCGGATCGGCCGCAACTTCTGGCGGGCCGCCGCGGCCAGCGGCCAGGACATCGAGATCGTGGCCGTCAACGACCTCACCAGCAACGAGGCCCTGGCCCACCTGCTCAAGTACGACAGCATCCTGGGCCGGCTGCCGCAGGACGTCGTCGCCGACGGCGACGGCATCACCATCGGCGGCACCAAGATGAAGGTGCTGTCGGAGCGCGACCCGGCCAACCTGCCGTGGGCCGACCTGGGTGTCGACGTCGTCGTCGAGTCCACCGGGTTCTTCACCAAGGCCGCCGACGCCCGCAAGCACGTCGACGCCGGTGGCGCCAAGAAGGTCATCATCTCCGCGCCGGCCACCGACGACGACATCACGATCGTCATGGGCGTCAACGACGAGCTGTACGACGGCTCGCAGACCGTCATCAGCAACGCGTCCTGCACCACCAACTGCCTGGCCCCGCTGGCCAAGGTCCTCAACGACGCCTTCGGCATCGAGCGCGGTCTGATGACCACGATCCACGCCTACACCGCCGACCAGAACCTGCAGGACGGTCCGCACAAGGACCTCCGCCGGGCGCGTGCCGCGGCCCTGAACATGGTGCCGACCTCCACCGGTGCCGCGAAGGCGATCGGCCTGGTGCTGCCCGAGCTCAAGGGCAAGCTCGACGGCTACGCCATCCGCGTCCCGGTCCCGACCGGTTCGGCGACCGACCTCACCGTGCAGCTCAAGCGCGAGGCGACGGCCGACGAGATCGACGCCGCCTACCGCGAGGCCGCCGCCGGTCCGCTCGGCAAGTACCTCACCTACACCTCCGACGAGATCGTCTCCTCCGACATCGTCACGGACCCGTCGTCCTGCATCTACGACGCCAAGCTGACCAAGGTCTTCGGACCCATGGCCAAGGTGCTGGGCTGGTACGACAACGAGTGGGGCTACTCCAACCGGCTCGTCGACCTCACCGCCCTGGTCGGTTCGAAGCTCTGACAACGATGCGCTCCCTCGACGACCTCCTCGCCGAAGGCGTCTCCGGTCGGCGCGTGCTCCTGCGCGCCGACCTGAACGTCCCGCTCGACAAGCAGACCGGCACGATCACCGACGACGGCCGGATCCGCGCCAGCCTGCCCACGCTGCAGGCGCTGCGCGACGCCGGTGCCCGGGTGGTCGTGGCCGCGCACCTCGGCCGGCCCAAGGGCACCCCGGACCCGCAGTTCTCCCTGGCGCCGGTCGCCGCGCGCCTGGGCGAGCTGCTCGGGACGACGGTGCCGCTGTCCGCCGACGTCGCCGGTGACGACGCCCGTGCGAAGGCCGGCGCCCTCGGCGACGGCGACGTCCTCCTGCTGGAGAACGTGCGCTTCGAGGCTGCCGAGACCAGCAAGGACGACGCCGAGCGGGGCGAGCTGGCCGACCGGTTCGCCGCGCTCGCCGACGTCTACGTCGACGACGCCTTCGGCGCGGTCCACCGGAAGCACGCCTCGGTGTTCGACGTCGCCCGACGGGTGCCCCGCTACGCCGGGCGCCTGGTCGCCCGCGAGCTCGAGGTGCTCACCCGGCTGACCACCGACCCGGAGCGGCCCTACGTGGTCGTGCTGGGCGGGTCCAAGGTCAGCGACAAGCTCGCCGTCATCGAGGCGCTGCTGCCCAAGGTGGACCGACTGCTGGTCGGCGGCGGGATGTGCTTCACGTTCCTCGCCGCCCAGGGCCACGGGGTCGGGTCGTCGCTGCTGGAGGCCGACCAGGTCGACACCTGCCGCCGGCTGCTCGCGGCCGCCGGTGATCGGATCGTCCTGCCGGTCGACGTCGTCGCCGCGACCGCGTTCAGCGCCGACGCCGAGACCAGCGTCGTGCCCGTGACCGAGATCCCCGAGGACCGCATGGGCCTGGACGTCGGCCCGCGCACCGTCGAGGTCTTCGGGACCGAGCTGGGTGCGGCGCGCACCGTCTTCTGGAACGGGCCCATGGGGGTGTTCGAGCTGGCGCCGTTCCAGGCCGGCACCCGGGGCGTGGCCCAGGCCGTCGCCGCCGTGGACGGCCTGTCGGTCGTCGGCGGTGGGGACTCCGCCGCGGCGGTCCGGCAGCTGGGCCTGGACGAGGCCGCCTACGGCCACATCAGCACCGGCGGCGGCGCGTCGCTGGAGTACCTCGAGGGCCGGGAACTGCCGGGTCTCGCGGTGCTCACCGACTGAGCGGGGAACGACGCATGGCACGCACGCAGCAGCCCGCGGTCCGGACGGGCCGCCGGCCGCTCATCGCCGGCAACTGGAAGATGCACCTGACGCACCTGGAGGCCATCGGCCTGGTGCAGAAGATCGTCTTCTCGCTCAAGCCGACCGAGCTCGACGCCGCCGAGGTGGTCGTGGTGCCGCCGTTCACCGCGCTGCGCAGCGTGCAGACGCTGGTGGCCGGCGACAAGCTGAGCATCGGGTACGGCGCGCAGGACGTCTCGGCGCAGGACTCCGGGGCCTACACGGGCGAGGTCAGCGGCGTGATGCTCAGCGCGCTGGCCTGCACCTACGCCGTCGTCGGGCACTCGGAGCGGCGCGCGTACCACGCGGAGACCGACGAGGTCGTCGCCACCAAGGTGCGCAGCAGCCTCCGGCACGGGCTCGTGCCGATCCTGTGCGTGGGGGAGGGGCTTGAGGTCCGCAAGGCCGGCGAGCACGTCGCCCACTGCACCGCCCAGCTCGACGCCGCGCTGGAGGGCCTGACCACCGAGCAGGTCGCCGGGAGCCCCGGGGCAGGTGGCGGCATCGTCGTCGCCTACGAGCCGGTGTGGGCGATCGGCACCGGGGAGGTGGCCACCCCGGAGGACGCCCAGGAGGTCTGCGGCGCACTCCGGGCGCGGCTCGCCGAGCGGTTCGGGCCCGAGACGGCCGCTGCGGTCCGTATCCTCTACGGCGGGTCGGTGAAGGCCGCGAACACGGCCGGGATCCTGGCCGGGCCGGACGTCGACGGTGCGCTCGTCGGCGGTGCCAGCCTGGATGCAGACGAGTTCGCACAGATCTGTCGGACCGCCGCCGAGGTCAGCTGACCGCTGCTGATCGCCGCCGGCCGTACTACCGGGGGCGAACAGCACGTCGTGAACGAGACGCTCGAACGGCTCGGCCGGCGCCTGCCGGCATGGGCGCAGGGGCGCCAGGCGCGGCTGGTCCTCGCGGTGGCGGCGCTGGTCGTCGTGGTCCTGGTCCTCGCGGTCAGCTGCCTGGGCGGCGCCGGTGGCCGGGCCGACGTGCCGGTCGTCGAGGGGGAGCCGGACGCGGGCGTCACCGGCGTCCGCGCGCCCTCGGACGCCACCGGCGGCACCCTGCGGGTGGTCGCGCCGGAGATCGACAGCCTGGATCCGCAGCGCTCCTACCTGCCGGGCGTGTGGAACCTGATGCGGCTCTACACCCGGACGCTGGTCACCTACTCGTCGGAGCCCGGGCGCACCGGTGAGCTCGTCCCGGACCTCGCCACGGACCTGGGGACGTTGTCGGAGGACGGGCTGAGCTGGACCTACACCCTGCGCGAGGGGGTGCGGTTCGAGAACGGCCGGCCCATCACCGCGCAGGACGTCAAGTACGGGATCCAGCGGTCCTTCGACGCCCGGACGGTCGTCGGCGGCCCCACCTACGTCGTCGACCTCTTCGACGACCCGGCCAACCGCTACCCCGGGCCGTACTCGGCGGAGGAGGACGACCCGGAGCTCACCGCCGTGGAGACGCCGGACGAGCGCACGATCGTCTTCCGGCTGCGCGCGCCGGAGCCCGACCTGCCCTACGTGCTGGCGTTGCCCTCCAGCAGCCCCGTCCCCGTCGAGGCGGACACCCGCGGGGACTACGGGATCGACCCGGTCTCCTCGGGGCCGTACGCGATCACCTCCGTCGACGCCGCCGTGGGCATCCAGCTGGACCGCAACCCCGAGTGGGACCCGGCGACCGACGACGTCCGGACGGCACTGCCCGACCGCGTGCTCGTGCGCACCGGCCTGTCGGGTGTCGAGCGGGACCAGGCGCTGCTGGCCGGGTCGGCCGACGTCGACATCTCCGGGTCGGGAGCGCAGGCGCCCACGAGCGCCCGGCTGGAGGGCGAGGACGGCGAAGGCCTGCGCGACCGCGTCGACGACGTCACCACCGGCGCGCTCCGGCTGCTGGCGCTGCCCACGGACGTCGCCCCGTTCGGGAACGCGTCCTGCCGGGCCGCGGTCGCGGCGGCGGTCGACCGCCGTCCGGTGCAGGACGCCCTCGGCGGCGCGGGGAACGCCGTGCGCACCTCCCGGCTGTGGACGCGCACCCTCGGGGACGGGCCCGAGGACGCCGACCCCGCTCCCGACCTCGACGCCGCCCGCCAGCACCTGGAGGAGTGCGGGAAGCCGGACGGCTTTCCCACGGTGCTCGCCGTGCCGGACGGGCGGGCCGGGGTGGAGATCGCCGAGGTGGTGGCCGAGCAGCTGGCCGCCGTCGGCATCGAGGTGGAGGTTCGCCCGCTGGACGCGGCGAGCTTCTACGCCACCGAGGTCGGCAACCCGGACAGCGTCGCCGCCAACGAGTACGGGATCGTGCTGGCCACCTCGACCCCCGACTTCCCGACCGCGGGCTCGCTCCTCGCGCCGCTGGCCGACGGCCGCGGCATCCGTGCGGTGGGCAACACCAACTACGCGCGGCTGGACGACCCCGACATCAACGGGCTGATCGACACCGCCCGCACCGCCGGCACCGGCGACGCGGCGCGCGAGGCGTGGCGGGCGGTGGCCGCCGCGGTGGAGGAGACCGCCGCCTACGTGCCGCTCGCCGAGACCCGGATCCAGCTGCTCGCCGGACAACGGCTGCGCAACGGTGTGGTGATGCGGCCCTACAGCGGCTACGACCTCGCCACGGCCGGCGTGCGCTGACAGCCCCGGGAGCATCGCAGCGAGCGCCGGTGAGCGAGGAGCGGACCGGGGCGCGGAGGCGCACGACGGGAGGGCGCTGACAGCCCCGGGAGCATCGCGGCGAGCGAGGAGCGGACCGGGGCGCGGACGCGCACCGGGCAGGATCGCGGTGTGGTGTCGGTTAGGCTCGGGGACGAGATCCGGCGCTCGGCGCCGGTCGTGAGGCTGGAGAGGTCATGATCGAGGTTGTCCTGAACGTGCTGCTGGTCCTGACCAGCACGCTGCTCGTGGTGCTGATCCTGCTGCACCGGGGCAAGGGTGGCGGCCTCTCCTCGATGTTCGGTGGCGCCGCCTCCGCCTCGCTGTCCGGCTCGTCCGTGGTGGAGAAGAACCTCAACCGGCTGACGATCTTCACGGCGCTGATCTGGGCCGTCTGCATCGTCGGACTGGGCATCCTCGTCAAGGTCGGCTGACCCCCGGGCGCCCCGGCAGATCGCGTGCGAATCGTGACCGGAGACGGCCCCTCCACGATCTAGACTTCGCGGGCTGTGGTGATCTGCCACACGTCTGGGTCGGACTTCAGGGAGTGCTCGTGGCTGGTGGCAACGCGATCCGGGGTAGCAGGGTCGGGGCAGGTCCGATCGGTGAGGCGGAGCGCGGCGAGTCCGCGCCGCGGCTGAGGCTGCCGTTCTGGTGCGCCAACGGGCACGAGACACGGATCGCCTTCGCCCGCGACGCCGACGTGCCGGAGCTGTGGGACTGCCCCCGCTGCGGGCTCCCCGCCGGACAGGACCAGCGCAACCCGCCCCCCGCCCCGCGCAACGAGCCGTACAAGACGCACCTGGCCTACGTGCGGGAGCGCCGCACCGACGCCGACGGCGACGCCCTTCTCGAGGAGGCGCTCACCCGGCTCCGGGCCCGCCGCGGGATGTAGCGCGCAGGCGCTTGCCCGCGCGACCGGGCTCAGCGCGGTGGCAGCTCGCCCGCGGCGGCGCGGTCGAGCAGCCACCGCGTCGCCCGGACGCCGTGCACCCCGGCCGCGGGCAGGTCCACCGGGTCCGCGCCGGACAGGGCCTCGGTCACCGCACGCGCCTTGCCCTCGCCGGACACCACCAGCCAGACCTCCTCCGCCGCGTTGATGGCGGCGAAGCCGAGGCTGATGCGGGTCGGCGGCGGCTTGGGGCAGTCGCGCACCGCGACCACCGGACGCTCGTCGCGGACCGCAGGGGAGTCCGGGAAGATCGACGCCACGTGACCCTCGGGGCCGATCCCGAGCAGCAGCACGTCGAAGCGCGGCACCTGCCCGTCGTCGCCCGCCGCCGTCGCCAGTTGGTCCGCGTACCAGGCGGCGGCGTCCTCGGGTTCGGCGAAGTCCCCGTCCGACGGCGGCATGGGGTGCACCCGGGCGGGGGCGGCGCCGACCGCGTCGAGCAGCGCCTGGCGCGCTGCCTTCTCGTTGCGCTCGTCGTCGTCGGCGGGCACGAACCGCTCGTCGCCCCACCAGACGTCCACCGCCGCCCAGTCGACGGTCTCGCGCACGGGTTCCGCGGCCAGCCGGGCGACGTGCTCCAGCACGGCGGTGCCGATCCCGCCGCCGGTCAGCACCACCGACGCCGTCCCGTGCACCACCTGGGCGGCAGCCAGGCGGGCGACCAGGGCCTCGGCCACGGCCCGTGCGAGCCGGTCGGCATCGGCCTCGATGACGACGTCGGGCGTGGGGCGCGGGTCGTCGGGGAGCTCTGCGGCCACGTCGTCGCCGGGGGAGAGGCTCACGACGTGCTCCGTGCCGCGGGTGCGTCGGACGGCTCGCCGTCCTCCGTGGGGTCGAACCACACGTGCTCGCGTTCCGGGGAGCGCTCGGTCAGTCCGCTCACCCCGGTCGCCGCCTCGAGTGCGTCGCTGTAGGGCTCGTCGGGGTCCAGCCGCCGCAGCTCCTCGCTGAGCAGGTCGCCCAGCGCGCGGGCGGGCAGGGCCACCGTGCCGTCGGGACGGTTGGGCTGGGTGATGACCGCGCCGCTGCGGTGGTCGGCGGTGACCCGCACCTCCTCGCCCTGGTCCAGCTGCAGGACCACCGACTCGACCCCGCTCGGTCCCGCGTGGCGGGAGCCGTCGGTGACCTCGATGCTGCTGCCGCACCGGGAGGTGATCCAGCCCGCCAGCAGCTGAGCGGTCGCGTTGTGCGGATCGCCTTCGATCCGGCCCCCGCTGATCCGCACCGCGTCCCCGCGGCGGCCGGCGACGGAGTCGAGCGTGGAGGCGAGGATCGCCCGCCACGCGGTGCTCCGCGTCCAGGTGAGGTCCGTGTCGCCGGGGACGTAGTCCTCGGCCCGGATCCGCAGCGCCTCGCGGGGGTCGTCGGCCAGCGAGCTGTCGGTGATGCGGCGGTCGGCGAAGACGGCCAGCGCGTCGGTGGCGAGCCGCTCCGGGGGCGGGCCGTGCCACCAGGCGACGACGGGGGCGTCGGCGGCCAGCAGCGGCAGGACGACGGACTCCGAGTGCAGTGCCAGCCGGCCGTACATGCGCAGCACGACCGCCTCGCCCGGCCCGAGCCGCCCGCCGATCTGCACCTCGGCGTCCAGGCGGGGCACCGGTGCCTCGATCTGCCGGCGCACCGCGATGAGCACGCGGCAGGGGTGCATCTCGGCGGCGTAGGTGGCGGCCTCCTCGGCCTCGGCGACCCGGGACTCGTCCGCCACCACGACCAGGGTCAGCGCGACGCCGGACAGGACGGCGCCGCCGGTCCGCCGCTGGGCGGCCAGTTCCTTCACCACGGCCGAGCCGGTGGTGTCCCACAGCGTCGTCATGGCGTCTCCTCGGGTCGGGCCGGACCGGCGGCGCCGGCTGCGGGGCTCATGGCCGCCGCCACTGACGGTTCTCGGCGGCCAGCATCTCGTCGGCCGCCCGGGGCCCCCACTCGCCGGCGCGGTACGGGAAGGGTTCCGAGCCCGCCCAGAACTCCTCGAGCGGGTCGATCACCGCCCAGGAGGCCTCCACCTCGGCGTTGCGCGGGAACAGCGTGGCGTCGCCGAGGAGGACGTCGAGCAGCAGCCGCTCGTAGGCCTCGGGCGAGGACTCGGTGAACTGCTCGCCGTAGAGGAAGTCCATCGAGACGTCGCGGACCTCCATGACGCTGCCGGGCACCTTCGAGCCGAACTTGAGGGTGATGCCCTCGTCCGGCTGCACCCGCACGACGAGCTGGTTGTTGCCCAGCTCCTCGGTGTCGGTGTCGGCGAAGGGCAGGTGCGGAGCCCGCTTGAACACCAGCGCGATCTCGGTCACCCGGCGGGGGAGGCGCTTGCCGGTGCGCAGGTAGAAGGGCACCCCGGCCCAGCGGCGGGTCTCGACGCCGAGCCGGACGGCGGCGTAGGTCTCGGTGGTCGACGCGGGGTCGACGCCCTCCTCCTGCCGGTAGCCGTTGGCCCGCTCGCCGGCCAGCCAGCCGGGCTCGTACTGGCCGCGCACGGCGAAGGTCTCCAGGTCGTCGGGGAGCGAGATGGCGCGCAGCACCTTGAGCTTCTCGATCCGGATCTGCTCGGCGGAGAACTCGACCGGCTCCTCCATGGCCGTGAGCGCCAGCAGCTGCAGCAGGTGGTTCTGCAGCACGTCGCGGGCGGCGCCGGTCTCCTCGTAGAACCCGGCGCGCCCGCCGATGCCGACGTCCTCGGCCATGGTGATCTGCACGGAGTCGACGTGGTGGCCGTTCCAGACCGGCTCGAAGAGGCTGTTGGCGAACCGCAGCGCCATCAGGTTCTGGACGGTCTCCTTGCCCAGGTAGTGGTCGATGCGGAAGACGTCGTCGGCGCCGAACACCGAGTCGACGAGCTGGTTGAGCTCGCGGCTGGACGCCAGGTCGGTGCCGAAGGGCTTCTCGACGACCACCCGCCGCCAGCGCTCGGGTGTGCTGTCGGCCATGCCGGTGCGCTGCATCTGCTTGAGCACGGTGGGGAACATCGCCGGCGGGATGGAGAGGTAGAAGGCGGCGTTGCCCCCGATGCCGTGGCTGCCCTCGAGGTCGGTGAGCGCGCCGGCCAGTTCGTCGAAGGCATCGTCGTCGTCGAACGAGCCCTGGACGAAGTGCACGCTGGCCGCCAGCCGCTCCCACACCTCCTCGCGCCACGGCGTCCGCGCGTTCTTGCGTGCCGCGTCCCGGGCGAGCTCGGCGAACTCCGTGTCGCCCCAGTCGCGCCGGGCGAAGCCCAGCAGCGCGAAGTTGGTGGGCAGCAGCCCTCGGTTGGCCAGGTCGTACACGGCCGGCAGCAGCTTCTTGCGGGCGAGGTCGCCGGTGATGCCGAAGACCACGAGGGCGCAGGGCTCCGGCACCCGGGGCAGGCGCCGGTCCCTCGGGTCGCGCAGCGGGTTGGCGATCATCGGGGGCCGCGAATCGGGGGGAGAGCCATGGTCCGTCCTCGGGATCGGCGGGGGGCGTGGCCGGGCGGCGTGCCGGCAGCTGCTGGGCGCCTCAGGCGAGGGCCGCGAGGAGCTGGCCGATGCCGGCGGCCCGATCGGTCAGGTGCAGGTGCAGCAGGGGCCGCTTCCGGTCGGCGAGGGCCTTGCGGTCACCGCCGGCCTGCGCCGCCTGCAGCCCGCCGAACGTGTAGGGCTGGTCGGGGATGGAGAGGTCGTCGGCGACGGCCCCGGTGATCTGCAGGAACGCGCCGGTCTGCGGGCCGCCCTTGTGGTACTGACCGGTCGAGTGCAGGAAGCGCGGGCCCCAGCCGAAGGTGACGGCGCGGTCGGTCCGGGCGGCCAGCGCGGCGCGCAGGTCGGCGGCGCTCGCGTCGGCGAACCGGTCCAGGTAGGCCATGACGGCCAGGTAGCCCCGCTCCGGGACGGCGGACAGCACGGCGTCCAGGGCCAGCGAGACGCCGTCCAGGGAACTCAGGTCCACGCCGTCCAGCACGCCGCTGCTGCCGCGCACCTCGATGGCGCCGATCGTGGCGGCGGGCTGCTCGTCCGGGAGGCCCGAGTCGAGGATCGCCCGGGTGTTCTCCTTGCTCTCGGTCACGTTGGGCTGGTCGAAGGGGTTGATGCCCAGCAGCCGGCCGGCCACCGCGGTGGCGTACTCCCACCCGAGGAACTGGGCGCCCAGCGGTCCGCGGACCGTCAGCGACGGCGACGTCGCCGGGGTGTCGGCGCCGGCCACGGCCAGCAGGGTGTCCGGGCCGCTGCTGCCCGGTGCGGTCGCCGACTCCAGGACGACGGGCAGGATGCCGCGCCCCTCCTTGCCGGTGGACTCGGCGACGAGCTGCTCGGCCCAGTCGCCGAAGCCCTGGATCGCGGTGCCGGTGCCCGGCTCGGCGTCGGCCAGGGCCAGCTTGTCCCGCCCCTGCACGGCGGCGGCGCCCAGCACGGCACCTAGCTCGAAGGCGGGGTTGCCGCCCTCGGCCAGGTGCTCGGCCAGCTCCTCCGCCTCGTCGAGCAGTGCCCCGACGTCGGCGCCGGCCAGCGCCGAGGGGACCAGGCCGAACGCGGACAGCGCGCTGTAGCGCCCACCGACCGTCGGGTCGGCGAGGAAGACGGCACGGGCGCCCATGGCGGCGGCCGTCTCAGCGAGCGGGGACCCCGGGTCGGTGACGACGACGAAGCGTGCCCCGACCTGCGCGGCGTCCAGGCCCGCCGCGGCGAAGGCGGACTCGAAGATGCGCCGGTGGCTGTCGGTCTCGACGGTGCCGCCGGACTTCGAGCTGACCACCACGACGGTGCGCTCGAGCTCGGTCACGGCCGCGGCGACCTGGCCGGGGTCGGTGGTGTCCAGGACGACGAGCGGCACGCCGGCGGTCCGGCAGATGACCTCGGGCGCGAGCGAGGAGCCGCCCATGCCGCAGAGCACGACGCGGTCGAGCCCCTCGGACTGCAGCTGGGCGCGCAGCTCGGCCAGCTGCTCGACCAGGGACCGGGAGGAGCTGGGCAGGTCCAGCCAGCCCAGCCGGATGGCCGCCTCGCTCTCGGCGTCCGGCCCCCAGAGCGTCGCGTCCTTGCGCGCCAGTCGTGCGGCGACGTCGTCGGCGGCGAGCCGGCTTTGCAGGTCGTCGGGGACCTCGAGTCCCCGGACGCTGACCTCCAGGTTCACGCTCCCTCCTCGCCGGCGCTGGTCGGCGGCGTCCGCCGGGTTGCGGTGTCCACGAGTGAACTCGCGAGCTCGCTCACTTCTTGTCCTCCAGCTGGGTGCGGACCGACTCGGTGAGCTCGTCCCAGGAGTCCACGAACTTCTGGATGCCCTCGACCTCGAGCACCCGGAAGACGTCGTCGAGGTCCACGCCGGCGTCCCGCACGGACTGCATGACCGCCGCGGCGTCCTCGTAGGACTTCTGGACCGGCGTGCCCGGGCTGCCGTGGTCGGCGTAGGCCATGAGGGTCTTCTCCGGCATGGTGTTCACCGTGCCGGGTGCGATGAGCTCGCTGATGTAGAGGGTGTCCGGCAGCTCGGGGTTCTTCACGCCGGTCGAGGCCCACAGCGGCCGCTGCGGGCGGGCGCCCTTCGCCTCGAGGGCCTTCCACCGGTCGGAGGAGAAGACCTCCTCGTAGGCCTGGTAGGCCAGCTGGGCGTTGGCCACGCCCGCCTTGCTCTTCAGGCCGGCATCCGCGCCGGCCTTCTCCAGGCGCTTGTCGATCTCGGTGTCCACGCGGGACACGAAGAACGACGCGACCGAGGCGATGCCCGACAGGTCGGCCTCGGGGTCCTGCGCCAGCCGCTCCTCCAGGCCGGACAGGTAGGCGTCCATGACCTTGCGGTAGCGGTCGGGGCTGAAGATCAAGGTGACGTTGACGCTGATGCCCCGGGCGATCGACGTCTGGATGGCGGGCAGGCCCGCCTCGGTCGCGGGGATCTTGATGAACAGGTTCGGCCGGTCGACCAGCCACCACAGGTGGGCGGCCTCCGCAGCGGTGGCGTCGGTGTCGTTCGCCAGCCCCGGCGCGACCTCCAGGGAGACCCGCCCGTCCCCGGGCTGCTCCGCGGCCACCGGAGCCAGCAGGTCGCAGGCGTCCCGGACGTCGGCGGCGGTGATGGTGCGCAGCGCCTCCTCGACGCTCACCCGCCGGATGGCCATCGCGTGCAGCTGGTCGTCGTAGGAGTCCGACCCGCTGATCGCGGCGGCGAAAATCGTCGGATTGGTGGTGACGCCGACGACGGAGTGCTCGTCGACCAGCGACTGCAGGTTGCCGCTGCGGATGCGGTCGCGCGACAGGTCGTCGAGCCAGACTGCGACCCCGGCCGAGCTGAGCTCGGCCATCTTCTCGTTCCGTGCCATGACAGGTCCCTTCCGGGCTGGTCGTTGCGGCTGGAGGACGGCGGTCGGCCCGAGGTTCAGCGATCGCCGGTGGGGGAGTGCAGGACACCGGAGGCATCGGGCCCGAGCGGCCCGACGGGATCGCCGGAGGCGGCCGCGATGCTCTCGCGGGCCGCGGCGACGACCGCCTCGGCGGTGAAGCCGAACTTCTCGTAGAGCACCCCGTAGGGCGCGCTGGCGCCGTAGTGGTCGATGCCGACGATCCGGCCGGCGTCGCCCACGAACTCCCGCCACCCCTGCGGGATGCCGGCCTCGACGCTCACACGGGCGCGCACCGACCGCGGGAGGACCTCCTCGCGGTAGGCCCGGTCCTGGGCGGCGAACCACTCGACGCACGGCACGGAGACGACCCGGGTCGGGATGCCGTCGGCCTCGAGCTGCTCGCGGGCCGCGACGGCGATCTGCACCTCGGACCCGGTGCCCAGGAGGATCAGCTCCGGAGTGCCGGAGGAGGCCTCGGCGAGCACGTAGGCGCCACGGGCGGTGCCCTCCGCCGAGGCGAACCGCTCCCGGTCGAGGACGGGCAGGTTCTGCCGGGACAGCGCCAGCCCGGCCGGCCGGTCGTTGTGCTCCAGGATCGTCCGCCAGGCGACGGCGACCTCGTTGGCGTCGGCCGGGCGGACGACGTCCAGGCCCGGGATGGCCCGCAGCGCGGCGAGGTGCTCGATCGGCTGGTGCGTCGGGCCGTCCTCGCCCAGGCCGATCGAGTCGTGGGTCCAGACGTAGGTGACCGGCAGCTGCATGAGCGCCGCCAGCCGGACCGCGCCGCGCATGTAGTCGGAGAAGGTGAGGAAGGTGCCGCCGTAGACGCGGGTGCCGCCGTGCAGCGCGATCCCGTTCATGATCGCGCCCATGGCGTGCTCGCGGACGCCGAAGTGCAGGTTGCGGCCGTAGGGGCCGCCGGACCACGACTTGGTCTGGCGGTCGGCCGGGAGGAACGAGGGCTCGCCCTTGACCGCGGTGTTGTTGCTCTCCGCGAGGTCGGCCGAGCCGCCCCACAGCTCCGGCAGTGCCGGGTAGAGCGCCGCGAGCACCTCGCCGGAGGCCTTGCGCGTGGCCACGCCCTTCTCGTCGGCGGGCCAGCTGGGCAGCTGCCCGGCCCAGCCGTCGGGCAGCGTGCGGGTGCTCATGCGCTCCAGGAGCGCGGCGCCCGCGGGGTTGTCCTGCTGCCAGGCGGTGAAGCGCTCCTGCCACTCGGCGTGCGCGGACCGGCCGCGGTCGACGACCTTCCGCGCGTGCTCGAGCACCTCGGGGGCGACGCCGAAGGACGTCGACGGGTCGAGGCCCAGGATCTCCTTGGTGGCCCGCACCTCGTCCTCGCCGAGCGCCGAGCCGTGGGCGGCGCCGGTGTTCTGCTTGTTCGGGGACGGCCAGGCGATGATCGTGCGCAGCACGATGATCGAGGGACGCCGGGTCTCGGCCTTCGCGGCGGCCAGCGCGGCGTCGAGGGCGGCGAGGTCCTCACCGTCGTCGACGTGCTGCACGTGCCAGCCGTAGGCCTCGTAGCGCTTGCCGACGTCTTCGGTGAAGGCGACCGTCGTGTCGTCCTCGATGGAGATCCTGTTGTCGTCGTAGACCAGGACCAGGTTGCCCAGCCGCTGCGTGCCGGCCAGGGACGACGCCTCGCCGCTGATGCCCTCCTCGAGGTCGCCGTCGGAGCAGAACGCCCAGATGGTGTGGTCGAAGAGGCTCTCGCCCTCGGGGGCGTCGGGGTCGAGCATGCCGCGCTCGCGGCGGGCGGCCATCGCCATGCCCACGGCGTTGCCCACGCCCTGCCCGAGCGGGCCGGTGGTGGTCTCGACGCCGGGGGTGTGGTTGACCTCGGGGTGGCCGGGGGTGAGCGAGCCCCAGGTGCGGAGCGCCTTGAGGTCGTCGAGCTCCAGGCCGTAGCCGGAGAGGTAGAGCTGCACGTACAGCGTCAGGCTGGAGTGCCCCATCGACAGCACGAACCGGTCGCGGGCGACCCAGTTCGGGTCGGTCGGGTCGTGCCGCAGCCAGCGCTGGAAGAGCAGGTAGGCGGCCGGCGCCATGCTCATGGCGGTGCCGGGGTGGCCGTTGCCGGCCTTCTGCACCGCGTCCATCGCCAGCACGCGGGCGGTGTCGATCGCCGCACGGTCGAGGTCGCCGAAGCCCTCGGGGAGGGTCGGGGTGGGCTGGGTGGGGGAGCCGGTCGGCGTGTCCGTCGCGGCCTCGGCAGGAGCCTCGGGTGCGGTGCTCTGGGTGTGGGCCGTGTTCGTGCTGTCCGGTGCCATCGTGGCTCGGTGCTCCCTCGGGTCGGGGCCTGGCGGGCCGCCCGGGGACTACTGCGTCCGGGCGGACGACGTGCGCGGCAGCGACGGGCCGCCGGCTCCTGGGTCCGTTCCCGGTCCGGGAGCACGTCGTCGTCGACTCGGCCCTACCCGCTGCACGAGCAGCATCAACGTGATCAAGCCTAGTCGTGCGGAACCCGAGCCGCGCCCAGGGAGGAGGCCCCCGCGGGCTACAGTGGCGTGCGTTCCCAATCCCCGGCTCGGAGTAGGCCCCCTCGTGCTCGTCCACTGGGCTGCAGTGCCCCGATGCCCGCTCGCCGCCGCGGTCGGGGCTTCCCGGTGACGGCGCTGTCCGAGCGTTCGGCTCCCGCCCGCCGGGGCGTGCGGGTCTCCGGTCGCACGTCGACCGTGCGGAAGCGGGTGCTGGCCTACGTCGGCCTGACCAAGCCCCGGATCATTGAGCTGCTGCTGGTGACGACGGTGCCGGCGATGATGCTCGCCGCGCGCGGCTGGCCGTCGTTCGCCCTGCTGCTGTCGACCCTGGTCGGCGGCACCCTCGCCGCGGGCGCCGCGAACGTCTTCAACTGCTACTTCGACCGCGACATCGACCGGCTGATGCAGCGCACCCAGAAGCGGCCGCTGGTCACCGGCGAGGTCACGCCACGGGCTGCGCTGATCTTCGGGTTCGCCCTCACGGTCAGCTCGATCGCGCTGCTGGCCGCGACCACCACGCTGCTGGCCGCGGCGCTCGCGGCGGCGGCGATCTTCTACTACGCCGTCCTCTACACGATGGTGTTCAAGCGGCACACCCGCCGCAGCACCGAGTGGGGCGGGGTGCCCGGCGCGGCTCCGGTGCTCATCGGCTGGGCCGCCGTCACCGGCTCGCTGGACTGGCCGGCCGTCGTGGTGTTCGCCGTCGTCTTCTGCTGGCAGATGCCGCACTTCTGGGCGCTGGCGCTGCGGTTCAAGGACGACTACGCGCGGGCCGACGTCCCGATGCTGCCGGTGGTCACCACCGAGCTGTCCGTCGGGCGGCAGTCCGTCGCCTGGGCCTACGCGACCGTGGCCGTCTCCCTGCTGCTGTGGCCGGTGGCCACCGACTACGGCATCGGCCTGGGCTACACGGTGCCCGCGGTGCTGCTCGGCGCCTGGTTCGTCGTGGAGTCCCACCGCCTGCTCGCCCGCATCAAGCGCGGTGGCGACATCCGCTCGATGTCGCTGTTCCACGTCTCGATCTCGTACCTGTCGCTGCTGATGGTCGCGATCATCGTCGACGCCATCGTGTGATCCGTCGTCCTCCGGACGACACCACGGCCGACGGCCGTCCCCGATCGGCACGGAGCGCGCCCATGCACGTCCCGCCGGGAGCCACCGGCCCCGCGTCGGGCCGGCGTCGCCGCAGGCGGCGATAGCGTGGGGCATGCGGCGCGACATCGCCAACGCGCGGATGGGTCAGCTGGTCGGGGCCGACGGGCGCACCTACTCGCTGCGGGCGGGGGCCCTCGGGGCCGCGGAGGTCGAGGCGCTGATCGAGGGCGGTCGGCCCGTCGTCACCTACTTCGCGGGCGGCCGGCTGGTCTGGCACGACGAGGACGACGCCTGGCCGGCCTGGGCCGATGCGCGCAGCGCCGACGAGAAGGTCACCGCAGGGCGCTGGGAGTCACCCGACGGCTCGCTCGCCGTCGTCCTCGTCTGGCACGAGTGACCGGGGCCGCATCTGCGGGGAAGTTGGCCCTCCAGGGCCCCCGCGGAGGCCAACTGCCCGGAAGTTGCGGTCGGCGGACGGCGGGGGGCGCCTCAGCGGGTGGCGGCGGCCGGCTGCGGGGAGGCGCTCACCGGCAGGTCCGACGCCGGGCCGCGGACCGACCAGACCAGCCGTGCCGTGAACGCGGTGACGAGCACCGCGCCCAGCATGTGCACCAGCACCAGGGCGACCGGCAGCTCGGTGAAGTACTGCACGTAGCCGACGACGCCCTGCGCCAGCTGGACGACCAGCAGGTCACGGGCCGCGCGGCGGACCCGGTCGGGGGAGTCCGTCGCGTGCAGGGCCACGAGCAGGGCGATGGTCAGCCCGAGCAGCAGGAAGACGGCGTCGGCGTGCAACTGGCTCATCAGCTCGGGGTCGAAGCCCATCCGGACCGGTGCGGCGTCGGGGTCCTCCGGTACGTCACCGCTGTGCGGGCCGCTGCCGGTGACCACCGTGCCGATGGCCAGCACGACGGCGGTGGTCGCGGCGATGCCCCACACCAGGAGCACGAAGGGACGGCGGAGCAGCGGCTGCCCCACGCCCGGTTCGCGCGAGCGCAGCCACAGCGTCGTGGCCAGCGCCACCAGGACGGCGGAGACGAGGAAGTGCGCGGCGACGGTCCACGGGTTGAGGCCCGTGAGCACGGTGACCCCGCCGAGCGCGGCCTGCGCCGGGATGCCGAGGAAGGTCAGCGCCGCCAGCGGCCGCAGGTCCCGGCGCGGGGAGCGCCACACCGCGACCAGCGTGGCGATGGCGACGGCGGCGAGCACGAAGGTGAGCAGCCGGTTGCCGAACTCGATGAGGCCGTGGCCCGCCATCTCCGGCGTCGTGACGAAGCTGTCGTCGGTGCACCTCGGCCACGTCGGGCAGCCCAGGCCCGAGCCGGTGAGCCGGACCAGACCGCCGGTGACGACGATCAGGCCGTTGGCCACCGCGTTGGCCAGCGCGAGGCGCGAGACGGTCGCGGGGGAGAAGGAGCGGGGCAGGACCGGCACGCCCCGATGCTAGGTCGTGCGGCCGGCCGCGCGGGCCGCGCACGGGCCTGCGCGCGACGGCGGCAGTGACGCTCCTCACGGAACCCCGGCCGGTGGGCCACTTCTTAGGTGGACCTTGCTTGCAGCGCTCCTGATTTAGGACACACTCGTGTTGTGGAAAGCGCCGTGGCACCCCCGCGTTCGTCGGCTCCGGCCGACGACGGGCGTACCCGCGACCGCGTCAGCGCGCTGCTCCTGGAGCACGGTCCGCAGACCGCCTCCGAGCTGGCCGGGCGGCTGGGCATCTCGCCGGCCGCCGTTCGCCGGCACCTGGACTCCCTCGTGGCTACCGGCCGCATCGAGGAGCGCGTCGCCGGGCGGGAGGGGTCTGGTGGGCACAGAGGCCGTGGCCGCCCCGCCCGCCGCTTCCACCTCACCGACGCCGGCCGCTCGGCCTTCCCGCACGCCTACGACGACCTGGCGCTGACCGCACTGCGGTACGTCGCCGCCTCCGGTGGCCCCGACGCCGTCCGCGCCGTCGCCGAGCAGCAGCTCGCCGGGCTCGAGGCCCGCGCGTCCAGCGCCGTCGAGGGCGCGGTGCGTGCCGCCGGGGGAGCGCCGGTGGACCGGGCCCAGGCCCTGGCCGCCGCGCTCACGGCCGAGGGCTACGCTGCCACGGCCTCGGCGATCTCCGGCGGGGGGCAGCTCTGCCAGCACCACTGCCCGGTGGCGCACGTGGCCGCAGAGTTCCCTCAGCTGTGCGAGGCCGAGACCGCGGTGATCGGCCGGCTCGTGGGCACCCACGTGCAGCGGCTGGCCACGATCGCCCACGGTGACGGGATCTGCACCACACACCTCCCCGGGCCACTGCGCCCGGGGAACAGAACGGCCCCTGCGCGCCCTGTACCGGGTGAGCGGGCAGCGCCCTCCGGCGCGCCCACCAGCAAGTCCAGCACCAGCCAGTCCAGCAGTTCAGCCACACCCGCCGGACCCAGCCCTGTGAACGACCGGGAGAGGACGCCCGCATGACCAGCACCCAGCAGCCGGCTACGCCGCTGACGCAGGACGAGCAGATCGAGCAGCTCGGCCGCTACGAGTACGGCTGGGCGGACGCCGACGTCGCCGGTGCCTCCGCCCGCCGCGGTGTCGACGAGGACGTCGTCCGCGACATCTCGCGCCGCAAGAACGAGCCCGAGTGGATGCTCGAGCGCCGCCTCAAGGCGCTCAAGCTCTTCGGCCGCAAGCCCATGCCCGATTGGGGCTCGGACCTCTCCGGCATCGACTTCGACAACATCAAGTACTTCGTGCGCTCCACCGAGGCGCAGGCCACGTCGTGGGAGGACCTGCCCGACGACATCAAGAACACCTACGACCGCCTGGGCATCCCGGAGGCCGAGAAGCAGCGTCTGGTCTCCGGCGTCGCGGCGCAGTACGAGTCCGAGGTCGTGTACCACCAGATCCAGAAGGAGCTCGAGGACCAGGGCGTGCTGTTCCTGGACACCGACTCGGCCCTGAAGGAGCACCCGGAGATCTTCCAGGAGTACTTCGGCTCGGTGATCCCGTCCGGCGACAACAAGTTCGCCGCGCTGAACACCGCCGTGTGGTCCGGTGGCTCGTTCATCTACGTGCCGCCCGGCGTGCACGTCGAGATCCCGCTGCAGGCCTACTTCCGGATCAACACCGAGAACATGGGCCAGTTCGAGCGCACGCTGATCATCGTCGACGAGGGCGCCTACGTGCACTACGTCGAGGGCTGCACCGCGCCGATCTACAAGAGCGACTCGCTGCACTCCGCGGTCGTCGAGATCATCGTCAAGAAGAACGCGCGCTGCCGGTACACGACCATCCAGAACTGGTCGAACAACGTCTACAACCTGGTCACCAAGCGGGCCGTGGCCCACGAGGGCGCGACCATGGAGTGGGTCGACGGCAACCTCGGCTCCAAGGTGACGATGAAGTACCCGGCGGTCTGGATGACCGGCGAGCACGCCAAGGGTGAGGTGCTCTCGATCGCCTTCGCGGGCGAGGGCCAGCACCAGGACGCCGGCGCCAAGATGGTGCACGCCGCGCCGCACACCTCCTCGACGATCGTGTCGAAGTCGGTGGCCCGTGGCGGTGGCCGCACCTCCTACCGCGGCCTGGTCCAGGTGGACGAGGGTGCCTACGGCTCGAAGTCCACGGTGAAGTGCGACGCGCTGCTGGTCGACACGATCAGCCGCTCGGACACCTACCCCTACGTCGACGTCCGCGAGGACGACGTCTCCATGGGCCACGAGGCGACCGTCTCCCGCGTCAGCGACGACCAGCTCTTCTACCTGATGAGCCGCGGTCTCTCCGAGGACGAGGCCATGGCCATGGTGGTGCGCGGGTTCGTCGAGCCGATCGCCCGCGAGCTGCCCATGGAGTACGCCCTCGAGCTCAACCGGCTCATCGAGCTGCAGATGGAAGGTGCCGTCGGCTGATGACCGACCCGAACACCGATCTCACCACCCAGCCGAGCACCCTCGCCTCGGAGCTGTTCGCTCCGGGCGTGGGTGCCCAGGCCGGTCCGCCGACGACCCCGGCGACCGACACCGGCAGCGCCGGCGACGTCCAGCCCGGTGCGCACTCGCACGGTGGCCCGACCCCGACCGGTTCGCCGGCGGAGCGGTTCACCTCCACCGACCCGGACGCCTTCGGCGTGCCGACCGGTCGCGAGGAGACGTGGCGCTTCACGCCGATGAAGCGGATCAAGCCGCTGCTCGACGGCGCCGCCTCCGACGCGCAGCTCAGCTGGACGACAGACCTCCCCGAGGGCGTCGAGCTGACCAGCGTCGAGGCCGGCGACCCGCTGCTCAAGGGGCTCCCGGAGCCGGTGGACCGGCTGGCCGCCCTCACCCGCCAGCGGGCCGGCGGCGCCACCGTCGTCCGCGTGGCCAAGGAGGCCCAGCTGGACCGGCCGGTCACCCTCGGACTGGCCGGCACCGGCGGCGACGACGTCGTCTGGGGCCAGCTCGTCGTCGAGGTCGGCGCGTTCGCCAAGGCGACCGTCGTGCTCGACCACAGCGGCCTGGCCCGGTACTCGGGCGGCGTGACCGTGCTCGTCGGCGACGGCGCGCAGGTCTCCCTCGTCTCGGTCCAGGACTGGGCTCCCGGCTCGGTGCACGGCGGCCAGTACGACGCCGTCGTCGGCCGTGACGCCACTTATCAGCAGGTCGTGGTCACCCTCGGCGGCGACCTGGTCCGCCTGGTCAGCAACGTGCAGTACGCCGGCCCCGGCGGGACCGCGGAGCTCTTCGGCGTCTACTTCTCCGACGAGACGCAGCACCAGGAGCACCGGCTCTGGGTCGACCACGCCGTCCCGAACTGCCGCAGCAACGTGCTCTACAAGGGCGCCCTGCAGGGCGAGGGGGCGCGCACGGTCTGGATCGGCGACGTCCGCATCCGCCCGTCGGCCACCGGCACGGAGACCTACGAGCTCAACCGCAACCTGGTGCTCACCGACGGCGCCCGCGCCGACTCGGTGCCCAACCTGGAGATCGAGACCGGCGAGATCGTCGGCGCCGGCCACGCCAGCGCCACGGGCCGCTTCGACGACGAGCAGCTGTTCTACCTCTGCTCGCGCGGCATCGACGCCGAGACCGCCCGCCGTCTGGTGGTGCGCGGCTTCTTCGCCGACGTCGTCCAGCGCATCGGGGTCGATGCCCTCCAGGACCGCCTGATGGGCACCATCGAGACGCGCCTGGGGGCCCTGCCGGGTCTCGAGGACCAGCCGGTCGAGGTCGCCTGACCATGGCTTTCGAACGAGTCTGCGCGCTGTCCGACGTCCCCGAGAACGGCGCCCTGCGGGTCGAGCTCGCGGACGTCGACGTCGCCGTCGTCCGCTTCGAGGGTCAGCTCTACGCCCTCGAGGACAAGTGCTCGCACGCCGACGTCCCGCTGAGCGAGGGGGACGTCGAGCTGTTCGGCGGCGCCCCGACCATCGAGTGCTTCCTGCACGGCTCGTGCTTCGACCTGCGCACGGGCGAGCCCACCAACCTGCCGGCGACCGAGCCGGTCGACGTCTACCCGGTCCGCGTGGAAGGGGAGGACGTGCTCGTCGACACCGAAGCGAACGCCGTCCAGCCTTCCGGCGCGTCCGGCAACTGAGGAGCGAGAAGAAGTGTCCGTTCTGGAGATCCGCGACCTGCACGTCACGGTCGGCGAGGGTGACGACGCCAAGGAGATCCTCCGCGGCGTCGACCTGACCGTCCGCTCGGGTGAGACCCACGCGATCATGGGCCCCAACGGGTCGGGCAAGTCGACCCTGGCCTACTCGATCGCCGGCCACCCCAAGTACACCGTCACCGGCGGCACCGTGACCCTCGACGGCGAGGACGTCCTCGCGATGAGCGTCGACGAGCGCGCCCGCGCGGGCCTGTTCCTCGCGATGCAGTACCCCGTCGAGGTCCCCGGCGTCTCGGTGTCGAACTTCCTGCGCACCGCGGCCACCGCCATCAAGGGCGAGGCGCCCAAGCTGCGCACCTGGGTCAAGGACGTCAAGAGCGAGATGGAACTGCTCGAGATGGACTCGGCCTTCGCCGAGCGCAACGTCAACGAGGGCTTCTCGGGTGGCGAGAAGAAGCGCCACGAGATCCTGCAGATGCGCCTGCTCAAGCCGGGCATCGCGATCCTCGACGAGACCGACTCCGGTCTGGACGTCGACGCGCTGCGGGTCGTCTCCGAGGGCGTGAACCGCACCCGCGAGGAGGGCGAGATCGGCGTCCTGCTGATCACGCACTACACGCGGATCCTGCGCTACATCAAGCCGGACTTCGTGCACGTCTTCGTCGCCGGCAAGGTCGTCGACGAGGGTGGGCCCGAGCTGGCCGACAAGCTGGAGAACGAGGGCTACGCCGCCTACGTCAAGGACTCCAACGAGGCCGCCGCCGCGGAGGTCGCACGCGCATGACCACGACCGTCTCGCGTCCCGGCCCGGGGGCGCTGAAGCCGCTTCCCCTGGACGTCGAGGCGATCCGGGCGGACTTCCCGATCCTGTCGCGCACCGTCCGGGACGGGAAGCGGCTGGTCTACCTGGACTCCGGGGCCACGTCGCAGAAGCCGCGCTCGGTGCTCGACGCCGAGCGGTGGTTCTACGAGAACGTCAACGCCGCTCCGCACCGAGGCGCCCACGCGCTCGCCGAGGAGGCGACGGGGGCCTACGAGGCCGCCCGCGCCACCATCGGCGGGTTCATCGGCGCCCCGGACCGGGAGATCGTCTTCACCCGCAACACCACCGAGGCGATCAACCTGGTGGCCTACGCCCTCTCCAACGCCGCGACGGCGAAGGAGGAGGAGTTCCGCACCTACGCCGTCGGCCAGGGTGACGAGATCGTGGTCACCGAGATGGAGCACCACGCCAACCTGGTGCCCTGGCAGCAGCTGTGCGAGCGCACCGGGGCCACCCTGCGCTGGCTGGGGCTGACCGACGACGGCCGGCTGGACCTGTCCGACCTGACGTCGGTGGTCAACGAGCGCACGAAGCTCGTCGCGGTCACCCAGCAGTCGAACATCCTCGGCACGATCAACCCGCTGGGCGAGATCATCACCCGGGCGCACGAGGTCGGTGCCCTGGTGCTGGTCGACGGTGCCCAGTCGGTGCCGCACCAGGCCGTCGACGTCGCCGAGCTGGGCGCGGACTTCCTGGTGTTCTCCGGGCACAAGATGCTGGGGCCCACGGGCGTCGGCGTGCTCTGGGGTCGGTACGAGGTGCTCGACAAGCTGCCGCCGTTCCTGACCGGTGGCTCGATGATCGAGGTCGTGCGGATGGAGGCCTCCACCTTCGCCGCGCCGCCGCAGCGCTTCGAGGCCGGCGTCCCGATGACCGCGCAGGTGATCGGTCTCGCGGCCGCCGTGGAGTACCTGCAGGCCCTCGGCATGGACCGCGTCGAGGAGCACGAGAAGGCGCTCACCGGCTACGCGCTGGAGAAGCTCGCCGAGATCCCCGGCGTGACCGTGATCGGCCCGCCGGACACCGTCGCCCGTGGGGGAGCCATCTCCTTCACCGTCGAGGGCATCCACCCGCACGACGTCGGCCAGGTGCTCGACGACCACGGCATCGCCGTGCGCGTGGGGCACCACTGCGCCTGGCCGGTCGTGCGGCGCTACGGCGTCCCGGCCACGACGCGGGCGACGTTCTACGTGCACACCGGCTACGACGACATCGATGCCCTGGCGGACGGAATTCGTGCGGTCCAGAAGTTCTTCGGAACTGTGTGAGGTCCGCGCACATGAAGATGGCCATCTGATGCAGCTCGAGTCGATGTACCAGGAGATCATCCTGGACCACTACAAGAACCCGCACGGGCGAGGTCTGCGCGAGCCGTTCCAGGCCGAGGTGCACCACGTCAACCCGACCTGCGGCGACGAGGTGACGCTGCGGCTGAACCTCGAGGACGAGACCGTCGCCGACGTCTCCTACGAGGGCATGGGCTGCTCGATCAGCCAGGCGTCGATCTCGGCGATGTACGACCTCGTCGTCGGCAAGAACGTGCACGAGGCCCTCGCCACCGGTGAGGACTTCATGACGCTGATGCAGGCCAAGGGCGACCCGGCCGTGGCCGAGAAGCTCGAGGACAGCCTGGAGGACGCCGTCGCGTTCGCCGGCGTCTCGAAGTACCCGGCCCGCATCAAGTGCGCCCTGATGAGCTGGATGGCGTTGAAGGACGCCTCCGCGCGGGCACTGTCGTCCACCACCGCGGCGCCAGCCACCCTCCCCGCCACCCCGACCGGAGGAACCCCATGAGCGAGAGCAGCACCGAGAACGCCACCCCCGCCACCGACGGCGGGCCGGGCGACATGCCGGTCGGCAAGACCGCGCTGCTGGAGGACCTCGAGGAGGCCATGCGCGACGTGGTCGACCCCGAGCTGGGCGTGAACGTCGTCGACCTGGGGCTGGTCTACGGCCTGGACGTCGACGACAGCAACGCCGACTCCAGCGTTGCCATCATCGACATGACGCTGACCTCGGCGGCCTGCCCGCTCACCGACGTCATCGAGGACCAGGCCCGCCAGGCGCTGACCGGCGGCCCCGGACCCGGCCTCGTGGACGACATCCGGATCAACTGGGTCTGGATGCCGCCGTGGGGCCCGGACAAGATCACCGACGACGGTCGCGAGCAGCTCCGCGCGCTCGGCTTCCGCGTCTAGCAGGCCTCGCACCGCCACTTCTGGGGTGTTCTTCCCGCTGCTCCGGTCCTGCAGGACCCGAGGAGCGCGAGGAACACCCCAGAAGCATGTCGGGGGTCAGCGGGCCCGGGCGTAGGTCACCGCCGCGGCGGCCGGTTCACCGGAGCTCCGCCAGGCTCACGCCGAAGCCCGCAACGGGTCGCCGCTCCCGCCGCGCACCGACCGCCAGGAGGACGGCTCCCACGACCAGCGCCGTCCCGACCGGCCAGGGCAGCGTCTGCGCCGCCAGCCCGACGGCCACCGCGAGCGCCGACCCGGCGCCGACCGCCAGCGGCGCCCGCAACCCGCGGCGCCCGCCGGCCACGAGCAGCCCAGCTGCCGCCAGCAGCACGGTGACCGTCCGCGGGCCGTCCGACGCGACGACCGCGAGGACGGTCGAGGGCACCGCGGCCACCAGCAGACCGGGCCCCCACGCCGCCCAGGTGCTGCCGCGGAGAAGCCCGGGGCCGGACGCGAGCAGCAGGCCGAGCGCCGCCGGCAGGGAGTACGCCTCGATCGCGCCGCCGTCGGCCGCCGCCGCCAGCACCCAGGCCGCTCCGACGAGCTGGGCGGCGCCCACCCGCCAGGCGCCGCGGGACAGCTCGGCGTCGCCGGCCCTGCGCTGCGAACGCCAGGTGAGCCCCGCCCAGGCGAGCGTGCACAGCCCCTGGGCGGCGAGGACGGCCGCCAGCACGAGCGGCCGGTCCCGCGGCAGGAGCAGCAGGACGGCGGCGACCGCGCATCCCCCGGCCGCGACGGCGGTCGCGCGCCGGGAGGAGGTGTCCAGCCCGGCGCCGGCAGCCATCGCGCCGGCGTAGACGGCGGTCAGCGCGATCGCCGCGGAGGTCGGCGACAGCACCCCGTCGGGCACGGCGAGCAGCACCGCGCCGGCCAGGCAGCCGACCGTGACGGGCACGGACAGCGGCCGGTCCTCGGGCCGTCGCACGGCCACCCACACCGTCGGGACGGCGGTCAGGAGCAGGAGCAGCGAGAGCGCCGTCCACTGCCGGTCGGCGAGCAACCGGCCGATGCTCACCGCGGTCATGACCACGCCGGCCGCGAGCGCGAGCGGCAGGAACAGCCCCCGCCGCCAGCCGGTCAGGGAGGCCGCCGCCAGGGTGGCCAGCAGGACACCGGCGTACCCGGTGAGCGTGACCGCCGCCGTGCCGAGGACGGAACACGCACCGGCGACGGCGGTACCGGCGACGACGCCGGCCAGCACCGGAGCCGCTCGGGGCGGGCCGGTCAGGGGCTCGAGCACCTGCCGCAGCCGGGTCAGCACCAGGCCCAGACCGGCGCCGACCACGAGGGCGGCCGAGAGGTACCGCTCGACCGCCGGACCGGTCCAGGCGGTCGCGATCCCGCTCGCGACCCCGGCCACCCACCACGGTGCGGTGGTCAGCAGCGCGATGCGGCCGACCCCGCGCCGTCCGAACAGCGCCACCCCGAGTCCGACCAGAGCGACGCCGAGGAAGAGGTGCGTGCGCAGCCCGGCCGGCACGCCTTCCAGCCCCCGCAGGACGGCGAGCTGGGCGGCGATCCAGGACGCCAGCGGCCAGGTCGCGGTGGTCGGGGCGATCCGGTGCAGCACGAGGAAGCCGACGGCGAGCGCCGCCGTCGCGCCGGCGCCGGCCAGTGCGTCCCCGCCGACGCCGCTGGCGCTGACGGCGAGCCCGGTGGCGCTGGCGGCCAGCACCTCCTCGGAGCTCCGCAGCCGGGCCCGTGCGGCCCGGAGCGCGAAGCCGGCCGTGACGGCAGCCAGGGCGAGCAGCAGCGTGCGGGCAGGGGCGCCGCCGTACGCCGAGGCCACCACGGCCCCGGCGCTGACCAGCAGGACCGCACCCACGCCGAGCAGGACCTGCGGCGGGCGGGCGCGATACGGCAGGGGAGGAAGCGGTGCCGTGGCGACCGGTTGCTGCATGACCGCCTCCTTCCCGTCCCCCGAGGCGTCCCCACCGTAGGGCGGGGCGTCGCCAGTGGCACCCGGTCGCAGCCGGCGCAGCCGCTGTCAACTACGGGGTAGTTGGCGCTGCGGCGCCGCCCACAGCGCCAACTACCCCGTAGTTGCGGTGAGCTACGGCATGCGCGACCGTGCCGGGGCGCTGGTTCCCGGAACACGCCCGGGTGGGGGTGCCGCCGATGTCACCCCGGAAACGTGGGGGCTATCGCACTCCGAGCGCCTACCCTGGGTTCAGTGATCACGACGACCGGCCTCGAGCTCCGCGCCGGCGCCCGCATCCTCATCAGCGAAGCCAACCTGCGCGTGCAGCCGGGTGACCGCATCGGCCTGGTCGGGCGCAACGGCGCCGGCAAGACCACCACCCTCACCACGCTCGCCGGTGAGCGCGTCCCGCACGCCGGCACGGTGGAGATCAGCGGCGAGCTCGGCTACCTCCCGCAGGACCCGCGCAGCGGCGACCTCGACATCACCGCCAGCGACCGCGTCCTGTCCGGTCGGGGCCTCGACGTGATCCGCAACCAGCTGGTCAAGGCCCAGATCGCGATGGCGGAGCCGGCAGACGACGCGGAGCAGGACAAGGCCGTGCGCCGCTACGGCAACCTCGAGGACCAGTTCGCCGCCCTCGGCGGGTACGCCGCGGAGAGCGACGCCGCCCGGATCTGCACCAACCTCGGCCTGCCCGACCGGGTGCTGTCCCAGCCGCTGCGCACCCTCTCCGGTGGCCAGCGTCGCCGCGTGGAACTGGCCCGCATCCTGTTCTCCGACGCGGAGACGCTGCTGCTCGACGAGCCCACCAACCACCTGGACGCCGACTCGATCACCTGGCTGCGCGGCTTCCTGACCAGCCACCGCGGCGGGCTCATCGTCATCAGCCACGACGTCGAGCTGCTCGAGGCCGTCGTCAACAAGGTGTGGCACCTCGACGCCAACCGGGCCACCGTCGACATCTACAACCTCGGCTGGAAGCGCTACCTCGACCAGCGCGAGACCGACGAGCGCCGCCGCAAGCAGGAGCGCGCCAACACCGAGCGCAAGATCGACACGCTCAACGCCCAGGCGGACAAGATGCGCGCCAAGGCCACCAAGGCGAAGGCCGCCAAGAGCATGGACAAGCGCGCCGAGCGGCTGGCCGCGGGCCTGGCCGACGTCCGCGTGGCCGACAAGGTCGCCAAGCTGCGCTTCCCGACGCCCGCGGCATGCGGCAAGACACCGCTGTTCGCCGAGGGATTGAGCAAGAGCTACGGCTCGCTGGAGATCTTCACCGACGTCGACCTCGCCGTGGACCGGGGGACGCGGGTCGTCGTCCTCGGGCTCAACGGCGCCGGGAAGACGACGCTGCTGCGGATGCTGGCCGGCACCGAGATGCCCGACACCGGCGAGGTCAAGGCCGGGCACGGGCTGCGGGTGGGCTACTACGCCCAGGAGCACGAGACGATCGACATGGACCGTTCCCTGCTGGAGGTCATGCGGTCGTCGGCGCCGGACAGCACCGACACCGAGCTGCGGCGCATCCTCGGCGCGTTCCTCTTCACCGGCGAGACCGTCGACCAGCGCGCCGGCACCCTCTCTGGCGGCGAGCGGACCCGCCTGGCCATGGCCACCCTGGTCGTCTCCGGCGCCAACGTGCTGCTGCTCGACGAGCCGACGAACAACCTGGACCCGGCCAGCCGGGAGCAGGTGCTCGAGGCGCTGCGCACCTACGCCGGTGCGATCGTGCTGGTCACCCACGACGAAGGCGCTGTCCGGGCCCTGAACCCGGACAAGGTGATCCTGCTGCCCGACGGCACGGAGGACACCTGGAGCGAGGACTTCGCCGACCTGGTCGAGCTCGCCTAGCGAGGACATCGCGGTCCTCCGGACCGCACCGTGGCCAGGAGCCGTCCCCTGCGCCGCTGAGCCGCTTCCCGTGTCCCGGTCGAGAGACCCTCCGGGCCCCCGCGACCGGTCCACCACTTCACGTGGCCCATGCGAGGCGACTGGGTGATCATGGGATGCCAGGGGCCGTGGTCAGCGGGACGGCGGCGCCACACGACAGCCACCAACCGAGCACGTTCGCGTCGAGGCGACGCGAACGGCTGGGCGGCTGACACGGAGGGGAGCCATGGCCGACTCGAGCACTGCCGACCTGGGCAAGGGCAAGCGGATCACCGGCGGCGACCGGAGCACGCTCGCCGACGAACTGCGCAAGCGCTACGACGAGGGCGAGAGCATCCGCTCGCTGGCGGAGTCGACCAAGCGCTCCTACGGCTTCGTCCACCGGCTGCTCTCCGAGTCCGGGGCGACCCTGCGCAGCCGCGGCGGGGCCAACCGGAACAGCAGCAAGAAGGCGTGAACCCGGCCGACGCCCCCGACGGTTTCGTCCGCGCCAGCCAGGACGGCGCCGTCCTCACCGTCACCCTCGACCGGCCCGAGCAGCTCAACGCGCAGACACCGGCGACGTGGTCGGCGCTGGCCGCGGTCGGTGCGGCGCTGGACGACAGCGTGCGCGTCGTCGTCCTGCGCGGCGAGGGGCGGTCGTTCTCCGCCGGCCTGGACCGCAGCATGTTCAGCCCGGAGCCGGGGACGGCGGGCGGCCTCGGCGACCTCGGACGACGGCCGTCCGGGGAGGCCGAGGAGCAGATCCGCGAGTACCAGGCGGGCTTCCGCTGGCTCCGGAAGCCCGGCATCGTCTCGGTCGCCGCCGTCCAGGGGCACGCCATCGGCGCCGGCTGCCAGCTGGCGCTGGCCTGCGATCTGCGGGTGCTCGCCGAGGACGCGCAGCTCCGGCTGCCCGAGCCGACCCTGGGCCTGGTGCCTGACCTGACCGGCACCAGCACCCTCGTCGAGTTGGTCGGCTACTCGCGGGCCATGGAGATCTGCCTGACCGGTCGTCCTGTCGGTGCCGCAGAGGCGCTCGCCATGGGGCTGGCCAACGTCGTCGTCCCCCGCGAGCAGCTGGACGACGCCGTCGGGCAGCTGACCGCGGCGCTCCTGGCCCCGCCGGCGGGAGCCAGCCGCGCGACCGCCGCCCTGGTGCGCTCGGCCGTGCGCAACGATCCCGAGACCCAGGACGCCGCCGAGCGGTCGGCGCAGGTGCTGCGACTGCAGGAGCTCGCCGGCGGACGCTGACTGTCAGCAGCACCCGGCAGGATCAGCCGGACCCGCCCGCGCGGAACAGCGTCCGGCCGGCCGGTGTTGGCGCGAGGGCCGGTATCCGGATCGGCGCGCCAGAGGAGGCAGGTCCATGAACCCGAACATGACCTCCATGGCGGCGATGCGGTCGTTCCGCCGGGACCCGTCGGTGGTCGGACGCAAGCTGCCACCGGGCACGGTCCGCCGGATCCTCGGCGTCGCCCAGCCCTACCGGCGTGACCTCGGGTTCTTCCTGGCCCTGGTGGTCGGCTCCTCGCTGATCGGCGTCATCACGCCGCTGCTCGCGGGCAACATCGTCAACCGCATCGCCTCGCTCGAGGGGACCTCCGGCGACATCGTCCGGATCGCGCTGTTCATCGCGGCGCTCGCCGTCGTCGACGCCGCCATCTCGCTGGGCACCCGCTGGTACTCCGCGCGCATCGGCGAGGGCGTCATCTACGACCTGCGCAGCAAGGTCTTCGCGCACGTGCAGCGCATGCCGGTCGCGTTCTTCACCCGCACGCAGACCGGGGCACTGGTCAGCCGGCTGAACAACGACGTCGTCGGCGCCCAGCAGGCCTTCACCTCGACGCTGTCGGGCGTCGTCTCCAACGTCATCGGCCTGGTGCTCACCGCGGGCGTGATGCTCACGCTGTCCTGGCAGATCACGCTGCTGTCGCTGGTGCTGGTGCCGCTGTTCGTGCTGCCCGCCCGGCGCATCGGCGCGCGGCTGCAGGACATCACCCGGGAGTCCTACGAGCTCAACGCGTCGATGAACGCGACGATGACCGAGCGGTTCAACGTCGCCGGCGCGCTGCTGGTCAAGCTGTTCGGCCGGCCCGAGGCGGAGGAGCGGTCCTTCAGCGGCCGCGCGGCCCGGGTGCGGGACATCGGCGTGCTGTCGGCCATGTACGGCCGCTTCTTCTTCACCGCCCTGACGCTCGTGGCGGCGCTGGCGACCGCGCTCGTCTACGGGCTGGGCGGGTACCTGGCATTCACCGGCTCGCTCAGCCCCGGCGACGTCGTCGCGCTGGCCCTGCTGCTGTCCCGGCTCTACGGCCCGCTGACCGCCCTGGCCAACGTCCGGGTCGACGTGATGAGCGCGATGGTCAGCTTCGACCGGGTCTTCGAGGTGCTCGACCTGCCCCCGATGATCCGCGAGGCCGACGACGCCGTCCCGGTGCCGGCGGACGACCGGTCGGTCGAGTTCGACTCCGTGTCCTTCAGCTACCCGGCCGCCGAGGACGTGTCGTTGCCGTCACTGGAAGAAGTGTCGCTGCCCGAGCACGGCGGTCCGGTCGACGTGCTGCACGACGTCTCCTTCCGGGTGGAGCCCGGCGCACTGGTCGCGCTCGTGGGGCACTCCGGCGCGGGCAAGTCGACCATCGCCGCCCTCGTGTCACGGCTCTACGACGTCACCGGTGGTGCCGTGCGGGTCGGGGGCGTCGACGTCCGGCAGGCGACGCTCGAGTCGCTGCGCGGGGCCATCGGGGTGGTCAGCCAGGACGCGCACCTGTTCCACGACACGATGCGCAACAACCTGCTCTACGCCCGCCCCGAGGCCACCGAGGAGCAGTTGTGGGCGGCGCTGGAGGGCGCGCACATCGCCGACCTCGTGCGGATGCTGCCCGACGGCCTGGACACGGTCGTCGGCGACCGCGGGCACCGGCTCTCCGGTGGTGAGAAGCAGCGGCTGGCGATCGCCCGGGTGCTGCTCAAGGCGCCGGGCATCGTGATCCTGGACGAGGCGACCGCGCACCTGGACAGCGAGTCCGAGGCCGCCGTCCAGCGGGCGCTGGACGCCGCCCTGACCGGTCGCACGTCCCTCGTCATCGCGCACCGGCTGTCGACCGTGCGCAGCGCCGACCAGATCCTGGTGGTCGACGGCGGTCGCATAGTGGAGTCGGGCACGCACACGGAGTTGCTGGCGCTCGGTGGGCGGTATGCCGACCTGCACCGCACCCAGTTCGCCGACGGCGAGGCCCGGACGGTCGGCGCGGCCTGACCACTACCGTCACTCCTGTGACATCCGCGCATCCGTCCGACGCCCAGATCCGTTCGCTCTACGCCGCCTACCTCGACGGCTGGAACCGGCGCAGCGGCGCAGCGGTGGCGGCCTGCTTCGCCGACGACGGCGACATCGTCGGCTACGACGGGACCCACCACCACGGCCGGCTGTCCATCGCCGCCGACCTCCGGCAGATCTTCGGCAGCCACCAGACCGCCTCCTACGTCGCGGTCATCCGCTCGGTCCGCGCGGCCGCGCCGGGTGTGGCGGTGCTCCTCGCGCACGCCGGGATGATCCCGCCGGGGGGCAACGACGTGGAGCCCCAGTTCCACACCGTGCACACTGTCGTCGCGGTCGAGGAGGGGGCGGGCCGCTGGCGGATCCAGCTCCTGCAGGCGACGCCGGCCGCGTGGCACCAGCACCCGGAGGCGCGCGACGCCCTGACCGAGGAGCTGCGCGGCCTGCTGGCGCCACAGTGAGCGGACAGGGCGTGAGCATCGCAGCGAGGAGCGGAGCGCCCCGCGGGAGCGAACAGGGAAGCGCAGTGAGCACCGACCCTGGGGGGGGGGGGGGGGGGGGGGGGGGGGGGGGGGGGGGGGGGGGGGGGGGGGGGGGGGGGGGGGGGGGGGGGGGGGGGGGGGGG
>NZ_JBJHAO010000019.1:0-71990 GCF_054051075.1 Blastococcus sp. SYSU DS0617
TACCGGGCGGCCCTGGCCGGGGTGGGGGCTGCGAGGGCGATCCCGGCGGGGCGGACGTGGGTGGGGGGGACCGCGGCGGCGCCGGCCGGCCCCACTCCCCGGTCGGTGCGGGCGGGGGCGGGCGAGGTGGTGACGGACATCGGGTTCCTCCGGTTCTCGGGTCGCGGTGCCCTGCGCACCGACTGAGGAGAACCCTCGGGCGGCCGCGTCCCAGGCCCCCAGGGCCTGCCGCCTCGATCTCGGTCCCGGAGATGTCCCGGCCGAGTCGGGACGCCCGCCTCATGGCGTCCGGGACGCCGTGTCCGCGAAGATCACCGCGTGCACACGGAGTTCCTGGTCGCCGAGCGCGACGGCG
The DNA here is from genome assembly GCF_054051075.1 of Blastococcus sp. SYSU DS0617. Lineage (NCBI taxonomy): Bacteria > Bacillati > Actinomycetota > Actinomycetes > Geodermatophilales > Geodermatophilaceae > Blastococcus > Blastococcus sp. SYSU DS0617. The sequence goes on from NZ_JBJHAO010000019.1 coordinate 356, forward strand.
TCGCGCTCGGAGCGCCCTCCGCGCCGCCGAGCGGCCTGGCGGCCTGCCCCACTCCGGTGCGCGTGCTCGCCTGGACGGTCGTGTCGGTCACGGTGGCCGCCGCCCTGGCCGCGGCGGCGCTCGACGTGATCACTCCCGCGAGCGCGCGGGAAGCCGCGCGATCCGGCCCGGGATGGGTCTTCGGCCTGCCGGGGATAGCCCTCGCCGTCGCCGCCGCCGCCCTGCTGCGCCGCGTGCCGGGCAACGCCGTCGCATGGGTCGTCGCGGCCTCCGGGCTGCTGTGGTCCGTCGACGGGCTCGCGCAGTCCTGGCTCACCTACGCCGTGCAGACCGACCCAGCGCTGCCGGGGGCGTCGCTGGCCTTCTGGCTCGTCCAGCGCTTCGGCGCCTGGCTGCTGCTCGAGCTGCCGCTGCTACTGCTGCTCTACCCCGACGGTCAGCTGCCCACCGGCCGGTGGCGGGTGCCGGCGGTGCTCAGCCTCGCCTCGACCGCCCTGCTCCCCACGCTGCTGCTCGTCGTCCCGAGCGAGATCGCCGACGCGCGTGCGGGGACCGAGACACCCGAGGTGTTCCGCTCCCTCGACCTGGACCCGACTAGCCTGCCCTTGCCCGAAGGCGTCGTCCTGCCGTTGCTGCGGATCGCCTTCCCCCTCGCGCTGCTGGGCGTCCTCGTTCCGGTCGCCTCCGTCATCGCCCGGTACCGGCGGGCCGCCGAGGACGATCGCCGGCGGATGCGCTGGCTGCTCTGGGCCGGCGCCGTCGATGTCCTCGTCATGCTGGCCACCCTGTTCGCGCCGGGCGACATCAGCTCCTACAGCCTGACGCTGGCGGTGGCGCTGACCGGCGCAGCGGTGACCGTGGGCATCCTGCGTCCGAGCGCCGTCGACATCGACCGGCTGCTCGGGGGGACGCTCGTCTACGGGGGGCTCGCCGTCGGGGTGGTGCTCCTTGATCTGGCCGTGGTCGGCGGCGCCGGCGCACTGCTCGGCACCCGCTTCGACGAGCGGGACGCCACCGTGCTCACATTGCTGCTCGTCGCCGTCCTGTACGTCCCGCTGAGGACGCCGCTGTGGCGTTTCGTCCGGCGATGGGTCCTCGGCGAGCGCGAGGACCCCTACCGCGTCGTGTCCCGCCTGGCCGAGCGCCTGGAGCGCAGCGACGGTACGGATCAGCAGCTGATGGCCGTCGCGGCCGCCGTGGCCGAGGCCTTCCGCTCGCCCTACGTCGGGGTGGAGGTCGCGTCCGTCGGCGGTGAGCGGTTGCTGGCCGAGCACGGCCACCGGCCCACCGACGTGCAATCGCTGCCGATCGCCTACCGCGGGGAGGACATCGGCCGGCTACTGCTCCCCCGGCGCGGCGTGCGGGCCCAGTTGCTCTCCCGCGACGAGCGGCTGCTGGCCGACGTGGTCCGGCAGGCCGCCGCCGCCGCGCGCTCCAGTTCCCTCGCCGCCCAGCTCCAGGTCAGCCGCGAGCAACTGGTCGCCGCGCGCGAGGAGGAACGCCGCCGGCTGCGCCGCGACCTGCACGACGGCCTGGGGCCCAGCCTCGGCGCGGTGGTGCTGCGGATCGACACCGCCCGGAACCTGGCCGCCGACCGGCCGGAGGACGCGGACCGGTTGCTCCGGCAGGCGCGCGACGACGTCGCCGCGGCCCTGGCCGACGTGCGGCGGCTGGTGCACGACCTGCGCCCGCCCGCGCTCGACGACCTCGGGCTCGGCGGGGCGGTGCGCCAGCAGGCGGAGCGGGTCCTGCCCCCGCAGGTGGCCGTGACCCTGACCGGGGACGGCGCCGGGGCCCACCTGCCCGCGGCGGTCGAGGTCGCCGCGTACCGGATCGCGTCCGAGGCGCTGGCCAACGTCGCGCGGCACGCGCGGGCCTCCCGGGTGACGGTCGCGCTGGAGCGGGACGCCGGCGCGCTCGTGGTCCGCGTGACCGACGACGGGATCGGCATCCCGCCGGACGCGCCGGCCGGGGTCGGCCTGGTCTCGCTGCGCGAGCGCGCCGCCGAGCTGGGTGGATCGTGCACGGTGGAGTGCCCCGCCGACGGCGGCACGGTGGTGCGGGCGGTGCTGCCCGCGGGAGGTGGGTGAGCGTGGACGAGGAACCGCTGCGCGTGCTGGTCGTCGACGACCACCCGGTGTACCGGGACGGTCTGGCGATGCTGCTCGGCTCGGTGCCCGGCCTGGTCGTCGTCGGCACCGCCGCCGACGGCGCCGCGGCGGTGCGGTGCGCCCGGGAGGAGCAGCCCGACGTCGTCGTGATGGACGTGCAGATGCCCGGGATGGACGGGATCGCCGCCACCCGGGCGATCACGTCGGAGTCGCCCTCGATGGGCGTCGTGGTGCTGACCATGAGCGAGGACGACGGCACCGTCTTCTCCGCCGTCCGCGCCGGTGCGCGCGGCTACCTGCTCAAGGGCGCCGACCAGGACGAGGTCGTCCGGGCGATCACGACGGTGGCCGGCGGTGGCGCGGTGTTCGGCGCCGCCCTCGCCCGGCGGATCGCCGAGTTCTTCAGCGCCGGCCCGTCCGGCCCGGAGACGGCCTTCCCGCAGCTCACCGCCCGGGAGCGGGAGGTGCTCGACCTGGTCGCGGCCGGGCGGTCCAACGCACAGATCGCCGCGACGCTGTACCTGTCGCCGAAGACCGTCCGCAACAACGTGTCCAACGTGCTGGCCAAGCTGCAGGTCACCGACCGGGCGCAGGCGATCGTGCGGGCGCGCGACGCGGGGCTCGGCCGCTGACCGGCGGGAATGGCGGTCCGGCGGAGCCCGTTCTCCTGGACATGACGACCTCCTCCCAGCAGCCCCAGGTGCAGAAGACCGACGAGGAGTGGCGCGCGCAGCTGACGCCGGAGGAGTACGCGGTGCTCCGCCAGGCCGGCACCGAGCGCGCCTGGACCGGTGAGTACGTCGACACCAAGACCGTCGGCGTCTACGAGTGCCGCGCGTGCGGCGCCGAGCTGTTCACGTCCGAGACCAAGTTCGACTCGCACTGCGGCTGGCCCTCGTTCTACGAGGCCTCCAGCGAGGACAACGTGATCCTCCGCGAGGACCGCAGCTACGGGATGCTCCGCACCGAGGTGCTGTGCGCGACGTGCCACAGCCACCTGGGCCACCTCTTCGACGACGCCCCGCAGACGCCCACCGGCGACCGCTACTGCATCAACAGCGTGAGCGTCAGGCTCTCCCCGGCTCAGTAGCCGCCCGCATACGCCTGAGGGCGGTCATCCATCCCTGGATGACCGCCCTCAGGCGTATGGCGGCGCTGTCAGGCCAAGTCCTGGACGATCTCCGCGACGGACTTCCGCACGCCCGTGTAGAACGGGACCTCCTCGCGGACGTGCCGGCGCGCGCGACTGGCCCGCAGGTCGCGCATGAGGTCCACGATCCGGTGCAGCTCGTCGGCCTCGAAGGCCAGCATCCACTCGTAGTCGCCCAGCCCGAACGAGGCGACCGTGTTGGCCCGCACGTCGGGGTAGGGCCGCGCCTGCATGCCGTGCTCCTTGAGCATGTCGCGCCGCTCCTCGTCCGGCAGCAGGTACCACTCGTAGGACCGCACGAAGGGGTAGACGCAGACGTAGCGGCGCGGCTCCTCGTCGGCGAGGAACGCCGGGATGTGGCTGCGGTTGAACTCCGCCGGCCGGTGCAGCGCCATCTGCGACCAGACCGGAGCCAGGTGGCGGCCGAGCTCGGTGCGACGCAGGCGGGTGTACGCCTCCTGCAGCGCGTCGGGGGTCGAGGCGTGCCACCAGACCATGACGTCGGCGTCGGCCCGGAGACCGGCGACGTCGTAGACGCCACGGACGACGACGTCCTTGCCGGCCAGCTCCTCGATCAGCGCGCTCGCCTCGTCGGCGGCGGTGGTGCGCACGTCGTCGGCCATCGGCCGGTCGAGGCGGAACACCGACCACATCGTGTAGCGGATCATCGAGTTCAGCTCGTTGGCCCGCTTGCCGATGCTGCGTTCCTCGGTCTGCGCGTCGGTCTGCTCGGTCATGCCCCCATCATCCCCCGGTCCGCGGACCCGCCCGCGACCCGGTCGACGGTCGCCGCGGGACGCCGCGAGGGCGGGGGTCCCGGGTCAGCGCGAGGTACGCGCGGCCCGGGCTCCCCGCCTTCGCGGTCTCCAGGTGCTCAGCGGTCGGCGGAGGGGCTCCGCCGGCCGCGGAGGAGGCCGGCGTGCTGCTCGCGGCAGTCGTCGCAGGCCGCCAGCCAGACGTGGTGGCGGAGGCAGCGAGGAGTGGGACGGGATCGAGGTGCGGTCAGGCGGTTCGGGTCGTGCTGGGTGGTCACGCCCGGTTCAACACCGGGGCGCCCCCCGGGATGCCCGGCGACGACCCGTGGCGCCCGCCACCGGTACCGGTCAGCGCGGCACCACCACGAGGGCAGGACGGGTGCGCCCGGGACGGCACGCCAGCGCCGCCAGCGTCACGGCCACCGCGTCCTCGACCAGCGCCGCCGACAGGGCCGGCATCCGGCCCGTGGCCCACCGGCGCCAGGCCGCGCCGGCCACCGAGCCCACCGCCGCGGCGGCCGCACCCGCCGTCGCCGGGAGCGCCCCGTTGACCCCGGCCCTGGTCGCGAGCCGGGCACCCCCCTCGGCGCCGCCGAGCACCCTCGCCGGCAGTCCCGCGCGGCTGAGCCGGGACGGTGCGTCGGGCTGCTTGTCGGCCCACAGCTCCAGGGCGAGGGCCCCGGCCGTCACCACCTTGGTCGCCCGGCCGGAACGCCCGGGACCGCGTCCCCGCGGTGCGGTGAGGATCGGGCCGGCGAAGCCCAGGCTGCTGCGGCTGCCCGCGGCCAGGCCCAGCAGGGCCGAGCGCAGCACCATCCCCGCATCCGCCGGACGGCGCGGCGTGCGGTTCTCCCGGTCGGTGGGCGCCGACTCCAGCACCGCCTGCACCGCCATCCCGTAGGCCAGGTGCGGCACGGCGTCGGCCGCCCAGTCGCCGGCCGACCAGGTACGCGGGTCGCTGATGCCGAGGCCTGCGACGGTGAGGTCCGTGGCGGCGGTCGACGCCGCGCCGGCGAGCACCGCACCCATGGGAGGCGGGTAGCGCAGGCCGTAGGAGCGGACGGCGCTGGCCAGGACACCGACCCCGAGCCCGTTGGCGATCCCGGCCAGTGCCGCGAGCGCGGACCGGCGCGACTCCCGGGTCGCGGCCCTGCCGGGCACCGGGCGTCCGATGCGCTCGGCCACGGCGTCGACGACCTGGCCGGGCACGGGGCTGGCCGGGCGCCCGCGCACCGCCATGTCGAGGTAGCTGACGGCGTCGAGCGCGACGGTGCCGGCGGCGCCGGCCGCCAGGCCGCGGAGGAAGGTCCCGGTCATGCCCTCGACCCTCGTGGTGCGGGGCGGAGTCGGCAACCGGCGACCCGCCCGGGATCAGCCGAGCAGTGCGGTGACCGCGCGCTGCGCGTCACGGATGCAGGCGGGCACGCCCACCCCGTCGAAGGCGGCGCCGGCGATCTCGAGGCCGGGCACCTCGGCGACGGCCGCGCGCACCGCGGCGACCCGGCCCGGGTGGCCGACCAGGTACTGCGGCAGCCCACCGCCCCAGCGGACCAGCGCGGTCTGCAGCGGCTCGGGGCGCGCCAGGCCCAGCAGCTCGGCGACGTCGTCCACCACGGCGCCGACGAGCTCGTCGTCGTCCCGCTGCAGGTCGCTCTCGGCGCGGAACCGGCCGACCGACGACCGGACCAGCAGCGCCTCCCCACCGGCCAGGTGCGGCCACTTCGCCGACGAGACGGTCACGCCCTTGACCAGCCGGCCGGTCACCGGCGGCACGAGCAGCCCCGACCCGGCGGCGACCTCCTGTGCCGGGAACGCCATGGCGACCACCGCCATCGACGCGTACGGGATGCCCTGCAGGGGCTCGACCGCGCCCGGCACGACCTCGCGGAGGAGCCGGGCCGCCTTGCCCGCCGGCGCGGTGACGAGAACGGCGTCGGCGGTCAGCAGCTGCGGCTCGGCGGCCGAACCCACCGAGAGCTCGAAGCCGTCCGCCGTGCGCCGCAGGCCGTGCGCCGGCGTGCGCAGCCGGACCTCCGCACCCGCGGCGGCGACCAGCGCGTCGGGCAGCGAGCCGATGCCGTCGGAGACGGTGACGAACACCGGGCCGTCGGCGTCACCCCGGCTGCGGGTCCCCGCGGCCCGGGCGGCGGCCGCGGCACCGAGCACCGAGCCCGCCGCCGGCAGGTGGGCGGCGAGGGCAGGCATGGTGGCCTGCAGCGAGAGCTCGTCGGCCCGGCCGGCGTACACCCCGCCGAGCAGCGGCTCGACCAGCCGGTCGACCACCTCGTCGCCCAGCCGTTCGCGCAGCAGCGTGCCGACGGCGACGTCACCGTCGGGCCGGAGCGGGGGCAGGTCGGCCTCGGCCCGCACCCGGGCGACGCCGTCGGCGGACAGGAAGCCCTCGAGCCCGTCGGCCGAGGCGGGTACCCCGAGCACGGTGCCGGCCGGCAGCGGGTGCCGGCCGTCGGGCAGCACCACCGAGGCCTGCGTGGTGGCGGGTGCGACCAGCCGGTCGCCGAGCCCCAGCGCCTCGACCAGGCGCACCGCCTCCGGGACGCGGGCGAGCATCGCCTCGGGGCCGGTGTCGTACCAGTGCCCGGCCAGCTCGATGCGGTGCAGCTTGCCGCCGATCCGGTCGCCGGCCTCCAGCACGACGATCTCGTCGTCGGGCCGGCGTCGCCGCCACTCGAAGGCGGCGGCCAGTCCGGTGATGCCGGCCCCGACGACGACCAGGCGGCGGGGAGACGCCGGGGCGGCGGGGTGGGCCGGAGTCATGGAGTGGTCAGCTCGTGGACCAGCTCGGCCACGTGCGTGAGCACACCGGGATCGGTGTCGGGCAGCACGCCGTGGCCCAGGTTGAAGATGTGCCCCCGGGCCGCCTTCCCCTGCTCGACGATCCGGCGCACCTCGCGGTCGACGGTGGCGCGGTCGGCGAGCAGGACGGCGGGGTCCAGGTTGCCCTGCAGCGAGCGCTGCTGACCGACGCGGCGCGCGGCTTCGTCGAGCGGGATGCGCCAGTCGACGCCGACGACGTCGGCACCGGCGTCACCGATGAGCGGCAGGAGCTCGCCGGTGCCCACGCCGAAGTGGATACGGGGCACGTCGCGCTCGCCCCGCTCCCGGTCGCCGAGCCCGTCGAAGACCGCCCGCGAGTGCGGCAGGACCCGCTCGGCGTAGTCGGCCGCGGAGAGCACGCCGGCCCACGAGTCGAACAGCTGGACCGCGGCCGCACCGGCGTCGACCTGGGCCCGCAGGAAGATCGCCGCCGACACCGCCAGCTTGTCCAGCAGCCGGCTCCAGGCCTCGGGCTCGGCGTACATGAAGGCCTTGGTGCGGGCGTGCTCCTTGGAGGGGCCGCCCTCGATCAGGTAGGTGGCGAGGGTGAACGGCGCCCCGGCGAAGCCGATGAGCGGGGTGGTGCCCAGCTCGGCGACCAGCTGGCGCACCGCCGTCTGCAGGAAGCCCAGCGACTCGGGCTCCAGCGCGGGCAGCGCATCGACGTCGGCCACCGAGCGGACCGGCTTGTCGATCACCGGGCCGATGCCCGGCTTGATCTCGACGTCCATCCCGGCCACCACCAGCGGCAGCACGATGTCGGAGAACAGGATCGCCGCGTCGACACCGTGCCGGCGCACCGGCTGCAGGGTGATCTCGGTGACCATGTCAGGGTCCTGGCAGGCGTCGAGCATCACCGTGCCGGCTCGCAGGCTGCGGTACTCCGGCAGCGACCGGCCGGCCTGGCGCATGAACCAGACCGGGGTGCGGCTGACCGGCAGGCCCCGGGCGGCGCGGACGAGGTCGGACTCGGCCGGGGACGTCGGGGGGACCGGGGCGGGGGCGAGGCTCACGGGGGTCGATCCTCCCAGACGGCCGCCGGGCACGTCCCCGGCGCGTCGACCGAGAGTCGGGCGCCGCTGCGGCGCGTCGGGCGCGATGTGCTAGACGGCGACCTACCCTGCGCACGTGGAGCCGCACCTCCTGGCCAACGCCGGGAACAGAGGCAAGGACGGGCGTGGGGACGAGGTCCCCGCGGCGTTCCAGGCCGCCGTGGACGCGCTGGCGCGGGTCCGCGCCCGCCCGGAGATCGTGCTCGAGCACATCCCGGCTCCCCAGCGGCTCGCTCCGTACGCGCACGCCGTCGGCGCCTCGGTGAGCGAGCGGGACGGGGACGAGGACGTCGAGATCGCCAGCGCGCGGTTCATCGTCCTGCACGATCCGGCGGGCCACGAGACGTGGCACGGGACCACCCGGTGCGTCGGGTACCTGTCGGCGGAGACCGACGAGGAGCTCGTCGACGACACGATGTTCTCCGAGGTGGCCTGGAGCTGGCTCACCGACGCGCTGACCGAGTCCGGCGCCGTGCACACCACCGTCGGCGGCACGGTCACCCGCACGGCGTCCACCCGGTTCGGCGAGCTGGCCGGGCCCGAGCACTCGGTGGACGTCGAGATGCGCGCGTCCTGGACGGCCGGGGACACCGCGCTGGACCAGCACCTGCAGGCGTGGCTCCAGGTGCTGGCCAACGCGGCGGGGCTGCCGCCCCCTGGCGTGCGTCTGCTGGGTCCCTCCGACCGGTCCGGCGGCGAGACTCTCTAACATCGGTTCCAGCAGACGGGCCCCCGCCCGCACGGACCGGCGAGAAGGTGGACGGCAACTGAGCACCGAGCCCACTCCCCCGCCGGCGACCGACGACGCCGCGCCGGAGTCCACCGCCGTCCCGCTGCTCGCTCCCCGCGACGGCCTGCCGCCGACCATCGAGAACTCCACCCAGCTGGTCGAGTACGCCCAGGCCCTGCGCGAGGGCACGGGACCGGTCGCCGTCGACGCCGAGCGCGCGTCCGGCTACCGCTACGGCCAGCGGGCCTACCTCGTGCAGCTGCGGCGCAACGGCTCGGGCACCGGCCTGGTCGACCCCGTTCCCCTGCCGGACCTGTCCGTGCTGCAGGAGGCGATCGCCGACGCCGAGTGGGTGCTGCACGCGGCCAACCAGGACCTCCCGTGCCTGGCCGAGATCGGCCTCGTCCCCACCCGGCTGTTCGACACCGAGCTGGCCGCCCGGCTCGCCGGGTTGCCCCGGGTCGGGCTCGGCGCGGTCGTCGAGTCGCTGCTCGGCTTCTCGCTGCAGAAGGGGCACTCGGCGGCCGACTGGAGCACCCGCCCCCTGCCGGAGGAGTGGCTGGTCTACGCCGCCCTCGACGTCGAGGTGCTGGTCGATCTGCGCGACGCGCTGGCGGCGATCCTCGAGGAGCAGGGCAAGACGGAGTGGGCGCGCCAGGAGTTCGAGGCGATCCTCGCCGCCGGTCCCCCCGCCCCCCGGGTGGACCCCTGGCGGCGCACGTCCGGGGTGCACGGTCTGCGCAGCCGCCGTCAGCTGGGCATGCTGCGCGCACTCTGGGAGGCCCGTGACGAGCTCGCCCGCCGTCGGGACGTCGCCCCCGGCCGGGTGCTGCCCGACTCGGCGATGGTGTCCGCGGTGCAGGCCGACCCCCGGAACGAGGGCGCCCTGCTGGAGCTGCCGGTGTTCCGGGGGCGGGCCAACCGGCGGCTGGTCGCGCACTGGTTCCAGGCGCTGGTCCGCGGCAAGGAGATCCCCGAGGACGAGCTGCCCCCGCACAGCCGCACCGGCGACGGCCCTCCGCCGGTGAACCGGTGGGCCGACCGCGACCCCGCGGCGGCCACGCGGCTGCAGGCGGCGCGGGCGGGCCTGGCCGAGGTGGCGGAGAAGCACTCCGTCCCCGTCGAGAACGTGGTCTCCCCCGACCTGGTGCGCCGGCTCATGTGGCACCCGCCCGAGCCCCGCGAGCGCGACTCCGTCGTCGCGGCGCTGCGGGCCGGGGGCGCCCGGGAGTGGCAGATCGAGCTGACCGCCGACCTGCTGACCGAGGCCGCGACCCGCGCCTGACCCCCCGCGCTGGGATCAGGTGACCTGATCCCAGCGCGTCCTCCCTCACCGTGCACCGTGAGGGAGGACGCGCTGCGGTGAGGGAGGACGGCACCTGGCCGCGATGCGATCCGGACGATCGCGGTGTTGTCGCTAGCGGAACTTGTGCGTGAGGCTGTCCATCGAGCGGTTCACCGAGGCGACCTTGATGTGCGAGAGCCCACCGGTCGCGCCGGCGGCGATCATCGCCTCGTGCGCGGCGCGCAGGGTGGCCCACACCTGGTCGGCCTCGCCCTCGAGCGTGGTGCCCAGCGCCCCGACCTCGTACCGCAGGCCGGACGCCTGGATCACCGCGATGGCCGCCTCGACGTGCGCGTGCGGGTCGTCCGGGGTTCCGGGCGGTGACGGCGCGACCTGGATCTCGGCGATCATGTGACTCGTTCCTCCTGCCGGACGGCCCCGTTGCAGGGTCCCGCCACGAGCCTGCGAGTGGTGGGGAGCGACGGGGTCCTTCTACTGCTGCGCGCCGTCCACCCGCTCGGCCACCGCGGTGTCGCTGCGCTCGCCCAGCTTCGCGCTCCACTCGGCGATCCGGCGGGCGACGTCCTGCTCGGTCAGGCCGACGTCGGCCAGCACCTGCCCGCGGCTGCCGTGGTCGAAGAACTGCTGGGGCAGACCCAGGGTCCGCACCGGCACGTCGACGTCGCGGTCCTGCAGTGCCTGGCTCAGCGTGGTGCCCACTCCCCCGGCGCGGCCGCCGTCCTCGACGGTCACCACCAGCCGGACGTCGCCCGCCAGCGCGACGAGCTCCTCGGACACCGGCAGCACCCACCGGGGGTCGACGACGGTGACGTCGATGCCCTGGTCGGCCGCGCGCTCGGCGGCGGCCAGGCACAGCGGGACCATCGAACCGACGGCGACGAGCAGCACGTCGTCCGAGCCGCCGCGGCGCAGCACGTCGACGGGACCGCGGCGCTCCAGCGCGGGCACATCCGGCGGGAGCACACCCTTGGGGAAGCGGACCACCGACGGGCCGTCGGAGATGGCGACGGCCTCGCGCAGCGCCTCGCGCAGGGTCGCCTCGTCCCGCGGCGCGGCCAGGTGCACGCCGGGCACGACCGAGAGGATCGACATGTCCCACATGCCGTTGTGCGAGGCGCCGTCCTCCCCGGTCACGCCGGCGCGGTCCAGCACCACGGTCACGGGCTGGCGGTGCAGGGCGACGTCCATGAGCAGCTGGTCGAACGCCCGGTTGAGGAAGGTCGAGTAGACCGCGACGACCGGGTGCATGCCGGCCATGGCCAGGCCGGCCGCCGACGTCAGGGCGTGCTGCTCGGCGATGCCGACGTCGAAGGTGCGCTCGGGGAACCGCTCCGCGAAGGCGGCCAGCCCGGTCGGGTGCAGCATCGCCGCGGTGATGGCGACGACGTCGGGCCGCTCGGTGCCCACGCGCACCAGCTCGTCGGAGAAGGCGTCGGTCCAGGCCAGCCCCGTCTTGCGGACGCTCGCGCCGCTGTCGGGGTCGAAGATCCCGGTCGCGTGCCAGGCGTCGATCTGGTCGGTCTCGGCCGGTGCGTACCCGAAGCCCTTGGTGGTGACGGCGTGCACGATCACCGGGCCCCCGAAGTCCCGCGCCCGGCGCAGCGCCGATTCCATGGCCTTGATGTCGTGCCCGTCGACCGGGCCGACGTACTTCATGCCGAGGTCCTCGAACATGCCCTGCGGGGAGAGGACGTCCTTGAGGCCCTTCTTGATCGCGTGCAGCGCGTCGTACAGCGCGGTGCCGACGACGGGCGCCCGGTTCAGGGTCTGCCGGACCTGGAGCAGGGCGTTCTCGTAGCCGGGGCGCAGCCGCAGGGTGGCCAGTGCGTCGGCGACGCCGCCGATGGTCGGCGAGTACGAACGACCGTTGTCGTTGACCACGATGACCACCGGGCGGTCCTGCGCGGCGGCGATGTTGTTCAGCGCCTCCCAGGCCATGCCGCCGGTCAGTGCGCCGTCGCCGATGACGGCGACGACGGGACGCGAGTCACCGCGGATGGCGAAGGCCTTGGCCAGCCCGTCGGCGTAGGACAGCGACGTCGAGGCGTGGCTGTTCTCCACCCAGTCGTGCTCGCTCTCCGCACGGCTGGGGTAGCCGGACAGCCCGCCGCGCTGGCGCAGCCGCTCGAAGTCCTCGACGCGACCGGTGAGCATCTTGTGCACGTAGGACTGGTGCCCGGTGTCGAAGACGATCGGCTCGCGTGGGCTGTCGAACACCCGGTGCAGCGCGATGGTCAGCTCGACGCAGCCGAGGTTGGGGCCGAGGTGCCCACCGGTCTTCGCCACGCTGGTGACCAGCGCGTCGCGGACCTCCGCTGCGAGGACGGGGAGCTGCTCGGGGGGCAGGGCGCGGAGGTCCTCCGGGCCACGGAGCGATCGCAGGAGCGGCACGTCGCGGCGGGTCCTCTCTGGCGTCGGGGTGGCACGGCGCTGCTGACTGCCGCCGCTCAACCGTACCCGCGTCCGCAGTGCACGACCCGGAGAAGCACGATCCCTCACAGCCGCGGGACCCAGCGCTCACCGCGCAGCGCGCCCGCCACCACCTCCACGCCCCGGGCTGCGGCGGCCAGCCGGGCACCTTCCCGCTCGTAGGCCTGCATCGCCGCCTCGATCGCGTCGGCCGGCAGGTGATCGGCCAGCTCCACCCGGACGGTGCGCCAGCCCGCGCGAGCGGCCTCCAGCCCGGCGGCGACGTGGTCGGCGGCGAACCGGGCGAGCAGCACCGGGTAACGGCGGAGCACCTCGTGCGCCCGGTAGTCCGGCGGGACCAGGTCGTAGAGCCAGGCGACCGCCGTGCGCTCCCAGTCGGGGGCGCCCGGAGGCCGGACCTCGTCCGGCCAGCCCGGCGGCACCGTCGCGTCCACCGCACCAGTGTGCCGCATCGGTCGAACGCTTGTTCGACCGACGCACGGGCCGGGGCAGGCGGCTAGGCGTCCTTCTGCCGCTTGAGCCAGAACTGCTCGAAACCCCAGCTGCCCGCGCCGCTGGAGTGGTAGCTGACCAGCTCCCACCCCTCGGCGCCGAGCTGGTTGAGCACCGTGCTGGTGTCGCCCTGCTGGCGTTCCGACGAACCGCCGGGGAGCTTGACGCTCACGCCGGCCCGCTGCGACTCCGCATCGTTGGCGGTGATGACCGAGGCGTATTCCCACGTGGGCACCCCTGAACGGTAGCCAACCGGCTGCGCGGCGCTCATCGGGGGACGCACACGGCGCCGGAGTGCCCGCCTGCGCCGGCTACTCGGTGAAGGACACCCGGGGTCGCGAATGGCGGCCGCCGCCCGGGCGCTGCTCCTGGCTCATGCCCCGCAGCTTGCCCGCCCGCAGGGCGGCGACGTGCTCGTCGCACAGCCGCAGCTCGAGGGGCTGGATGGACAGCTCGACCACGCCCACCTGGGTGGCGGGGCGCGCGCAGCCCGAGGCGTCGCAGTAGTGCCCCGGATCGGTCATGGCACCAGTCTCCCCCACGCCGGGAGCTACGACTCCGGCACGAGGAGCGCCACGCACTCCACGTGGGCGGTCATCGGGAAGGCGTCGAAGCCGCGGATGCCGGCGAGCCGGTAGCCCGCCTCGCCGAAGGCGGCGACGTCGCGCGCCAGGGCCGCCGGGTCGCAGGCCACGTAGACGACGGCGCGCGCACCGGTGCCGGCCAGCAGCCGGCTCACCGCCTGGCCCGCGCCCGCCCGCGGCGGGTCCAGGACGACGACGTCGGGCGGGGTGTCCAGCTCCTCGAGCAGCTCGCGCAGCCCGTCGGCGTCGACGTCGCCCTGCCAGACCTCCGCCTGCGGCAGGTCGGCGAGGTTGGCGTCCGCGGCGGCGCACGCGCCGGGGTCGGACTCGACGCACACCACCCGGCCGGTCTCCCCCACCCTCGGTGCCAGCGCGCCGCCGAACAGGCCGGCGCCGGCGTAGAGGTCCAGCACCGTCTCGCCCGGGCGGACGGCGGCGAACCCGGCGACCGCCTCGACGAGGGCGTCCGCGGCAGCGGGGTGCACCTGCCAGAACCCGGTGCCCTCCACCTCCCAGTCGCGCCCGCCCGCACGCCGCTCGGCCCGCGTGACCGGCTCCTCCGGCAGCTCGCCCCCCGGCCGGACGACGCGGCTCGACGTCGCCCGCCCGCCGCGGTCCAGCCGGCTGGTCGTCACCGCGCCCGCGGAGTCGATGGAGACGTCGACCGCGCCGGCACCCGGCCACCGCCGGGAGAGCACCGCCTGCGCCGCCGGCTCCACGGTGATCGGGCAGTCGTCGAGGACGACGACGTCGTGCGACCGGTGGCGGCGCAGCCCGGGCGCCCCGGTGCGGTCCACGGCGAACCGGGCCCGCGAGCGCCAGCGCAGCGCCCCTCCGGGGAGCTCCTCCACCGTCACCGCGACGTCGTCCAGACCGGCCAGCCGGGTGAGCTGCTCGCGGACCACGGCGGCCTTGAGCCGGCGCTGCTCGGCCGGGTCGACGTGCTGCCAGTCGCATCCACCGCACCGGCCGGGTCCGCTGTAGGGGCAGGGCCGCTCCACGCGCGCCGGCGACGCCTCGAGCACCTCGATCGCATCGGCGCGGCAGAAGCCGGGGTGCCGGTCCTCGGTCACCCGCACCACGACCCGCTCGCCGGGCAGGCCGTGCCGGACGAAGACGACCCGTCCCTCGTGCCGGGCCACGCAGTGCCCGCCGTGGGCCACCGGACCCACCGTCACCTCGAACTCCGTACCGGTCCACCCCAAGCCCTTCGGCCCCGCCGCAGGGTCCCGCCGCGAGCGTGCGAGCGGCGGGGGGCGGCGGGGTCCTTTCTCAGCCATACGGGACCACGTCGGAGTCGTCGGTGAACCCGCGCCGCAGGTCACCGGGCGCCGGCCCGCCGCGCCCGTCGTCGTCCCGGCCCACCGAGCTGGCCAGCTGCCACGGCACGGTCGTGATCATCACGCCGGGCTGGAACTGCAGTCGGGCGCGCAGCCGCAGCGCGCTCTGGTTGTGCAGCAGGTTCTCCCACCAGTGCCCCACGACGTACTGCGGGACGAAGACGACGACGAGCTCGCGGGGGCTGCCCCGGCGGATGTTCTTCACGAAATCGACGACCGGCCGGGTGATCTCCCGGTAGGGCGACTCCAGCACGGTCAGCGGCACCGGGATGTCGAACCGCTCCCAGTCGGCCCTCAGGCTCCGGGTCTCGGCGTCGTCGACGTTGACCGTCAGGGCGGTGAGTTCGTCGGGCCGGGTGGCCCGCGCGAAGGCCAGCGCCCGCAGCGTCGGCTTGTGCACCTTCGACACGAGGACGACGGCGTGCACCTTGCTCGGCAGCGTGCGCGCGTCGGTGTCGGGCACCAGTTGGTCGGAGACGTCCGAGTAGTGCCGATTGATCGCCCGCATCAGGACGAACAGGATCGGCATCGACACGATGACCAGCCAGGCGCCGTGGGTGAACTTCGTGATCACGATGATCACCAGGACGATGGTCGTGAGCGTCCCGCCCAGGGTGTTGATGATCTGGGAGCGGCGCATCCGGCGGCGGTCGGCCGGGTCCTGCGTGTCCTGCATCTCCCGGTTCCAGTGCCGCACCATGCCCCACTGGCCGATGCTGAAGCTGGTGAAGACGCCGATGATGTAGAGCTGGATCAGCCGGTTGACATCGGCGTCGAACACGACGATCAGCAGGACGGCGAACCCGGCGAGCAGCAGGATGCCGTTGCTGAACACCAGCTTGTCGCCGCGGGTGTGCAGCTGGCGCGGCATGAAGCGGTCCTGGGCGAGGACCGAGCCCAGCAGCGGGAAGCCGTTGAACGCGGTGTTCGCGGCCAGGATGAGCACCAGCGCCGTGGCGGCCTGGATGTAGAAGAAGCCGAGGGAGGTGTCCCCGCCGAACGTCGCGGCGGCGAGCTGGGCGATGACGGTGCGCTGCGGCTCGGTCTCGCAGTCCGCGAAGCCCACCAGGTCGCAGGGGTGCTCGACGTACTTGACGTCGGCCAGCAGGGCCAGCGCCGTCACCCCGGCGAACATCGTGGCCGCGATACCGCCCATGAGCGCGAGCGTGGTGGCGGCGTTCCGGCTCTTCGGGGCCCGGAAGGCCGGGACGCCGTTGGCGATCGCCTCCACCCCGGTCAGCGCGGTGCAGCCGGACGCGAAAGCACGGAGCGCGAAGAGCAGCAGCGCCAGCCCGGCCAGGTTCTCGTACCCGGGCTCGGGCGTGACCGAGTACTGCGAGGTCTCGGCGACCAGCCCGCCGTCGGTCACGAACCAGCGGATCAGCCCGGTGACGATCAGGATCCCGATGCCGGCGATGAAGAGGTAGGTCGGGGCGGCGAAGGCCCTGCCCGACTCGCGGACCCCGCGCAGGTTGGCGGCGGCGAGCAGCGAGACCAGGCCGACGGCGATGAGCACGCGGTGCTCGTCCAGCCCCGGGAACGCCGAGATGATGTTGTCGGTACCGGCCGACACCGACACGGCGACGGTGAGCACGTAGTCCACGAGGAGCGCGCTGGCCACGGTGAGCCCGGCGAACTGCCCGTGGTTCTTCATGGCGACCTCGTAGTCGCCCCCGCCGGAGGGGTAGGCGTGCACGACCTGGCGGTAGCTGAGCACCACCGTGATCAGCAGCAGCACGACGCCGACCGCCAGCCACGGGGCCAGGTACAGGAAGGCCGTCCCCGCCAGGGTCAGGACGATCAGGATCTCCTGGGTGGCGTAGGCCACCGAGGAGAGCGGGTCGCTGGCGAAGATGGGCAGCGCGTACCGCTTGGGGAGCAGCGACTCACCCAGGCGGTCGCTGCGGACGGCACGACCGAGGACGATCCGTTTCGGGAGTTGTCCGAGGTCGGACAGCGTGGGCACGGCGGCGATGGTACGGACGGCGGAGGGCGGATCGCCGTCGCCGGGCTGTACTACTCCTCACGCGGGTGAGGCACCCCCGTTGCGGGCGGGAAAGCCGCGCGGACGGGTGTAACTTCGCGCCCGGATGCGCGGGCGGACGGCCGCCGGCGCGACGGAACTCTGGGAGCTGCTCGTGCACGTGGTCGTCATGGGCTGCGGCCGGGTCGGCTCCGCCGTCGCCCGCCGGCTCGAGGAGGTCGGGCACAGCGTCGCGGTGATCGACCAGGACCCCGCGTCGTTCCGCCGGCTGGGGCCCGACTTCGGCGGCCGGCAGGTCACCGGCCTCGGCTTCGACCGGCAGACGCTGCTGGACGCCGGCATCGACTCCGCCGGCGCCTTCGCGGCCGTCAGCAGCGGCGACAACTCCAACATCATCAGCGCCCGGGTGGCCCGCGAGACCTTCGGCGTCCAGCACGTCGTGGCCCGCATCTACGACTCCAAGCGCGCCGAGGTCTACGAGCGGATGGGCATCCCGAGCGTCGCCACCGTGCCGTGGACGGTGAACCGGCTCATCCGGGAGCTCCTCTCGGTCAAGGTCAGCGAGCTGTGGCGCGAGCCCACCGGGAAGGTCTCGCTCATGCGCGTGACCGTCACCGAGGGCTGGGTGGGCCGGCGGCTGACCGAGCTGGAGACCGCCACGGCGGCCCGGGCCGCCTGGCTGGTCCGCTTCGGGGAGTCCCTGCTGCCGACGGCGACCACCGTGCTGCAGGACGGCGACCAGCTCGTCCTCGCCGTGACCGACGAGATCACCGGCCGGGTGCACGACGTCGTCGAGCGCGGGCCCCAGGGAGGCGGGCACTGATGCGGGTCGCCATCGTGGGCGCGGGCGCCGTCGGCCGGTCGATCGCCGGGGAGCTGCTCGGCAACGGGCACACCGTCATGCTCATCGAGAAGGACGGCCGCAAGGTGAAGACCCGCGCCGTGCCGGGGGCGGAGTGGGTCCAGGCCGACGCCTGCGAGGTGTCCTCGCTGGAGGAGGCGCAGCTGGCCACCTGCGACGTCGTCGTGGCCGCCACCGGCGACGACAAGGCCAACCTCGTCGTCTCCCTGCTGGCCAAGACCGAGTTCGCGGTCAACCGCGTCGTCGCGCGGGTGAAGGATCCCCGCAACGAGTGGCTCTACACCGAGGCCTGGGGCGTCGACGTCGCCGTCTCCACCCCGCGGGTGCTCGCGGCGCTGGTCGAGGAGGCGGTCACCGTCGGCGACGTCGTCCGGCTGATGAGCTTCCGCAAGGGTGCGGCCAACCTCGTCGAGATCACCCTCGCCGAGGACACCCCCTGGGTGGGCCACGCGCTGCGCGAGGTGCCACTCCCCCGGGAGACGGTGCTGACGGCGATCCTGCGCGGCGAGCGGGTGATCACCCCGAGCCCGGACGAGCCGCTGGAGGCCGGGGACGAGCTGCTGTTCATCACCCACGCCGAGGTGGAGGACCAGCTCAAGGTCGTCCTCGCCCCTGCGCCCGGCCAGGCCTGAGCCGGGGACGGGAGCGCTCCCTCAGGCCGCCGGACGCTCGTCGGGCCCCGGCACGGGGTCCACGGCCGCCCGGTGGCGGTGCAGCCGGGAGACGACCCAGAACGTCACCAGGACCTCGACCGCGGTGACGGGCACCCCGAGCAGGACCGTCACGACGCCCAGATCGGTGGCGTCGGTGTTCGCGCTGCCCTGGTAGAGGTACGTCTGGACGGCTGCCCGGACGAGGAAGACCGTGGCCCACAGCAGGGTGAGCCATCCGTAGGCCCGCAGCAGCCGCGGGTCCTCGCGCCAGGGCAGCTCGGGGGCCGGGTCGGGCAGGCCACGACCGGTCGCCCGGGCGGGCGTGCGGGGCGGGTCCAGGACGACCGGGTCCCCGCGGCGACGCAGCCGCGGCAGCGCCGCACCCGGCGCCGACATGGCGCCCAGGTGGCTGGGGGCCAGGAACTCCGCGATCACCCCGACCAGCGGCCGGCGCACCACGATGGAGCCGAGCAGCACGACGGCGAGGGCGGCGTTCCGGATGATGCCCGGGACGTAGAAGTCGCGGGCCTGCCCGGTGGCGGCCGCGATGGCGACCGCCACGCCGACGGCGAACAGTCCGCTGACCGCCTGCTGCACGCTCTCCCGGCGGGCCAGCCGGAGCCCGAAGATCAGGACGGCGGCACCGAGGGCGGCCCAGATGCCGGGGCGCAACCCGGCGATCCCGTTGGCCACGATGAAGGCGATGGTCGGCACCGTGGCGTCGACCATGCCGCGCCAGCCGCCCAGCTGGTCGAGGACCAGGTGCCGGTCGAAGACGACCGATGGCTCACGGGCGTCGTCGGCGGCGCGGTCGGCGCCCGTGCCGGCCGGCCGGTCGCCCTCCGGGGACGGCGCCGCGCCGTCGGGACCGGTCATGTCGCTCGCCCGCTCGCTCACGAGCCCTCCTCGCTGGCGCTCGTCGGCCTCGTGAGCGGCGCTGCCGTGCACCTCGGTTCGCTCGCAAGCTCGCTCACGAGCCCTCCTCGCTGGCGCTCGTCGGCCTCGTGAGCGGCGCTGCCGTGCACCTCGGTTCGCTCGCAAGCTCGCTCACGTGCGCCCTCCCCCACGTCGAACCTGCCGGCGGTCGACCGCCGGCTCCGTCGTACCCGCACCGTCCCCGCCGGGCACGTCGTTCCCGCACGGAGCGGCTCTCAGCAGGAGCCCAGCTCGTACCAGGGGTTGTAGATGACCCGCTTGCCGTCGAAGGCGGCGAACCGGCCGCGCGCGGTCAGCGTGCGCCCGGGCTCGATGCCGGCGATGCGCCGGCGGCCCAGCCAGACCAGCGTGACCGACCCCGAGCCGTCGAACAGCTCGGCCTCGAGCGTGGGCACCGTCTCCCGGGGGGTGTAGACGACCGACTTCAGCCGTCCGGTCACCGTCACGACGGCGCCCTTGCGGCAGGCGCTGAGGGGCTCGCAGCCGGCACTGGCGGACTCCGCGCGGAGCTCCTCCGCGTCGATCGCCTGGTCGTCGGCGGTCAGTCGCTGCAGGGTCCGCGACAGCCAGCCGACCGGACGGGTCTCGGTCACGGACCCAGCGTAGTGCCGCCCGGGCCGGACGCGGCGCCGCCGCTCCCCCCGGCGGGTGGCGTCCGAGGCGCGGTGCCCCCCGGCCCGCCGGCGGAGGGGGTCCGGGGCGCCGTTCCGGTCGGCCGGGCGGCCGCCGCCTCCTGCTGGGCGGCGACCCGTGCGGCCGCCTCGGGCGGCAGGGTCAGCGGCAGCGCCTCGCGGACCGGCATGGGCTCACTCCCCCGGACGACCACGATGGCGCGGAAGGCGTCCTCCAGCGCGGCCGCGGCCTCCGGGCTGGAGGCCGCGGCCCCGCTGATGGTGCCGCGCAGGAACCAGCGCGGGCCGTCGACGCCGAGGAACCGCGCCGGACGGCGGACGGGCTCGGGCGCGGGCTGCCCGGGCTGCGCCGGCGGAGCGGCGACGACGGTGCCCGCCAGCTCGATGCCGAACGGCCCCTCGACCTCGCGCAGCGACGCGCCCTGCCCCGACGCGGTCCGGACGATGTCCTGGCGGACCTCGTCCCAGATGCCGGCGGCCCGGGGTGCGGCGAACGCCGAGACCTGGAGCAGCGAGTCCCCCGAGCGCAGCGTCGCCCCGACCACCTGCTGCTGCTGGTTCAGGTCCACCCGCAGCTCCATCCCGGGGCGCGCGGGCAGCCGCAGAGCGCCGAGGTCCAACCGGGTGATGCCGTCCTCGGGTGCGTCGGCGACGTCCCAGGGACCGGTGGTCTCCTCCACGTCCCGCTCGCGGACCTGCGGCTCCGGCGGCACCCCGCGTTCGCGCAGGCTGCGGTCGATCCGGTTGCGTCGTCGTCCGAACGGCATGTCAGTCCTGCTCCTCGTCCACCGTGGTCGTCCGCTCCGAGAAGCCCCCCGTCGAGCCGTGCCCCCCGGCGCCGCGGACGCTGCCGGGCAGCTGCTCCACCGGCACGAAGCGGGCCCGCACCACCGGCTGCACGACCAGCTGCGCGATCCGGTCACCGCGGCGGAGGTTCAGCGGGGTGGCCGGGTCGTGGTTGACCAGGATCACCTTGATCTCCCCGCGGTACCCGGAGTCGATCGTCCCGGGGGCGTTCACCACGCCCAGGCCGTGCCGGGCGGCCAGGCCCGACCGCGGGTGGACGAACCCGGCATAGCCCTCGGGGATCGCCACCGCCACCCCCGTGCCGACGACCGCCCGCTGCAGCGGAGCCAGCTCGACGTCCTCGGTGAGGGTCAGATCGGCGCCGGCGTCGCCGGGCAGCGCGTAGCGCGGCACGGCGCCCTCCGGGGAGAGCAGGGAGACCGGCACGTCCAGCTCGGACGGGGGGAGGTCGGGCACGTCGGCGACCCTAGCCGCGTCCGCCGGTCCGGTGCTCACGCCGGCCCGGGGCACGAGGTCAGGCTCCGCCGCGGAGATCGCGGAGCACCCGCGCGGCCAGGGTCTCGGTGGCCCGCCGGTTGCTCCGGCCGGCCAGTGCGGCACCGAGCAGGAGCGGCGCCGCCGTCGGCACGTTGCCGACGAGCCGGCGCCCGACGCGCCGCCGCAACGCGCGCAGGCCCGCGGCACCCAGGACCGATCCGAGGCCGGAGGCGCTCGACACCGCGCGCTGCGCCGACCAGCTGGACAGGTAGGCGGCCCCGCGCTCGCGGGCGTCCCCGGGTGCGGGCCGGCCGTGCAGCTCGTGCAGCTCGCCGATGAGCACCACCTCGACCGCGGCCGTGAGGACCGTCTCCGCGCCGAGCTCGAGCGGAACGGCGAGCAGGGACGGCGGCGCGAACCAGTGCGCGGCCGACAGGCCACCGGTCGCCGCACCGATGCCGGAGGTGGCCCGGGCCGCGCGGGCGACGAGGAGGTCGGCGATCTCCTGGTCGGAGGAGCCGGGGTAGGCCGCGCGCAGCCGGGCGGCGTCGCGGACGGGGAGCCGCGGCGCAGCGGCGGCCAGCAGGTCGCCCAGCACCGCCCCCGGGGACCGGCCCGGCCCCGCAGGCGGTTCCTCGGCCGGCCCCGGCGACGCGGTGGGTGCGCCCCCACCGAGGGAGGCGCCCACCGCCGTGGCGACGGCGCCGAGCACGTCGCGCAGGCCGGTTCCGGCGGTCCGCCCGGGCCCCTGGTCCGTGGCCGGGCCGGGAGCCTGGTCGGCACCGCCGACCAGGCCGGCGACCGCCTCGGCCACCGCTCGCGCCGCGCGGCCCAGAGCGCCGTCCTCGGCGGGGACCGGGACGGGCGCGACCGGACGAGGGGACGGGACGTCGCGCGGAGCGGCCGTGCGCCCCGGGTGCTCGGTCATCGCCGTCCCCTCCCGGTCGGCCCGTGTCCTCCCTGCGGCGTGCGGGAGGACGTGCTCCTGCTCAGGCGCAGTCGCGGCAGTACAGGTCGTCGCCCTTGGTGGCGGCCAGCCGGCTGCGGTGCTGGACGAGGAAGCAGCGCGAGCAGGTGAACTCGTCCTCCTGCTTCGGCAGCACGCGCACGGTCAGCTCCTCGTTCGAGAGGTCGGCGCCGGGCAGCTCGAGGTTCTCGTTGAAGTCGGTCTCGTCGACGTCGACCGACGAGGACTGCGCCTCGGCACGGCGTGCCTTGAGCTCCTCGAGCGAGTCCTCGCCGAGCTCGTCGGCCTCGTTGCGGCGCGGGGCGTCGTAGTCGGTGGCCATGGGGTGCCCCTCCTGGTTCTCGCGGGCGTCGGGCCCGCTCTTCTGACGCGGTGCCGGGTGGGCTCCGTCGTCTCGGCCGGTCGCCGGTGGGCGATCGGTGTGTCTGGTGCCGGCGGCCCGCACGCGGGGCCTCCGGTCCGTGCCGGTCGCTCGCTGCCGTCCGGGTGGACGGCGGACGGGTCCGGCAGCCGCCCAACGCCCTACGGGCCCGGTTTGTGCCCGCGGGATCACGGGCGACACATCGGGCGCACGGACGGGCGTCCGGGCGGCGGAGCGGCAGAGGTTACCCTGCCGCCGTGGCGACTCCCGTGGGTGCTGATCCGACCGTCGTGGGCCCTTACCTGGCGCGTGCGCTGGGCGACGAGCGCTGGCAGGAGGTGACCGTCGAGCTCATCGCGGCCGGTATGTCCAACCTCACCTACGTGGTGACCCCGGAGGGCGGCTCCGCCGACGACTCGGTGATCCTCCGCCGGCCGCCCACGGGCGCCGTGCTGGCCACCGCCCACGACATGGCCCGGGAGCACCGGGTGATCTCGGCGCTGGACGGCACGCCCGTGCCGGTGCCGCGCACGCTGCACATGTGCACCGACGAGTCGGTCCTGGGCGCGCCGTTCTACGTCATGGAGCGCGTGGTGGGCATCCACGCCGTCGGCTCGCTGCCCGACGGGTACGCCGACGAGCCAGCGCAGCGCCGCGCGATCGGCGACGGCCTGGTCGACGTGCTGGCCGACCTGCACGCGGTCGACCCCGCCTCGGTCGGGCTGGGCGACTTCGGCCGCCCCGAGGGCTTCGCCGCCCGCCAGGTGCGCCGCTGGACCAAGCAGTGGGACGCCACCCGCGACCGGGACCGGCCGAACCTCGACGCCCTGGCCGCCCGGCTCGCCGAGACGGTGCCGAGCACCCCGCGCTCGACGATCGTCCACGGCGACTACCGGCTGGACAACTGCCTGCTGGACCCGGCCACCCCGGGCCGCATCAAGGCCGTCCTGGACTGGGAGATGTCGACGCTCGGCGACCCGCTGACCGACATCGGCATGATGTTCGTCTACTGGCCCGAGGCCGGCGAGGACCGCGCATCGGCGGCCAGCGGGGTCACCGCGCTGCCCGGCTTCCCGACCCGCCGCGAGGTGGCCGAGCGGTACGCGCAGCGCAGCGGGGCCGACCTGTCGGAGCTGAACTGGTACGTCGGTTTCGCGTTCTTCAAGTTCGCCGCCATCGTCGCCGGCATCGTGGCCCGCTCGGCGGCCGGCGCCATGGCCGGCAAGAACACCAGCGGATACGCCGACCGCATCGATCCGGTGGTGGAGCTCGGACGCGCCGCGCTCGAGGACGGTGCGATCTAGCCGGCCGGTCCGGCTCTAAGCTCGACCCCGACCGACCCACCGTCGCGCTCCGGCCGGGCTCCCCCGGCCGGTGCGGGCTCCCGGGTCCTTGCGAGGAGAGTGACAGTGACGCTGCGCACCGAACGCCCCCCGGTGCGGGCCCGCAGCGGGCGACGGCCGCTGCCGCCGCTCATCTTCCTGCTGGTGCTGGCCCTCGTCGCGTTCGGCGTCTGGTGGAACGTCTTCCGGCAGGACGCCGCTCGACAGGCCGAGCAGGACGCGGCCTGCGAGACCGCCGAGTCCGCACCCGCCGCCCTGGACCCCGCGACCGTGTCGGTGCGGGTCTTCAACGCCTCCGACCAGGCGGGCATCGCCCAGGCCGTCGCGGACGACCTGGGCGCTCGCGGGTTCACCATCGCCGAGGTCGCCAACGACCCCACCGGCCGCGAGGTCACCGGGGTGGGCGAGGTGCGCCACGGCGTGGGCGGCAAGTCCACCGCCGCCTTCCTGGCGCTCTACCTCCCCGGCGCCGGGCTCTGGCAGGACGTGCGCGCCACCCAGCAGGTCGACCTGGTCCTGGGGCCCGACTTCGTGATCGGCGAGAGCCTGGCCACCGACGACGCGGTCAACGCCGCCCTGGCCGACGCCGAGGAGGCCGCGAACGCCTGCTGAGGAAGGACCCCCTCCTCCCCACCCGCTCGGGGCGGTGCCCTGGACGGGGCCTCAGGCCGGGTGCAGCTCGGCCAGCAGGGCGAGCAGGTCCTCGGCGATCCCCGGGGCGGCGGCCACGACCATCGGATCGCCGACGGGCCGGCCCGGCAACCCGGACAGCGCCAGGCCCGCCTCCGCGGCGACCAGCGCGCCCGCGGCGTGGTCCCACGGCTGGAGACCCGCCTCGTAGTAGGCGTCCACCCGCCCGGCTGCCGCGGCGCACAGCTCCAGCGCCGCGCTCCCGTGCCGGCGGATGTCGCGCACCCGGGGCAGCAGCTCGGCCACGACCGCGCCCTGCGCCCGCCGCTGCTCGACCCGGTACCCGAAGCCGGTGGCGACCAGGCTCTGCTCGAGCGAGCTCGCCCGGCCGCCGGTCAGCCGCACCGGCTCCGGCGCCGCCGGCGTCGAGAGGAACGCCCCGCCGCCCGCCACGGCCGTGAAGAGCTCACCGGTGGCGACGTTGAGAACCACGCCCACCGCGGCGGCACCGTCGACCTCGGCGGCGATCGAGACGGCGTACGCAGGCAGGTCGTAGAGGAAGTTCACCGTGCCGTCGATGGGGTCGACCACCCAGCGGACGCCGCTGGTACCGGCCCGCTCGGCGCCCTCCTCGCCCAGCACGCCGTCGTCGGGCCGGGCGCCCAGCAGCCGCCCGATGATCAGGTGCTCGCTGGCGGTGTCCACCGCGGTCACCACGTCCACCGGGCTGGACTTGACCGCCACGTCGTCCCCCGCCGTGGCACGTCCGCCGCGGACCAGCTCGCCGGCCTCGCGGGCGGTGGCCACGGCCAGCGTCAGCAGGGCGTCGAGGTCCGGGGACGTCGGGGTTGCGGAGGGCTCGGTCACGACCCGATCCTGCCGCAGCCGGACCCTGCCCGGACAGGCTCACTAACCTGGTCGGATGCAGGGCTTCGGTGTGGACATCGGCGGCAGCGGCATCAAGGGGTGCCTGGTGGACCTCGAGAAGGGGCAGCTCATCGGCGAGCGGCTGCGGATCGAGACCCCCCAGCCCGCCCTGCCCGACCCCGTCTACGACGCCGTGGGCCGGATCGTGGCCCACTTCGGCTGGACCGGTCGCCTGGGTGTCACCTTCCCCGGCGTCATGAAGCAGGGCGTGGCGCACACGGCGGCCAACGTCGACCGCAGCTGGATCGGCACCGACGTCGACGCCGGCCTCGAGGCACGCATCCCCGGCACGGTGGCGACCCTCAACGACGCCGACGCCGCCGGGATCGCCGAGATGCGCTACGGCGCCGGCAGGGACCGGGACGGCGTCGTCCTGATGCTCACGTTCGGGACCGGCATCGGCAGCGCCCTGTTCGTCGACGGGCGCCTGGTGCCCAACACCGAGTTCGGCCACATCCAGGTCGACGGCGAGGACGGCGAGCGCCGCGCCGCCGCGTCGGCCCGCGAGCGCGAGGAGCTGAGCTATCCCGAGTGGGCCGCGCGGGTCGACCGGTACCTCGACGTCCTGGAGGCCGGCCTCTGGCCCGACCTGATCATCGTCGGCGGCGGCGTCAGCAAGAAGGCGGCCAAGTGGGTACCGCTGCTCACCACGCGGACGCCCGTCGTCCCGGCCCAACTGCAGAACGCCGCGGGCATCGTCGGAGCGGCCCTGGCGGCGCACGAACGCCCGGAGGCCTGACCCCGGGGGCGACCCGGCCACTCCCCCGGCGGAACGGGCAGGAAAGGGCGGTGGAATCGCCGGGGCCCGTCGTTACAATGGCGTTGCCCCAGCCCGCCGCCCTCCAGCCGTGAGGGATCCCCCACCCCAGCGCGGTCAAACACCGCACCGGGCTGCCGGGACTCCCCCGACGACGAGGGCGAGAGCCGGAGCCGCTACCCGAGGATCACACGGTCCCCTGGCGTACGTCCCCAGCACGGGAAGGAACCTGAGTGCCCGCCGACAAGCCAGCACCGGAAGCAGCCGACGCGAGCGCCCGCACGCGCGCCAGGACGGTCGCCGCCGGTACCCGCGCCCCGAGGGCCACCGCCGCGGTTCCCGAGAGCACCGGCACGGCGGCCCCGGCGAGGAAGGCCGCGGCGAGGAAGGCCGCGGCGAAGAAGACCGCGAAGGCGCCCGCCAAGGGGAAGACGAAGCCGGCGATCACGCCCTCCACCCCGGCCGGCGAGGGCGCGGTCCTGACCGCCGTGGCCGGCGAGGGCACCACCGTCGCCGTGGTCGACGGCGGTTCCGAGGGGCTCACGCTCGACGAGACGGTCATGACGGGCAAGGACGGCGTCGAGGTCGCCCCCGCAGAGGACGAGGCCGCCGAGGGCGGCACCGACTTCGAGTGGGACGAGGAGGAGGAGTCCGAGGCGCTCCGCCAGGCCCGCAAGGACGCCGAGCTCACCGCGTCGGCCGACTCCGTCCGCGCCTACCTCAAGCAGATCGGCAAGGTCGCGCTGCTCAACGCCGAGGAGGAGGTCGACCTCGCCAAGCGGATCGAGGCCGGGCTCTACGGCTCCGAGCGGCTGCGTCAGGTCGAGGAGGAGGGCATCAAGCTCTCCCCGCAGATGCGCCGCGACCTCAACTGGATCGTCCGCGACGGCGAGCGCGCCAAGAACCACCTGCTCGAGGCCAACCTCCGCCTGGTCGTCTCCCTGGCCAAGCGCTACACCGGCCGCGGCATGGCGTTCCTGGACCTGATCCAGGAGGGCAACCTCGGCCTCATCCGCGCGGTCGAGAAGTTCGACTACACCAAGGGCTACAAGTTCTCGACCTACGCCACCTGGTGGATCCGGCAGGCGATCACCCGCGCGATGGCCGACCAGGCCCGCACCATCCGCATCCCGGTGCACATGGTCGAGGTCATCAACAAGCTCGGCCGCATCCAGCGCGAGCTGCTCCAGGACCTGGGCCGCGAGCCCACGCCGGAGGAGTTGGCCAAGGAGATGGACATCACCCCGGAGAAGGTGCTGGAGATCCAGCAGTACGCCCGGGAGCCGATCAGCCTCGACCAGACCATCGGCGACGAGGGCGACAGCCAGCTTGGCGACTTCATCGAGGACTCCGAGGCGGTCGTGGCCGTTGACGCGGTGAGCTTCACGCTCATGCAGGACCAGCTCACCAGCGTCCTGCAGACCCTCTCGGAGCGGGAGGCCGGCGTCGTCCGGCTGCGCTTCGGCCTGACCGACGGCCAGCCCCGCACGCTCGACGAGATCGGGCAGGTCTACGGGGTCACCCGGGAGCGGATCCGGCAGATCGAGTCCAAGACCATGAGCAAGCTGCGCCACCCCAGCCGCTCCCAGGTCCTGCGCGACTACCTCGACTAGGACACCGTCGTCCTCCCGGACGACACCGCGGCCAGGAGCCGTGCCCCGGCTGCGTGGAGCACCACCGTCGCGCCTGCGCGGACCCCTCCGGGGCCCACTCGGCACGACACCCACCGCGGCCAGGAGCCGTACCCCTGGTGCGCTGAGCTCCACCGTCGCGCCTGCGCGGACCCCTCCGGGGCTCACTCGGCACGACAGCCCGCGCGGGTGTGCGCCGACATCCCCCGGGTAGACGGCGTAGCGTGGGGGTCGTCAGAACAGCAGCGGACCCACCGCCGTACCGGTCACCCGACCGGCACGGCGAGCGAGACCAGCACGTGCACGACCGGTACCACCCCAGTGACGTCCCCTGCTGAACCCGTTCCACTGCCGGCACATCACGGACTCGTCTCGATCGGCGAGTCCGGGTTCGCCGACAGCAGAGCGGGAACACGAGGGGCCATCCTGGCGCTGTGCAGGAGGCCGATCCGCATCCGCGGATCCGTGCGGTAGAGAGCGAGTGATGAGCCAGATGACCCAGACGCTGACGACGACCCCGCCCACCGATGACCTCGTCGTTCCCTTCCACTGCGATCGCTGTGGTGCTCTGGCCAAGGTGCGAGTCGTGCTCGCCAGTGGCAGCGACCTCGTCTTCTGCGGGCACCACGCACGGGAGTACGAGGGCAAGCTCCGCGACATCGCCGTCGACATCATCGACACCGAGGGCGAGCAGCACGTAACTGCCTGAGAGACCGGCTATCGTCGCGCCCGCGATGACAGCCTCACCCGACGACGCCGCCGGCTCCTCCGTACCGCCTCGTGCGGACGGAGGGCCGGCGGCTCCGTCGTTCCCGGGCACTCCCGGTCGACGGCGACCGGAGGATCCCCCCATGTCCCAGCAGCCCCCCGCGCACGACGAGACCGTGCGCCTGCGCAGCGACGGCCCCGACAGCCGACCACCGGTCGAGCCGTCGCGGCCCGCTGCCGACGACGGCGACACGCCCGAGCCGCAGATCTCTCCGACGGCCCCCGGTGAGGTCGACGACACCCGGCCGGTGTCACGGGACTGGCTCAGCGGCGCGCCGGAGGGCGACCCCGGGACCACCGCTCCACAGGGCCTCGCCGACGCACCCTCCGCCCCCCAGGGCGACACCCCGCCCGCGGACTCCCCGGTGGACGCCACGGGGCGGCTGACCGCGCCGGTCGTCCACGGCTCCGGGGACGGTGGCGACGGGCCGCCTCCCGCCACCGGTGCCGAGACCGCGGGCTCGCCGTGGTGGCGCCGTCCGGCGGTGCTCGCGCCCGCGGGCGCCCTCGCCGTGCTCGCCGCCGTCTACGGCGTGGACCTTCTCGTCTCCTCCGGCAGCGTGCCGCGGTCGACCGTCGTCGCCGGCGTCGACATCGGCGGGATGGAGCCCGCCGCCGCCGTGGACCGGCTCGACGCGGAGCTCGGCGACCGGGTGGCGGCCGACCGCCGCATCGTCGCCGACGACGTGGAAGGCGTCTTCTCGCCCTCCCGGGCCGGCATCCGGCTCGACGCCGAGGAGACCGTCGACACCGCGGACGACCAGCCGCTGAACCCGTGGACCCGTCTCACCACGCTGTTCTCCGACCGAGAGGTCCAGCCCGTCGTCGAGGTCGACGAGTCCGCGGTGGCCGACGAGCTCGGCTCCTTGAGCGCACAGCTGGAGACCTTCGCCGAGCAGGTCGACCGGGCGCCGTCCGACGCCACGATCGCGATCGAGGGCACCACGCCCCGCGTGGTCGAGCCCGCCGACGGGCGGACGCTCGACCGCGACGGCGCCGAGACGGCGATCACCGCGGCCCTCACCGGCGAGGTGGATCCGGCCACGCCCCTCGAACTGCCCGTGGACGTCGATCCGGTCGACGTCGACACGCCCGAGGCCGAGCGCGTGCTCGCCGAGACGGTCGAGCCGGCCCTCGCGGCCCCGGTCGCGGTGACCGGCGGCCCCGGCGGCCCGACCGCCGAGGTGCCGGTCAGCGCCCTGGCCGCGTCGCTGACCTTCACCCCGACCGAGGACGGCGAGCTGGAGGTCGGCATCGACGCGGCCGCGCTGCAGACCGCCCTCGGGGACGAGCTGGCCGTCTTCGGCACCCCCGCCCAGGACGCCACCTTCGACGTCGCCGGCGGCTCCGTGCGGGTCGTGCCCTCGGTCGACGGGACCGGGATCGACCCGGCACACCTGGTCGAGCAGCTCCTGCCCGTGCTGGACGACCCCGCGCCGCGCTCGGTCACCGCCGAGCCCGGCCCCGTGCCGGCGGAGTTCACCACCCAGGAGGCCGAGGCGCTCGGCATCCGCGAGGAGATCAGCAGCTTCACCACGAACATCAGCAACCCGGCCAGCGGCGAGAACATCCGCGTCGTGGCCGAAGAGGTCGACGGTGCGCTGATCATGCCCGGCGAGACCTTCAGCCTGAACACCTACACCGGCCCCCGCGGGACGGCCCAGGGGTACGTGCCCGCCACCGTCATCAGCGGCGGCGAGCTGTCCACCGCGGTCGGCGGGGGCATCAGCCAGTTCGCCACCACGATGTTCAACGCGGTGTTCTTCGCCGGGCTCGAGGACGTCTACCACAAGCCGCACAGCTTCTACATCAGCCGCTATCCGGCCGGCCGGGAGGCGACGGTCTACGAGGGGGCGATCGACCTCCAGTGGCGGAACGACAGCGACACCGGCGTCTACGTCGACACGCAGTGGACGCCGCGCGCCCTCACCGTCACCTTCTACGGCACCAAGCGCTACGAGATCGAGTCGATCAGCAGCGAGCGGCGGAACCCGAGGAAGCCGGCGGTGATCGAGAAGGTCGACGACGGCGACTGCATCCCGCAGTCCGGAGTGCCCGGCTTCGACATCACCGTGACCCGGGTGTTCAAGGACCTGGACACAGGAGCGGAGATCAAGCGGGAGGACTTCCGCACCCGCTACAACGCCGAGGCGGTCATCACCTGCGTGCCCAAGGCCGATCCGCCGAAGGAGTCGCCGGCTCCCCCGGCCCGCCCGGAGGGAACGGCTCCGACCGGCGCTCCCACGTCGGGCGGGCGGCGCCCGGCTGACCGGCGCCCCGGGAACGGTCGTGCCGGCGGCCGGCGGGTGCGCTGACCGGCTCCCCCGCCGGGGGTCCCCCCGACGAGCGGGTGCCGCTGCCCGACCGGGGGCGCGCCGTGCAGACTGACCGGATGAGCACCGTGCTGCCCGGCGATCCGCCGGCGCAGGGCGGCGCCCCACCTCCCGACGCCGGCGACCCACCGGCCGTGGGCGCCGCCCAGCAGCGCTCCGACCCGGGGGCCACTCGCGTCGAGGACGGGAAACCGGGCCGGCTGGACTCCTGGCCGGCGTTCGTCCGGGTGCCGTTGCAGGTCCTGGGCCGCACGCTGGCGAAGGCGTGGCAGGACCGCATCCTCGGATTGTCCGCCGAGGCGGCCTTCTGGCAGATCCTCTCCGTCCCGCCGCTGCTCATCGGGCTGCTGGGCTCACTGGGCTACCTGAGCAACCTGATCGGCGCGGACTCGGTCCGGCAGATCGAGGACTACCTGCTCAGCTCCTCCACGGAGGTGCTCACCCCCGACGTCGTCGACTCCCTGGTCGCCCCGACGCTGAACGACATCCTCAGCTCCGGGCGGCTCGAGGTCGTCAGCCTGGGCTTCCTGATCTCCCTGTGGGCCGGGTCCTCGGCGACGGCCACCTTCATGAACACGATCGTCATCGCCTACGACCAGCGCGACGTGCGCGGGCCGATCCGCACCCGGCTCAAGGCGCTGTGGCTCTTCGTCGTCGGCATGGTCATCGCCGTCCTGACCCTGCCCCTGCTGGTGCTCGGCCGGGGCGTGCTGGTGGCACTGCTGCCCGCGGGCTGGCAGCCGGTCGCCACCGTCCTGATCAACGGCATCTACTGGCCGCTGGTCATCGTCGGATTGCTGCTGGCGCTCACCAGCTTCTACAACGTGGTGCTCCCCAGCCGCCTGCCGTGGAGCCGGCACCTGCCCGGCGCGGTGCTGGCGCTGGTCTTCTTCATGGTGGCCGCCCTGCTGCTGCGGACCTACGTCGCCGACGTCCTCACTGCGGCCCTGCCCTACGGCGCGCTGGCCGCCCCGATCGGCATCCTGCTGTTCTGCTTCTTCTTCGGCATGGCGGTCCTGCTGGGCGCCGAGCTCAACGCCACCGTCCAGGCCCGCTGGCCGGCGCCGCTGCGCCGCCACAACCCCCGTCGCCGCGCGCGCCGGGAGGCCAAGCTGGCCGCGGAGGCGCGGCGGCTCGGGCAGTGACACCGCGATCCTCCGGATCGCACCGCGACCAGGAGCGGCCCCCCGGCTGTGCGGAGCGCGTCGGTCGTCCCTGCCCGGGCCCCTTCGGGCCCACACGGGACGACAGGTTGCTCAGTCCTTCTTGAGCTGGTTGTAGACCTCCTTGCAGGCCGGGCACACCGGGCTGCCCGGCTTGGGGGTCTTGGTGACCGGGAAGACCTCTCCGCAGAGCGCCTCGACCATCGTGCCCATGACCGCGCTCTCGGCGATCTTGTTCTTGCGGACGTAGTGGAAGACCTCGTTGGCGTTGCCGGTGTCGGCGTCGCGGACGTCCGGCCGCTCGAGGATGTCGCTGCTGCTCACGGGTTCTCCTTCGTGGTGTGCGTCCGGGGTCGCGACCCGGGAACCGGGCACCCGCCGGGCCGCATCCATGATGACAGGCGACGAACGTGATCTTCCCGTGATGGACAGCCGCACTCGGCAGCTCTAGGTTAGGCAAGCCTCACCTCATCACGAACGCCACCGGCTCTGTCGGCATCCTCCCCCGGCGGCCCTCTCCAGCGTGCCGCCCGGTCCCGTGCCGCGCGCCGCAGGTCGGGGGCGCCACCGACGGGCCGGACGGACCGCGCTGCGCCGCAGCGCGGCACGACGCTGGAAGGACACCATGCACCGCGCACCACGACTGGTCGCACTCACCGCGGCCACGCTGCTCATCGGTGGGCTCGCCGCCTGCGCCGACTCCTCCACGGACACCGAGGAGGCGAGCTCCGGCGACTTCGCGCCGGTGACCATCGAGCACGCCCTCGGCACCACGACGATCGAGTCGGAGCCCGAGCGGGCGGCCACGGTGGCCTGGGCCAACCACGAGGTGCCCCTGGCCCTGGGGGTCGTGCCGGTCGGCATGGCGGCGGCCAACTTCGGTGACGACGACGGCGACGGCCTGCTCCCCTGGGTGTCCGAGCGCCTGGAGGATCTCGACGCCGAGGTGCCGGTGCTCTTCGACGAGACCGACGGGATCGACTTCGAGGCCGTCGCCGACACCGAGCCCGACGTCATCCTCGCCGGCTACTCCGGGCTGACCCA
The DNA here is from genome assembly GCF_054051075.1 of Blastococcus sp. SYSU DS0617. NCBI lineage: Bacteria > Bacillati > Actinomycetota > Actinomycetes > Geodermatophilales > Geodermatophilaceae > Blastococcus > Blastococcus sp. SYSU DS0617. The sequence goes on from NZ_JBJHAO010000019.1 coordinate 33,416, forward strand.
GGAGGACTACGACACGCTGAGCGAGATCGCGCCGGTCGTGGCCTACCCCGAGGGCCCGTGGGCGACCTCCTGGCGCGACATGATCGAGATCAACTCGGCCGGCATGGGGATGGCCGACGAGGGCGAGGAACTCGTCGCCGACCTGGAGCAGGAGATCGAGGACACCGTCGGCGAGCACCCGCAGCTGGCCGGCAAGTCCGCGATGTTCCTGACCCACGTCGACACCACCGACCTGAGCGAGGTCAGCTACTACACGCCGTTCGACACCCGCAGCGCCTTCTTCGAGGACCTCGGCCTGGCCACCCCGGAGAGCATCGAGGCTGCCTCGACCGACGCCGACCAGTTCTCCGGCACGATCAGCGCCGAGCAGATCGACACCCTGGACGACGTCCAGATCATCGTGACCTACGGCGACCAGGAGCTGGTCGACGCGCTGAAGGCCGACCCGCTGCTGTCGCAGATGCCCGCGGTGCAGAACGACGCGATCGTGCTGCTGCCGGACACCCCGCTCGGCACGGCGGCGAACCCCACGCCACTGGCGATCTCCTGGGTGCTCGAGGACTACGTGTCCATGCTCGCCGAGGTCGCCGACAAGGCTGCGTGACGTCCCTCCCGTGAGCTCGGTCCTCCCCGTCCCGACCCCGGACGCCGCCACGCGGCGGCGTCCGGGGTCGGTCCGGTTCCTCTGGCTGCTCGTCGTCCTGGCGGTGCTCGCCCTGCTCATGGCGGCCTCGGTGGCCATCGGTTCCCGCGGCGTCGGCTGGTCGGACATCCTCGCCGCGCTCGGCGGGTCCTCGGAGACCATCGAGGAGGCGGCCGTCACCAAGCGCATACCGCGCACGGTCCTGGCCGTGCTCGTCGGCGCGGCGCTCGGCCTGGCCGGCGCGGTCATGCAGGGCGTCACCCGCAACCCGCTGGCCGACCCCGGCGTCCTCGGCATCAACATGGGTGCCTCGCTCGCGGTGGTGGCCGGTCTGGCCTGGTTCGGGCTGTTCACCGCCACCAGCCGGATCTTCGTCGCGATCGCCGGCGCCGCCCTGGCCGCCGTCTTCGTGTACGCCGTCGGGGCGCTGGGCCGCGGCGGCCCGACGCCGCTGAAGCTGGCGCTGGCCGGCGCCGCGACCTCGGCGGCCCTGACGTCGTTCATCACCGCCATCGCCCTGCCGCGCGGCGACATCGCGGCCAACGTGCAGTCCTTCCAGGTCGGCGGCGTGGGCGGGGCGACCTTCTCCACGATCACCCCCGTGCTGCCCTTCCTCGCCGTGGGTCTCGTCATCAGCCTGCTCTCCGCCCGCGGCCTGAACTCCCTGGCCCTGGGGGACGAACTGGCGGCCGGGCTGGGCGAGCGCGTGGCCATCGCCCGCGGTGTGGCCGCCCTCGGGTCGGTGCTGCTGTGCGGCGCGGCGACCGCGGTCGCCGGTCCCATCTGGTTCGTCGGGCTCGTCGTCCCGCACCTGTGCCGGCTGCTGGTCGGGGTCGACCACCGCTGGCTGCTGCCCTTCTCGGCGCTGGCCGGCGCCTCCCTTCTGGTCGCGTCCGACGTCGTCGGCCGCATCGTCGCCCGCCCCGCCGAGCTGGACGTCGGCATCGTCACCGCGCTGGTGGGCGCCCCCTTCTTCATCGCGGTCGTCCGCCGGCAGAAGGTGCGCGAGCTGTGACGACCCTGCTCCCCGCACCGACGGCCGACGTCGACGCGGTCGCCCGCAACCGGGTCCGCCGAGCGTCGCGGCGCCGCCTGGTGATCATCGTGCTCGCGGTGCTCGTCGTCGCCGTCTTCGTCACCACGCTGATGGTCGGGCGGACGTTCTACCCGCTGGGCGAGGTCGTGCGCGTGGTCCTCGGCGAGCGCGTGCCGGGTGCCTCGTTCACCGTCGGGCGGCTGCGGCTGCCCCGCGGGGTGCTGGCCGTCGTCGCCGGCCTGAGCTTCGGTCTGGGCGGCGTCACCTTCCAGACCATGCTCCGCAATCCGCTGGCCAGCCCCGACGTGATCGGCATCAGCTCCGGCGCCAGCGCGGCGGCCGTCGTCGGCATCGTGATCTTCTCGCTGAGCGGGACGGCGGTGTCCACCCTCGCGGTCGCCGCCGCCCTCGGCGTCGCGCTGCTGATCTACGGCCTGGCCTTCAAGGGCGGGGTCGCCGGCACCCGGCTCATCCTCATCGGCATCGGTATCGGCGCCATGCTGACCAGCGTCATCAACTACGTCCTGACCAAGGCCGGGCAGTGGGACTACCAGGAGGCGCTGCGCTGGCTGACCGGCAGCCTCAACGGCTCCACCTGGACGGCGGTGCTGCCCGCGCTGGTCGCCCTGCTGGTGCTCGGCCCGGTGCTCCTCGGTCAGACGAAGAACCTCTCGGCGCTGCAGCTCGGCGACGACACCGCCGCGGCGCTGGGCGTCCGGGTGGAGCGCACCCGCCTGGTCGCGATCGTCGCCGCCGTGGGGCTGGTCGCGTTCGCCACGGCCGCGTGCGGGCCCATCGCCTTCGTGTCGTTCCTCGCCGGCCCGATCGCGGCGCGGATCGTGGGGCCCCACGGCTCGCTGCTCGTCCCGGCGGCCCTGGTCGGGGCCCTGCTCGTCCTGGTCGCCGACCTCGTCGGCCAGTTCGCGTTCGACACCCGCTTCCCGGTCGGCGTCGTCACCGGGGTGCTCGGCGCGCCCTATTTGATCTACCTGATCATCCGCACCAACCGGGCCGGAGGCTCGCTATGACCCGCTCCCACACCCTCGTCGCGGAGGGGCTGACGCTCGCGTACGGCGAGCGCACCGTCATCGAGGAGCTCGACATCGCCGTCCCGGCGGGCCGCATCACCGCGATCGTGGGGGCCAACGCCTCGGGCAAGTCGACCCTGCTGCGCTCCATGTCCCGGCTGCTCGCCCCGCGGGCCGGGCGGGTGCTGCTGGACGGCAAGGAGGTGCACCGGATGCCGGCCAAGGAGCTGGCGCGCACGCTGGGTCTGCTCCCGCAGTCCCCCATCGCGCCCGAGGGGATCACCGTGGCCGACCTGGTCGGGCGCGGTCGCCACCCCCACCAGGGCATCTTCTCCCGCTGGAACAGGGAGGACGACGCCGCGGTGGCCGCGGCGCTGGAGGCCACGCAGACGACGGCGCTGGCCGAGCGGGCCGTGGACGAGCTCTCCGGCGGGCAGCGCCAGCGGGTCTGGATCGCGATGGCGCTCGCGCAGCAGACCGATCTGCTGCTGCTCGACGAGCCGACGACGTTCCTGGACGTGAGCCACCAGATCGAGGTCCTCGACCTGCTCACCGACCTCAACCGGCTGCGCGGCACGACGATCGTCATGGTCCTGCACGACCTGAACCTCGCCGCCCGCTACGCCGACCACCTCGTGGCGCTGGAGGGCGGCCGGATCCACGCGGCCGGCGACCCCGCCTCCGTGCTGACCGAGGACTGCGTGCGGGCGGTCTTCGGCCTGGAGAGCCGGGTCGTGATCGACCCCGTGTCGGGCAAGCCGCTCATGCTGCCGATCGGGCGGCACCACGCCGAGGCGCCGGTGCCCGCGCAGGGCTGAGCGGGCGGGTCAGCCCTCGATGACCCGGTGGGGGCGGCTCTCCAGCTGCCGGTCCGGGCCGGCCACATAGCGGTTGACGTGCTGCTTCTTCTTCGGCGGGCGGTCGTTGGCCATGATCACGGCGAACCACGGGAGGATCGTGCCGAGGACGGCGAAGATCAGCATCAGCCAGACGACCTGGTAGAAGACGGCCGCCAGGACCAGGCAGACGCTGCGGACCAGCATGGTGATCGCGTAGCGCTTCTTCCGCGCGGCGTGCTGGTCGACCTGGCTGACCTGGGCCTCGGTGATCAGCACCGGCTCGGCGCGGCGGGGCCGCGGGAACTGCTGGCTGGTGGCCACGGACGTCCATCCCTCCGGTGTCCGGTGCGGCGGGGGGCGAACGCCCCTGCACGCCCGGTCCGCACCCCATGGTGCCACCGCTGCAGGGGGTCGTGCAGGCGCGGCAGGAATGCTCCGCGTCCCACGTCCGCCTCCCCCCGGGCCGGTCGGGCCGGTCCGGGGCGGGTGGGGTACGACTGGTAGCTCGTGACGGGAGGTGGCCGATGTCCGGTCCGCAGGTGTCCTCAGCGGGGCAGGTGGTCGTCGGTGTCGACGGCTCCGCCTCCTCCACGCAGGCCGCCGCCTACGCCGCCGGGTGCGCGCGTCGCCGGGGTACCGGGCTGCTCGTGGTGCACGTGACGCCGCGGCGGGCTGACGGCGGGGCGGCGCCGATGGCCGACCGCGACATCAGGGAGCAGTTCGCGGGCAGCGCCACCCGGCTGGTGCAGGCCGCCGCCGACAGCGTCCGGGAGACCACCGGGCTGACCGACGTGACGGCGTCGGTGGTCGAGGACTACCCGGTCGACGGGCTGCTGGCCCTGTCGGCCGACGCGGCGATGATCGTCACCGGGCGCCGGGGCATGGGCGGGCTCCCCGGCCTGATCCTGGGCTCCACCGCCGGCGCACTGGTCCAGCACGCGCGGTGTCCCGTCATCGCGCTGCCCGACGACTGCGCGCCGCCCGACGGCCCTCCCCCGTCGGTGGTCGTCGGCGTCGACGGGAGGACCGGGGACGACGCCGTGCTGGCCTTCGCCGTGGCCGAGGCGGCTGCGCGCGGTGCCGACCTGCGGGCCGTGCACGCCTGGCGCGACGTCCCGCTGGAGTCCGCCGTCGGCGCCTTCGGACCGCTGGTCGACTGGAGCGGCGTCGAGGCCGACGCGCGGCGGCTGCTGACCGAGGCGGTCGGTCCGGTGCGCCACGGGAGCCCGGACGTCCGGATCCGGGAGGAGGTGCTGCGCGACACCCCGGCCACGGCCCTGCTCACCGCGTCGGCCGGGGCGGAGCTGCTCGTCGTGGGTCACCGGCACCGCGGCCGGCTGGCCCGCCTGGGCTCGACCACCAACGGCGTCCTGCACCGGGCGGCCTGCCCGATCGCCGTCGTCCCGATCCCGGGGTGATCGTCCCGATCCCGGGGTGACCGGTCAGGCCGGCGAGGCCTGCTCCCGCTCCCCTGCCCTGGTCTGCTTCGCCAGGGCCTTCTGCTCCTGCTTGAACCGGCGCACCTCGGCCAGCGACTCCGGCCCGGTGATGTCGGCGACCGAGCGGCGGGCCCCCTCCTCGCCGTAGGCGCCCGCGGCCTCGCGCCAGCCCGGCGGGGTGACGCCGTACCGCTTGCCGAGCAGCGCAAGGAAGATCGACGCCTTCTGCGCCCCGAAGCCGGGCAGCTCCTTCAGCCGGCGCAGCAATGTCGTCCCGTCCGCGGCGCCCGCCCACAGGTTCTCCGCGCGGCCCTCGTAGCGCTCGACCAGCACCCGGCACAGCTCCTGGGTCCGGCCGGCCATCGACCCCGGATAGCGGTGCAGCGCCGGGGGACCCTGGAAGACGCGAGTCAGCTCGTCGGGGTCCATGTCGGCCAGCTGCCCCGCGTCGAGCTCGGCGACGCCGAGGCGGTCGGCGAGCAGCCGGGGTGCGGCGAAGGCGCGCTCCATCGGGAACTGCTGGTCCAGCAGCATCCCGATCATCAACGCGAGCGGATCGCGGCTCAGCAGCTCGTCGGCGGCGTCGTCCTGGGCGATGCGGAGAGTCGGCACGCCTGCCGATCCTGCCGCACTCGCCCGAACCGTGGCATCCCGCTGTCCGACACCGATGGTCCCGTTGCGCGCGGTGGAGCTGTCCGTCGTCGACGGCGTCGATCGACCGGACGGCGGCCGTCGAGCTCCTCTCGGGCAGCGGCCAGGGATCGCCGGGTCAGGGCGCGACCTCGTCGACCAGGTCCTCGGCGGCCCTGCGCTTGCGCCGCACCAGCACCTCGCCGCCGGCCCAGATCGCCAGGAAGGCAGCGACGATCAGCCCGATCAGGAGCCACGGCGGATCGGGCCACTCGATGATCGACTGCACGTGGCGGTGCAGGAACCCGATGAGGAGCGCGCCCCACCAGGCCACCTGCGACACCAGCAACGCGAACGACAGACGGAACAGGACCTTCGCCGGCACGTCGCGGCCCTGTTCGTAGCCCCGTATCCGGTCGTGGAGTACGTGCAGCAGGAGGCCGTTGAGCCCGATGAGGACGACGAAGAAGAGCTTGACCACCAGCAGGTTGTCGATCTCGCCCTTGAGCACGAGCAGCGGGATCCCGGTGGCCACCATCACCCCCCACCCCGCCCAGACGAAGTTCTCCGTCACGCTGCTCACCCGCACCACCTGCGGGAAGCGGACCCGGTCCCGGAGCCACAACAAGCCGTAGAGATCCGTCACGAGGACCGATCCGAACCCCAGGACCAGGCCACCGAGATGGATGAAGAGCAGGATGTAGAAGGGCGTCGTTTCCATCACACCTCGTTCCGGTCGTCCAGCAGTTCAGGTCATCACGTGCTGCGTCAGGCCCCGGTCGACGGCGCAACCTGACCGCACCTCGCCCGCCGCCACCGGCCGGACGACCCACATCGCAGCCCCCGGCTCCGTCGATCAGGTTCACCGCCGGCCTCACCCCTGTCGTGCTCCTCGACGTGGTCGTCGCACGTTCCCCTACCCGCTCGGGAGGCACCCGCGCATGACGATGTGACGTCGTCATGCCGCCGTCGAGCAGCTCGTCGGCGGCAAGGTCGGGTCGCACTCACCCGCCGCCACGGCGAAGAGGCTGCTGCGCCGTCAGGCTCGCCGCAGGCAGTACCACCGGAGCGCGGTCCGCTCGAGCGGGCCGGGCATTCCGGTCACGTCGGCGGGCTCCTCGTCCGTGAGGATCCAGCCGGGAAAGGCGGTCTCGACGTCGCCGCGTCCGGCGCCGCGCGGAAGCGGCGGTCGTCCCGGGGACAGCGCCGCCCGCGCCCTGACGTACCGGGAGCCCCACGCACCGGGCCTCCCCTGCCGACCGCACGAGTGGGCACCGCGGTGCTGCCCTAGCCCGAGACCTCCCGGGCCTCGCCGTCCCCGGAGGAGACGAGGATCCGCTCGGCGAGCGCCTCTTCCAGGCTCTCGGTGAGCAGGTAGCCCACACCGGCGACGAACGGCGCCAGGCCCCAGACCGCGAGATGCGAGAACGACGCACTCAGCAGCATCGCGGCGCCCAGCCCGACGAGGACGGACAGGATGTTGAGGCTCGTGCCCAGCGCCAGCGTCTGGGTGGGGTGCTGGGGCATCGGCCGCCGGAAGCCGGCGGAGAGGATCCCCTCGAGCAGCGTGAAGGACATGACCGCGCCGACCGCGTACAGGGCGATGCGCGGCAGATCGGGCGATCCCTGCGTCACCTGGCAGACCGCGAAGGTGACGGTGACGAGGATGGAGAACCCGAAGGTGGTGCTCTCCCTCCCGACCGTGCTCCGCATGCCCCGGACGATGGTGCTGCCCGCGCTGTCCTTCTCCCTGTCCGTCGGCACGACGACCCTCCCCGCTGTCGATGTCCGCGCGTTCCCGTCGTGGCGAACCGCCCTGGCCGCGCGGGGTACCCGGAAACCCCGATCCATGCCCCGTCCGCCGGCGCGCTCTCCCGTCGCGCCGGTCGTGTGTTCCTCGGTGGTCGGGTACGGCCCGAGGAGCCCGATCCACCACTCAGCCGGGAGGCCAGCTTCGTGAACCAGGTCCAGTTCCTCTGGGAAGGCTGGGAGCCGATCGCGCGCATCCTGCTGATCGGGACGCTCGGCTACGTCTGGCTCGCGCTCCTGTTGCGCGGCTCCGGCCCCCGCATGATGGCCAAGATGACGCCCTTCGACTTCGTCATCACCGTCACCCTCGGCTCGGCTTTCGGCCGGGTGCTGACCGCGAGCGAGGTGTCCCTGGTGGAGGTCCTGGTCACGTTCGCACTCCTGGTGACCCTGCAGTGGGTGTTCGCAGCGGGCCGCGCCCGCTGGCCTGCGCTGAAGCGCCTGCTGGATCCCGGACCGTCCCTGCTGTACCACGACGGGCAGCCGGTGGACCGGGCCCTGCGCCGGCACCGGATGATCGAGTCGGACCTGCACTCGGCAGCGCGCGAGAAGGGCTTCGGCTCGCTGGACGACGTCGCGGCGGTGGTCCTCCAGGCCGACGGCACGCTCGCGGTCATCGGCGCCGACAAGATGGGGGACGGCGCCTCGGTGCACCCCTTCACCTCCGACGGGACCTGATCCTCCGCGCCGCATCGTCCCGGTGGTGCTCAGCTCCTCGGTGTGCTGCACAGCTGCGGCCGGCTGCTCCGTCCACGCACGTGCTCGTCCAGCGGCATCCCGATCAGCAGGCGAGCGGATCGCGGGCGAGCAGCACGCCGGCGGCGGCGTCCTGCGCGATGCAGAGGGCCGGCATGATCTCTCCATCCCGCCGCCAGGACGTGGAGCCGATGGGCCCCTGACTCACCGATTCACCGGGCGGGCCCGGTCCTCCTCCTCCGCAGTTCCTGCGGCACCACCGCAGCCAGGCACCGCCGGATGCCCTCGACGATGCTGCTGGCGGCGAAGAGATCGTCGTCGGTCTTCCGCCGGGCCGCCCGGAGTTCGCCGGCCAGCCGGTGCAGCGCCGCGTAGGCGCTCCGGGTCGTGTCGGGGTCCGCGGCATCGTCGCAGGTCGGCGGGGTAGGACGGCGCCCGTGAACGTGTTCTCGTGGCAGGGCAGAGTCGTCCGTGACCACCGGCGCCTCGCACTCGCCGTCCTGATGGTCATCACGATCGGCCTCGGCGCCGGTGCCCTCTTGCGGGAGTCGGCCGGGGATCAGGTCGAGGCGTTCCTCCCGGAGTCCAGCGAGGCGGCGGCCGCCCAGGAGCGGATCGCCGAGTCGTTCGCCACCGCTGCCGGCGGAACCACCGTGCAGGTCATCGCACGCGGCGACGTCCTGGAGCCGGCGGCGGTGCAGGGCGTCCTCGACGCCATGGCGGCGGCCGCCGAGGGCCCCGAGGTCGCGACCGTCCTCGCCGACGGGCCCCGGGCGGTGTTCTCCTACGCCCACGCCATCGACCTCCTCCTCGGTGACGTCGCCCCGGGGGAGGCGGATCGGGAGCAGATCACCGAGGCCATCCGGTCGCTGGAGGGGGCGGAAGGTCAGCTCGGCGAACTCGGCTCGACCATCGCCCAGTTCATCGCCCGCGATGCCGACGGTCGGCCGATCGGCGGGCTCGGCGTCCTCAGCCTCTCCGAGGCACCGCAGGAGGAGATCCGGGCCGCGGCGCTCGCCGCGGAGGAGGTGATCTCCTCCGCCGAGATACCGGGCCTCGAGGTACGGACCTTCTCCCCGCCGAAGCTCGATCAGGAGATCAGCGAGTCGCAGACGTCGACCACCGTGCTGCTGATGAGCCTGGCCTTCCTCGTCATCGTCGTACTGCTGGTCGTCTTCTACCGCTCGGCGAGCGACGTGGCCCTCTCGTTGGCCGGGCTGGTCATCACCGTCGTGTGGATCTTCGGGCTCCAGGGCCTGCTCGGCCCCGGCGGCCTCGACGTCGTCGGTCCCTCGAACCCCACGGTGACCATCATCCCGGTGCTGCTGATCGGGCTGGTCGTGGACTTCGCGCTCCAGCTCACCGGTCGCTACCGCGAAGGCCTCGCCGCCGGCGACACGATCGGCGACTCCGCGTACACGGCCGTGCGCCGTACCGGACTGCCCCTGCTGCTGGCCGCGGCCACGACCGCCATCAGCTTCCTCACCAACCTGACCAGCCCGATCCCGCCGCTCCAGGACTTCGGTCTGCTGGCCGCCATCGGCATCGTCAGCGGCTACGTGGTGATGACCACCCTGGTCCCGGCGGCGCGGTCACTGCTCGACGAGCGCCGCTCCCGAGCCGGGAAGGAACTGCGGGACCGAGCCCTGGCCGAGTCGATCCCCGGTACGGGACGTGCTCTCGCCGCGGTCGCGCGCGTGGGGGTGCGACATCCCGTGCCGATCCTGTTCGCGGTGGTCGCCGTGGGCGCCCTGGCGGGCGTCAGCGCGACGAGGATCGACACCACCTTCTCCACCGCGCAGTTCCTGCCTTCGGACTCCGAGACCGCCCGCGACCTCGAGTTCCTCGACGAGAACTTCGCCGGCGGCACGGCCAGGGCCACGCTGCTCGTCGAAGGAGAGCTCGACGACCGGCTCGCGCGGGACGTCATCGACCTCGAGCAGACGCTCGCCTCCCCCGACTCGCGACCCGACGGTGTCACCGGACCCCCGCGGTCGTCCCTGCTGACGCTCATCGAGGACTACGCCGAGGACTCCGGGCTCCCCGGCGACGACTACTCGGCCGAGTTCGACCAGTACCTCGAGCAGCTCGACCTCGGCCTCACGGTCGAGCCCAGCACCTTCCGGGAGATCTTCGACCAGCTCCGGCAGGTCGCACCCGACCAGCTGGCCCGTGTGCTCTCGATCGACGAGGACGGTCTCGCCCGCACGATCATCGACGTGCCGATCACCGCCCAGGACCAGGCCGCGGTGCAACAGGTCGTCGACGACCTCCAGGGCATCTGGCAGGGCGAGGACGACCAGTTCGTCGTGACCGGCCAGGAGGTGCTCGAGGTGTCGATCGCCCAGACGCTCACCGAGAACCAGGCGCGCTCGATCGCCGTCACGATCATCGCCGCCCTGATCGTGCTGGTCCTCTACTTCGGGCTGGCCGACCTCCGCCCCGTGCTCGGGGCGCTGGTGGTGCTGCCCATCGCGCTCGTCGTGGTGCTGGTCCTCGGCACGATGGTCGCCCTCGGCGTCTCCTACAACGTGTTCACCGCGCTCATCACCGCGCTCACCATCGGCGTGGGCGTGGACTACACCGTGCACCTCACCCACCGCTTCATCGAGGAGCTCGAGGCCGCGGACGGCGACGTCGTCGAGGCGATGACCACCACGATGCGCACGACCGGCGCCGCGCTGGTGGGCTCGGCGCTGACCACCGCGCTCGGTTTCGCGGTGCTGCTGTTCTCGCCGCTCACGCCGATCGGCCAGTTCGGCATCCTCACCGCCCTGACGATCCTGTACAGCCTCCTGGCGGCGTTCCTCGTGCTTCCGCCGATGCTCTCGCTGTGGAGCGTCTACCACCGCTGGCGCTCGGCTCAGAAGGCGCCGGGCGACTCGATCGCGCCACGGTCGCGGGACGACGCCCCATCTCGGGTCGCCGCCCGTCCCGGCTGACCCGGGCGGCGGCGGGGGCCTCAGCTGCCCGGGCGGTCCGGAGCGGTGAGGGCCGCGGCCAGGGCGCGGCGCTCGAGCCGCTCCTGGAGGAGCAGGACGGCGGTCACCGCCAGACCGGCGCCGACCGCGAGGGCGACCATGGGAAGGGCGCCGTCGTCCGGGGCGAGCAGCCCGCGGTCCGCGTCCTGCCACGGCCACAGCGCGCGGAGCGATCCCGCCATGAGGCCGGTCATGAGCGCGAGGGTCAGTGCGTGGTGCCGGCTCAGCGCCACCTGCAACGCCCGGACGAACAGCCCCAGTCCCAGCGCGGCGCCGGCCGCGAAGGCGCCGAGGTAGGCCAGGTCCCGCTCGTTGACCGCCGCCAGAGTGGGCTGGTAGAGCCCCAGGGTCAGCAGCAGGAAAGAGCCCGACACCCCCGGCAGCACCAGGGCGCAGATGGCCACCGCTGCGGCGAGGACGACGATCCCGAGCGCAGGCTCCACGTCGTCCGCGGGTGGGAGCCCGGTGAGCCCGAACGCCAGAACGGCGCCGAGCAGCGCGACAGCGACGTCCCGTGGCGCCCACCGGCCGACCATCCGTGCCGGCACGACGATCGAGAAGAGCACCAATCCGAAGAAGACCGCGCGGGAGCCGACCGGGTGGTCCTCGATCAGGGGCTCGAGGAACCGGGCGGCGACGAGGACGGCCACCACCATGCCGGCGAGCACCGGGGCGATGGTCGTCCAGTGCGCCCGCCCCAGCTCCTCGCGGGCCTGCCCGAACCGCCCGGTGACCGACAGCCGCAGCGCCGTCACGACGTGCCCGATGCCGTCGATGAGCCGTTCGTAGACGCCGACGACCAGAGCGACGGTCCCCCCGCTGACCCCGGGCACGACCTCCGCGACGCCCATGGCCATCCCCCGGAGGACGTGGCCCGGCGCGGCCGCGAGGCCGGCTTCCGGAAGGGGCGGGACGGTACTGCCGGACTCCTCGGGGCGCATCGGGCCGAGGTTACCGCCGGCGGACGGAATGCCACCCGCCGCAACGCGCGCGCCGGCCCCGGGCGTTTCTTGACTCTGTCAAGGAAGGCGCGGCAGGATGTGCCCGTGCCCGGCCACGCCGAACTCGAGCGCGATCTGCGTGCGGTGGGCCTGCGGGTCACCCGCCCGCGCCTCGCGGTCCTGGACGCCGTGCACGCGCACCCCCACCTGGACACCGAGTCGCTCATCAGCGCCGCGCGCACCCGCGAGGCTGCCATCTCCCACCAGGCCGTCTACGACGTGCTGCGGGTCCTCACCGACACGGGCCTCGTCCGGCGCATCCAGCCGCAGGGCTCGGTGGCCCGGTACGAGGCACGCGTGGGCGACAACCACCACCACCTCGTCTGCCGCGACTGCGGCGCGATCGTCGACGTCGACTGCACCGTCGGCGCCGCGCCCTGCCTGACGCCGTCCGACGGTGCCGGCTTCGAGGTCGACGAGGCCGAGGTCGTCTTCTGGGGCCGCTGCCCGGCCTGCATCGCTGCCTGACCCTCCACTCCCGCCGCACACCAGAGAGGCCCACCGTGAAGGACGAGACCGACAAGGTCCAGACCGCCAGCACCAGCGAGAGCGAGAACCCGGCGATCCCGTCGCCGACGCAGGCCACCAGCGGCCGGCCGCGGAGCAACCGGGACTGGTGGCCCAACCAGGTCGACCTGTCGGTGCTCAACAAGCCCGCCAAGGACGCCGACCCCCTCGGTGACTCCGACTACCGGGCCGAGTTCGCGAAGCTCGACGTCGAGCAGCTCAAGCGCGACATCGCCGAGGTCATGCGCACGTCGCAGGACTGGTGGCCGGCCGACTGGGGTCACTACGGCCCGCTGTTCATCCGGATGTCGTGGCACGCGGCCGGCACGTACCGCATCGCCGACGGCCGCGGCGGTGGCGGCGAGGGCGCGCAGCGGTTCGCCCCGCTCAACAGCTGGCCCGACAACGCCAACCTGGACAAGGCGCGCCGCCTGCTGCTGCCGATCAAGCAGAAGTACGGCCGGAAGCTCTCCTGGGCCGACCTGCTTCTGCTCGCCGGCAACGTCGCGCACGACGACATGGGCCTGAAGACCTTCGGATTCGCCTTCGGCCGCGAGGACAGCTGGCAGCCGCAGGAGGTCTTCTGGGGGCCGGAGGACACCTGGCTCGGCGACGAGCGCTACGCCGACCAGGCCCCGCTCGACCTCGACGAGGGCCACCTGGCCGCGGTCACCATGGGCCTGATCTACGTCAACCCGGAGGGCCCGAAGGGACAGCCCGACCCGGTCGCCTCAGCGCACGACATCCGCGTCACGTTCAGCCGCATGGGCATGACCGACGAGGAGACCGTCGCCCTCATCGCCGGCGGGCACACCTTCGGCAAGACCCACGGCGCCGGCAACCCCGAGCTGGTCGGCCCCGAGCCGGAGGGCTGCCCGGTGCACGGCAACGGCCTGGGCTGGATCAGCCAGCACGGCACCGGCAAGGGCCCCGACACCATCACCAGCGGTCTCGAGGGCGCCTGGACCCCCACCCCGACGACCTGGGACAACAGCTTCTGGGACACCCTGTTCGGCTTCGACTGGGAGCTCACCGAGAGCCCGGCCGGCGCCAAGCAGTGGCAGCCCAGCAACCCCGAGGCACAGGAGCTCATCCCCGACGCGCACATCGAGGGCAAGAAGAACCCGCCGATGATGGCCACGACCGACCTGGCGCTCATCAAGGACCCCGGGTTCCGCGCCATCTCCGAGCGTTTCCGCGACGACCCCGAGTACTTCGCCGACCAGTACGCCCGCGCCTGGTTCAAGCTGCTGCACCGCGACATGGGCCCGAAGAGCCGCTACCTGGGCCCCGACGTCCCGGCCGAGGAGCTCATCTGGCAGGACCCCGTGCCGGCGGTCGACCACGAGCTGGTCGGCGAGGCGGAGATCGCCGACCTCAAGAAGCGCCTGCTCTCCTCCGGCCTGACCGTGTCCCAGCTGGTGCACACGGCTTGGTCGGCGGCCGCCTCCTACCGCGGCACGGACAAGCGCGGCGGGGCCAACGGCGCCCGGCTCCGCCTCGAGCCGCAGATCAGCTGGGCGGTCAACGCGGGCGTCCGGGACGTGCTCCCCGTACTGGAGCAGGTGAAGGCCGACTTCGAGCAGACCGGCAAGAAGGTCTCGCTGGCCGACCTGATCGTGCTCGGCGGCACCGCGGCGGTCGAGAAGGCCGCGGCCGACGCCGGCGTGCAGATCACGGTGCCGTTCACGCCGGGTCGTACGGACGCCTCGCAGGAGCAGACCGACGTCGACAACTTCCGCTGGCTCGAGCCCCGTGCCGACGGCTTCCGCAACTACCTCCAGCCGGGCAGCAAGCTCGAGCCGGAGACGCTGCTGGTCGACCGGGCCTACATGCTGGAGCTCACCGCCAAGGAGATGACGCTGCTGGTCGGCGGGCTGCGCGTGCTCGGCGCGAACACCGGCGGCGTGCCGCACGGCGTGTTCACCGACCGGCCGGGGGTCCTCTCGCAGGACTTCTTCCGGAACCTGCTCGATCTGGGCATCTCGTGGCGCACCTCGGCGGACGCCGAGGACGTCTACGAAGGGCTGGACGCCACCGGGAACGTCGTCCGCACCGCCACCGCCGCCGACCTGGTGTTCAACTCGAACTCGATCCTGCGCGGCATCGTCGAGGTCTACTCCGCCGACGACGCGCAGGAGAAGTTCGTGCGGGACTTCGCCGCCGCGTGGGTCAAGGTCATGGAGCTCGACCGCTTCGACCTGCGGTAGGCATCCGCTCCCAGGCACCGCACCCGGGCGCCCCGGTCCCCTGTGGGACCGGGGCGTTCGCGTGTTCCCTCCCGATCCGGCTCGCTCAGCCCGTCGCGCAGTCGCGCAGGGCCGAGCCCTCGAAGTCCGGGACGGGCCGGGCGTCGGCCTGCTCGGCGGTCTCGGCCTCCCCGTTCTCCTCGATGTCCTCGATCAGCCACTCCATCTCGCTGATCTCCCGCTCCTGCGCCCGGATGATCTCGAGGGCCAGCCGGCACACGCGGACGTCGGTGATCTGGGCGCGCTCGGACCGGGTGATGGCCAGCGAGTGGTGCGGGATCATGGCACTCATCCAGGCCTCGTCCTGGACGGTGGCCTGGCTGCGGTCCAGGAACACGCCGCCGCCCAGCAGCAGCAGGCTCGCCGCCACGATGCCGATGTTGGCCTTGGTGTTCTTGTACATGTTGAGCATCCAGGCGAGCATGACCAGCCCCATCGTCCCGCCCATGGTGAGCGCCATGAACAGGCGGCTCTCGCTCCACCGGACGTGACTCCACTCCCACGTGCCGGCGAACATGGTCCAGTACATGACCACCATCGCCGTGAGGATCATGGCCCCGAAGCGCAGGTACATCGTGCGCTCCATCGCCTTGCCGGAGCCCTCGTCGTGACCCGCTCCCCCGCTGCCGTGACCCTGCTCGTTCTCGTGGTTGCTGCTCGCTGTCGCCATGGCCGGTGCTCCGTTTCCTGCTCGTCGATGGGCACCTCCCAGCGGGGAGGTGCCGTGGGACGGCGTGGTCAGCGGCCCTCGCGGGCCGGTTCCGTGCGCCGGCGAACCGTCGGGACATCGCCGGCTGGCCTCGGGCTACCCGGGGACGGGCGCGGAGAAGACAGGCTGGATGTGTTCCCCTCCTGCACCCAGGGCCCGCGGCGGACGCGACCTGGCGACACGACACGTCACCGGTGTGCTCGCCGCAGCGGTCCAGGGCTGGTGCGCCGAGCCGCGCCGTCCGGTCGCGGAGCTGTCCGCGGACCCCTCACCACCGGACGACGGTCCGGCGCCGGAGGCCCGCGCCTCTGCGGCCCGACACGGAGGCAGGGGGCGACAGGTCACACCTTGGTGTTCCGCTTCACCCACCCGTAGGCCGCAGTGGCGACGAAGAGCACGATGCCGATGACCAGGAGCCAGAACAGGCCCTCGACGACGGCGCCGACGACGGCGAGTGCCAGCCAGATGACCAACAGCAGTGCGATGAATCCGAGCACGAGCAACCTCCTTGGTGGGCGTCCACCAACCGGCTACCCGGGCGCCTCCGCAGCCCACCTGCGGAGCGGAACCGTCACGCGACCGTGATGTGGCGGCGAGGCCGACGGCCGACCCACCCCTGGGCGCATGCGTCCTGGGAGACCGCGGGAGGATGACCCCGTGCGCGCCGTGGTGAGCAGGGTGGCTACGGCCGCTGTAACGGTCGACGGCGCGGTCGTGGGCGAGATCGGCCCGGGGTTGCTGTCACTGGTCGGAGTGGGGCACGCGGACGACGTCGAGCGCGCCCGGCTGCTGGCCCGCAAGATCCACGAACTGCGGATCTTCCCCGGCGCGGACGGCGCGGTGTCCGCCGCCGATCTGGGCCTCCCCGTGCTGGTCGTCAGCCAGTTCACCCTCTACGCCGACACCCGGAAGGGCAGGCGCCCCTCGTGGTCGGAGGCGGCGCCCGGCGAGGTGGCCGAGCCACTGGTCGACGAGGTGGTCGCCGAGCTGCGGCGCAGGGGCGCCACCGTGGCCACCGGGGTCTTCGGCGCGCGGATGCAGGTCGCCTCGGTCAACGACGGACCGATGACCTTGCTCCTGGAGGTCTGAGCCCGCTCCGAGCTGGGTAGCACCCGTGTTCGAGAACACTCCCTGCGGGTTGCCTGTGAACCCTGCGCTCGCGGAACACGGACCCCGCTCCGAACCGTTGTGCATCACGTACCACACCGGACAGAAGAGCAACGGGGATGGTCCGGGCACCCCGGAATCCCCATCGACGCCCCGGATGTCAGCGCCGCCGCGCCACCGATGACCGGCGGATGCATCCGAATCGAAGGCAAGGACGAAGAAGCATCGTGACGCTGCTGCAGTCTTCCCCCAACGACACCCTCGAGGTGCGCTCGCGGACCCCGCGCCGGGAGCCCGACACCACCGGCCTGGTGTCCACCGACCTCGTGCGCGTGTACCTCAACACGATCGGCAAGACCGCGCTGCTCACGGCCGAGCAGGAGGTCGAGCTCGCCAAGCGGATCGAGGCGGGTCTCTATGCCGACCGCCTGCTGGCCGAGAAGCCGGAGCTGTCGGCCGCCAAGAAGCGCGACTACAAGGCCCTCGCCGTCGACGGCAAGGCCGCCAAGGCGCACCTGCTCGAGGCCAACCTCCGGCTCGTCGTCTCGGTGGCCAAGCGCTACACGGGCCACGGCATGACCTTCCTCGACCTGATCCAGGAGGGGAACGTCGGGCTCATCCGCGCGGTCGAGAAGTTCGACTACACCAAGGGCTTCAAGTTCTCCACGTACGCCACCTGGTGGATCCGGCAGGCGATCACCCGCGCCATGGCCGACTCCGGGCGCACGATCCGGCTGCCCGTCCACCTCGCCGAGCAGGTGAACAAGGTGGTCCGCACCCGGCGCCGCATGCACCAGGAGCTGGAGCGCGAGCCCACTGCCGAGGAGATCGGTCTCGAGCTGGACATGACCGAGGAGCGGGTGGTCGAGCTGCTCGAGCACAGCCGCGACCTGGTCAGCCTGGACCAGACCGTGGGCGCGGACGAGGAGTCCCGGCTCGGTGACTTCATCGAGGACGCCGACGCCGCCGTCGCCGAGGACGCCGTCGCCTTCCAGATGATGAAGGGCGACGTCCGGAACGTGCTGGAGACGCTGGAGGACCGGGAGCGCGACGTCGTCGTCCTCCGCTTCGGTCTCGACGGCGGCCAGCCGCGCACGCTGGAGCAGATCGGCAAGCAGTTCGGCCTGTCCCGCGAGCGCGTGCGGCAGATCGAGCGCGAGACGATGAACAAGCTCCGCGACCCGGAGCGCGCCGACGCCCTGCGCGACTACCTGGCCTGAGGTCCTCCGGGCCTCACCGCGGCCAGGAGCCGTCCCCCGGCTGCACTGAGCGAGTCCACGGACGTCCTGCCGGGAACCTCCGGCCCCGCGCCAGGACGCGGTTGCTCGCAGAGCGGCTCACCCTGACGGGGTGACCGCTGGGCACGAGAGCCCGCCCCCACTCGGGGGCGGGCTCTCGTCGTCTCACAACGGCGAGCGCATGCGGCGGGGGCCGGGGTCGACACGGGCGGTCGGCGGGCCGACACGGGCGGTGCCACCGGCGACCACCAGCGATCGGCCACCGTGCCACGGGTTGGCCGGGCCGACGATGACCGGCTCGAGGCTCAGCCGCAGCACCTCGGGCAGGTCGTCGGCGAGCCGGGCCACCCGCAGCAGCAGGTCCTCCAGCGCTGCGGTGTCCACCGGCTCGGACCCCCGCCAGCCGTCGAGCAGCGGCCAGGCACGGGGGCCGCGCACCAGCTCGGCGGCGTCGAGGTCGGTCAGCGGCAGGGTGCGGAAGGCCCGGTCGCCGAGCAGCTCGGTGGCCACTCCCCCGACGCCGAAGCTCACCAGGGCGCCGAACGAGGGGTCGTCGACGATCTCCACCACCGTCGCCACACCGGGGGCGGCCATCTCCTGCACGATCACGGGGTCGCCCGACGGGATGGCCGCATAGGCCCCACGCACCGCGTCGTCGTCGACGAGGTCCAGCCGGACGCCCCCGAGGTCCGAGCGGTGCCGCAGCCACGGCGCCGTCGACTTGAGGACCACCGGGTAGCCGATCTCCGCCGCGGCGGCGACCGCCGCCTCCGGGTCGGTCACGGTGCGGGTGCGCAGCAGCGGGACGCCGTAGGCGCCCAGCAGCGCCATCAGCTCGTCGTCGTCCAGCTCGCGGCCGGCCGGTGTCGACGCCAGCGCACGGCGGACCACGGTCCGCGCCTGCTCCTCGTCCACGTCGGGCAGCTCCGGCACCTCGCCGACCGGACGGCGGCGCCAGCGGGCGTACTCGCTGGCCTTCGCCAACGCGATCACCGCGCGCTCGGGGGTGCTGTAGGACGGCACCGAGCCGCGGGCCGGCATCCCGTGCTCGTCCAGGACGGCGAGCTCGGGTGGCACGCCCTCGGCGGAGAGGAAGCTGGCCAGCACCGGCTTGGCCGAACCGACCGCCACCTCGCGCAGCGCGGGGCCGAACTCGTGCGAGCCGGCCATCAGCGGCGGCAGGAACACGGCGATGACCGCGTCGACGCCCTCGTCGTCGACCGCCGCCTGCAGCGCCGCGCGGAACTCCTCGGGGGTGCCGTTGACGCCGATGTCGACCGGCGCCTCGTGCGCCAGCGTCAGCCCCTCCTCGAGCACCGCGTCGGCGACCAACACCCCGATGGCGGTGGAGTTCCCGACGATCGCGACCCGGTCACCCGCCGGCAGCGGCTGGTGGGCCAGCAAGGTCCCGACGTCGAACATCTGGGCCACCGTCTCGACGCGGATGACCCCGGCGGAGGCGAACAGCGCGGCGACCGACTGCTCCGGCACCGCCACCGAGGTGCCGGCCAGCCCGGGGGCGACGCCGACGTGCCGGCCGCTCTTCACCGCGACGACCGGCTTGGTCCGCCCGACCGTGCGCGCCAGACGGGCGAACTTGCGCGGGTTGCCGAAGCTCTCCAGGTGCAGCAGCACGACCTCGGTCCCCGGGTCGGTCGCCCAGTACTGGAGCAGGTCGTTGCCGCTCACGTCGGCGCGGTTGCCGGCGGAGACGAACGTCGACAGCCCGATGCCCCGCCCGCGCGCCCGCTCCAGCAAGGCCACCCCGAGGGCGCCGGACTGGGCGAAGAACCCGACGCGTCCGCGCCCGGGCACCATCGGCGCCAGCGAGGCGTTGAGCCGGACCCCGGTGTCGGTGTTGACGACGCCCAGGCAGTTCGGGCCCACGACACGCATGCCCGAGGCGCGCGCGGAGGCGACCAGGCGGCGCTCGACCTCCCGCCCCTCGGGACCGGACTCGCCGAACCCGCCGGACACCACGACCAGGCCGCGCACCCGCTTGCGGCGGCACGCCTCGACCACCCCGGCCACCTCGTCGGCCGGTACAGCCACCAGCGCCAGGTCCACGTCGTCGGGGATCGACTCGATGTCGGCGTAGGCCGGCACGCCCCGGACGTGCCGGGCGGACGGGTTGACCGGGTAGACGGGGCCGGCGAAGCCGTAGTCGAGCAGGTGCCGGAGCAGCGCGTTGCCGATCTTGCCGTCGTCGTTGCTGGCACCCACCACGGCCACCGACGACGGGGTGAGCAGCCGGGCGATCGACCGCGACTCGCTGCGCTGCTCCCGCTCGTAGGTGACCGCCAGCGCGTCCTCGGTCTGCTCGATCGGGAAGGACAGGTGGACGACGCCGTCCTCGTAGGAACGCTGCGACTTGTAGCCGGCGTCCTGGAACACCCGCACCATCGTGCTGTTCTGGGCGAGGACCTCGGCGACGAACCGCTTGATGCCGCGCTCGCGGGCGGCCGCGGCGAGGTGCTCGAGCAGCACCGACCCCAGGCCGCGCCGCTGGTGGGCGTCCTCGATGAGGAACGCGACCTCGGCGTCGTCGGTGCCGGGGTAGCGGTCGTAGCGCCCGACCCCGATGACCTGGTCGCCCAGCAGCACGACGAAGGCGACGCGGGCGTCGTGGTCGACGTGGGTGAAGCGGTGCAGCTCCTTGGCCGAGAGGCGCTTCATCGGCCCGAAGAACCGGTAGTAGCGCGTCTGGTCGCTGCTGCGGTCCATGAGCCCGGTCAGCCCGTCGGCGTCCTCCGGGCAGATCGGGCGCAGGTGCACCGTGCCGCCGTCCGCGGCGACGATGTCGGCCTCCCAGTGCTTGGGCGGCGTGGGCGTGGGCTCCTCGGCGGCGGGCGCGGCGGTGCCCTGCGGTCGCGGCTCAGTCACGGGGGTCGTCCGGGTCCAGGCCGAACAGCGGGAAGCTGGCCCGGCGCGTGCGCATGATGGCCCGGTCCACCCGGGACTCGGTGAAGGCGTCCCAGCGGGCGAAGCCGGTGTAGCCGCCCTCGGTCATGTGCGTGGGCGGCCGGGCACGCAGGCCGCGGGCGACGACGTCGTCGCGCCAGGACTGCGGGATCTCCGTCGCGGGGTCCAGCGGCGAGCCGGCGGCCTCGGCGAGCAGGTGGGTCCAGGCGCGCGGTACCGCACGCACCAGCCCGTAGCCGCCGCCACCGAGGGCGATCCACCGCCCGTCGCACAGCTCGTGGGCCAGCTCGTGCATCGCCCGGTAGCTGGCCCGCTGCCCGTCGATGGTCAGGCCGAGGTCGGCCAGCGGGTCCTCGTGGTGGGCGTCGCAGCCGCACTGGGTGACGATGATCTGCGGGTCGAACGCCCGCAGCACACTGGGGACGACGGCGCTGAAGGCGCGCAGCCAGGCCGAGTCCTCGGTGCCGTTGGGCAGCGCCAGGTTGACCGCGCTCCCCGACGCCTTCTCGGGGTCGCCGGTCTCCTCCGGGAAACCGGTGCCCGGCCACAGGGTCAGCGGGGTCTGGTGGATGCTGACGGTGAGCACCCGCGGGTCGTCGTAGAAGGCGGCCTGGACGCCGTCGCCGTGGTGCACGTCGAGGTCGACGTAGGCGATCCGCTCGTAGCCCTTCCCCAGCAGCCAGGCGATGGCCACGGCGGCGTCGTTGAAGACGCAGAAGCCGGAGGCGGCGTCGCGCATCGCGTGGTGCAGCCCGCCGGAGATGTTGACCGCGTGCTGCGCCGCTCCGGTGTGGACCTGCTCGGCCGCCAGGACGCTGCCGCCGGTGATGAGGGCGGCCGCGTCGTACATGTCCGGGAAGATCGGGTTGTCCGAGGTGCCGAGGCCGTGTCCGACCGTCGGGTCGGCCGGCGCCCGGCGGACCGCCTCGAGGTACTCGGCGTCGTGCACCAGCTCGAGCAGCTCGGCGTCGGCCCGTGTCGGCCGCAGCACCCGGACCCGGTCGGTGTCCAGCACGCCCAGGCCGTCGGCCAGGCGCATGGTCAGATCCAGCCGCACCGGGTGCAGCGGGTGCTCGCCGCCCATGGTGTAGCCCAGCAGGCTCTCGTCCCAGACGACGGCGACGGAGTCGCTCATCCCACCTCCCCGTGCCCGTGCGCGGACGTCGCCGGCTGCGGCCGCCGACGGGAGCGACGCTACCGGCGTCGACCGGGCAACGCGCCTGCTGGACGCGGCGTCGGGAAGCCCGATGGGGTGGCGCACCGCCCGTAGACTGGCCGCCGACCCGGAGGAGTACCTGTGAACGACCTGATCGACACCACGGAGATGTACCTCCGCACCATCTTCGAGCTCGAGGAGGAGGGGATCACCCCGCTCCGGGCCCGGATCGCGGAACGTCTCCACCAGAGCGGCCCCACCGTGAGCCAGACGGTGGCCCGCATGGAGCGCGACGGCCTGCTGACCGTGGAGGGCGACCGGCACCTGCAGCTGTCCGAGGAGGGCCGTCAGCTGGCCACCGCGGTCATGCGCAAGCACCGGCTGGCCGAGTGCCTGCTCGTCGACGTGATCGGCCTGGACTACGCCGACGTGCACGAGGAGGCGTGCCGCTGGGAGCACGTCATGAGCGAGGCGGTGGAGCGCCGACTGCTCGCCCTGCTGGGCAATCCGAGCGTCTCCCCGTTCGGCAACCCGATCCCGGGCCTGGAGGCCCTGCGCGGGGACGAGCCGCTGGGCGGCGAGACCTCCGCGGTGCTCGACGCGCTGACCGTGCTCTCGACGACGGCGACCGCCGAGGGCCGCC
The DNA here is from genome assembly GCF_054051075.1 of Blastococcus sp. SYSU DS0617. Taxonomy (NCBI): domain Bacteria; kingdom Bacillati; phylum Actinomycetota; class Actinomycetes; order Geodermatophilales; family Geodermatophilaceae; genus Blastococcus; species Blastococcus sp. SYSU DS0617. Next base: position 56,049 of record NZ_JBJHAO010000019.1, read on the forward strand.
CCGTGGTGATCCGGCGGATCAGCGAGCAGCTGCAGGAGAACCCCGACCAGCTGCGGGCCCTGGCCGATCACGGGGTGCGCCCCGGCGTGACGATGCAGGCCCGGCTCGTCGAGGGCTCGGTGAGCCTGGACGGCTACCTGCTGCCGCTCGAGGTGGCGCGGCACATGTTCGTCAGCGCCGTCGACTCGGAGCTCACCCCGCTGGAGGCGGCCCCTCTGCTCTGAGCGGAGCCGCGCCCGGCCGTCGTCCCGGCCGGGCGCACCGCTCACTACGGTGGGGCCGACGTCGCCCCCTCCTGAGAGCAGGTCCCGGTGAGCCCGTCCGACTCCTCCGCAGCCCCGGCGTCCGACGCCGACCCCTCGGACGCCCCGAGCAGCCCGTTCGCCCGGCTGGCCGACTTCGCCGCGCTGCCGCGCATCGGCGCGCTCGCGCTGTCCGCGGACGGCTCTCGGCTGGCGATCTCGGTCGGCACGCTCGACCCCGCGAAGAAGAAGTGGCAGTCGGCGCTGTGGGAGGTCGACCCCGCCGGCGACCGCCCGGCGCGCCGGCTGACGCGCAGCGTCCCGGGTGAGTCCTCGCCGGTGTGGGCCCCCGACGGCTCGCTGCTGTTCACCTCCGCCCGCCCTGATCCCACGGCGAAGGAGGCGGGCGAGCCGAAGCCGGCGCTGTGGAGCCTGCCGCCCGGCGGCGGGGAGGCGCGTCCGGTGCTGAGCCGGCCCGGCGGCATCTCCGCCGTGGCCGTCGCGGCCGGCACCGGCGACGTCGTCGTCGCCGCCTCGACGCTGCCGGGGGGCGCGGAGGCCGAGGCCGACGAGGAGCGCCGCAAGGCCCGGGCGGACGCCGGGGTGAGCGCCGTGCTGCACGAGGCGTACCCGATCCGGTACTGGGACTCCGACCTCGGCCCGGCCGCCCCGCACCTGTTCTGGGCCGGGCGACTGCCCGACGACGAGGCCGAGCCGGTGTCCCTGCGCGACCTGACCCCCGACGCGACGCCGCCGCACGGCGCGGGTGAGGAGTTCACCCTCTCCCCCGACGGCCGGCTGCTGGCCCGATCCGAGGAGGTGCCCGACGGCCCGGCCGGGCACCGCAACCGGCTCGTCCTCACGGCCACCGACGGCAGCGGCACCCGGGTCCTGGTCGACGACCCGCTCGCCGACGTCTACGCCGCTCGCTTCTCCCCCGACGGCTCGGCGCTGGTGTGCGTCCGCGAGTCGCTGTCCAGCTACGCCGAGCCGCCGGACTACACGCTGCTGCTCGTCGACGTGGCCAGCGGCGCGGCCCGGGACCTGACCCCGGACTTCGACCGGTGGCCGAGCGCACCGCAGTTCTCCGCCGACGGGGACGGCGTCTACTTCCTCGCCGACGACGACGGCCGGCACGCGATCTTCCGGGTGCCCGTGGCCGGCGGCACGCCGGTGCGCCTGACCGCGGACGGCGCCTACAGCCACCTGCAGGTCGCCGGGGACGGCAGCGCGCTCTACGCCCTCCGGTCGGCCTACGACTCGCCGTCGGTGCCCGTCCGCCTCGACCCGGCCGCGACCGACCAGGACCCCGTGGTGCTGCCCAACCCCGGCACGATCGACGGGCTGCCCGGCACGCTGCACGAGGTGGAGGCCACCGCCGCCGACGGCACGCGGGTGCAGTCGTGGCTCGTGCTGCCCGAGGGCGCGTCCGCCGACTCGCCCGCGCCCCTGGTGCTCTGGATCCACGGCGGTCCGCTGATGAGCTGGAACTCCTGGTCGTGGCGCTGGTGCCCCTGGGTGCTCGCCGCCCGGGGCTACGCGGTGCTGCTGCCCAACCCGGCGCTGTCGCAGGGCTTCGGACAGGAGTTCGTCCGCCGCGGCTGGGGCGCGTGGGGCGAGGCGCCGTACACCGATCTCATGGCCGCGGTGGACGCTGCCGAGCAGCGCCCCGACATCGACGCGACCAGGACGGCGGCGATGGGCGGCTCCTTCGGCGGCTACATGGCCAACTGGATCGCCACGCAGACCGACCGCTTCCGGGCGATCGTCAGCCACGCCGGCCTGTGGCACATCGACTCGTTCACCAGCACCACCGATGCGGCGTACTACTGGGAGAAGGAGTGGGGCGACCCGCTGACCGAGCCCCGCCGCTACGAGCAGCACTCGCCGCACCGCTTCGCGGACGCCATCCGTACCCCGATGCTGGTCATCCACGGCGACCGGGACTACCGCGTGCCCGTCGGCGAGGCGCTGCACCTCTGGTACGACCTGCAGAAGCGGGCGGTGCCGTCGAAGTTCCTCTACTTCCCGGACGAGAACCACTGGGTGCTCACCCCCGGGAACTCCACGGTCTGGTACGAGACGGTGCTGGCCTTCCTCGCCGAGCACGTCCTGGACGAACCCTGGCAGCGGCCCGCGCTGCTCTGAGGGCTCTGCCCGCCGCGGGCCGGCCGGTGCGTCAGTGCGCCGACGCACCCGCCGGCCCTGCGACACCGGCCGCGCGACCGGCCTCCACCAGCAGCGCACGCAGCTGCCGCGGCGGGACGCAGGCGGCCAGCGCGTCCTCCAGCACCCGCGCCAGGGAGTTGCCCGGTTCGCTGTCCAGCGCCCGGTCCAGCGCGATGTTCGCCAGTGCGCCGTCCCCGCGCAGCCACGCGCAGACCGCCACCAGCGCGGCGGGGAAGGCGTCCAGCGGCGACGGCGCGCGCCGGGTGCACTCGGTCCACAGCGCCTCGGCCGCCGCCGCGTCGTCGCCCAGGGAGAGCAGCAGCGCCCAGTCCCGCACCTCGGGCTGCCGCAGGCTCCAGACGATCCGAGCGACCTGCGCGTCCCTCGGTCGCTGCTGACCGGGACCCGGCCGGCAGCGCGCGACCGCCGACCGGATCCGCCGCCGGCCGCTGGCGACCTCGCGCGGGCCGGCGGCGGACCGCGGCGCCGTCCGCAGCACCGCGGCGTCCATCGCCGCGCGCGACGACTCGCCCGGCGGTGCCAGCCGCCGCGCCAGCTCCGCCCGGTCGGCCGCGACCACGGTGCCGGCGGCCACGGCGGCGGCCGCCAGCTCCCCGACGCCCGTCGGCAGCGGGGTGCCGGCGCCGGGGGCGCAGCAGGCGCCCGGGCAGTCGAAGTCCCACCAGCGCTCGCCCCGCACCAGCAGCGCGTGTTCCAGCGGCAGCCCGACCGCGTCGAGAACCAGCACGAGGGCGTGCACCAGCGACCGGTGCGGCAGGTCGGTGCCGCACCCTCCGCCCGGGCCGACGCCGGCCGGGAGGAGGGGCACCGTCTCGTCGGGCGCCTCGGACACCACGAACGCCAGCACCGCCCGGGGCTCGTCGGTGGCCAGGCTGCGGGCCACCACCGCCATCAGCTGACGCGCGGAGTCGGCCGGCGGGAGGTCGGCGCGCAGCGTGAGGCCCACCCGGCGGCCGGTCTCCCCGCCGAGCGAGACGAGCACGACCGACTCCTGCGGCCGGTAGCCCAGCAGCTGCGGCAGGCCGGCCGCGAGGTCGCCGGGGTCACTGATGAGTACGGCGTCGTCCAGCGGGCCGCCGGACGATGCGGGAGCGGGGAACGGTGCCGGGTCGCGGAATTCCATGGACCGACGGTGGGCGCCGGCCGGACCGGGCAGAAGCGGCTGCGCTGATCTGCGGAGCGAGCCGATGCCTGTGGACGGGCGGTGCTGCGACCATGCCCGCATGGAGGTGGACGTCGCACCGGCCGCCGAGGCCGAGAAGCTCTTCGCGACGTTCCCCGGGGAGTGGCTGGTCGAGGTCGTGGCCGGAACGGCGCAGCGGTCTCGTTCTGGCGACGCGCGATCCCGGTCGCCGTCGACGAGGTCGGAACCGACGCCGGGACCGAGCAGCGGTTCACCGTCCCGCCGCACCCGCCCACCGCCCCGTAGCCGGCCCGGCTCAGTCCAGCGCGTCGGCCTGCGTCTCGTAGGCCTGCTCGAGCAGCGCGGTGAAGGCCTCGGTGTCCAGCGGGGCGGCGGCCGCACCGGTCGGGTCCACGGCCAGCGACATGAGGAAGACCAGCCGGTCGCCGTCCTCGACGGCGCCGAGCAGCGCCGGGACCGACAGCTGCGTGCCGTCGGGCAGCCCCACCACGGTGGTGTAGCGCAGCGCGGCCGAGCCGTCCCCGAGGTCGGGGACGGGGACCTCCTCGAACACCACGGTGGCCTGCCCGACGTCGGGCGAGCTGATCTGCGCCTCCGGGCAGCGCTGCGCGGCCTCGGCGAGCTGGTCGACCGAACCCTCGATGGGACCGCCGCGGATCAGCATCTCCACGACCACGGTGGTTCCCTCGGTGGCGCTCACCGCGGCGACGTCTTCGAAGTCGTCGAAGTCGGGCTGGGTGCCCTCCACCGCGACGTCGCACTCCGCCGGCGTCACCTCCACGTCGTCGAGGTCGGCCAGGGCGGCCCCCTCCGCCAGCTCGTCCGGCGACACCGCGGCCACCACCGCGTCGGGGCCGAAGGCCTCGGCGTCCAGCAACCCCGAGGCCAGGTCGGGCGCGGGCTCCTCCTTCGCGGAGGCCTCCGACTCCTTCGCTCCGGAGTCGGCCCGGGGCTCGGCATCCGCGTCGTCCCCACTGCACCCGGCCAGCGCCGCGGTGCAGAGGAGTCCGGCGGCGAGCAGGCCGCGCAGGCGGGACGGGCGGGACGTGATCGACATGGGCCGACGGTAGCCGTCCCGGACTGCCGGGGCATCCGTCCCAGCGGCGCCGGAGGGCCGGTCAGACCTGGTACTGGACGGCTGCCCGGGCGGCGAGGACCGGCCGGACGAACTCGGCGACGACGGACAGGTGCACCGGGTCCTGGGCGTAGCGGTAGAACGCCTCGGCGTCCGCGAAATCGGCGATGAGCACCGCCGAGGCGTTGCCGTCGGACAGGCCGGCGTCCTCACCGACGGCCAGGAAGCTCATGCCCCCGACCTCCTGGCGCAGCCCCCGGAGCGCGGTGATCGCGGCAGCCACCTGCTCCTCCCCGGCCGTCGGTTTCCACGTGAACGTGACGACGTGACGGATCATGTCCTCCACCCTCCCAGGTGTGACCGCCACCCGGACGAGGGTCGGCGCCCGGCTGGTGGCCGGTAGGACGGGGGCGCCTCGGTAGGGTCCAGCCCATGGGACGGTCGCTGCGCATCGCACTGCTGTCCTACCGCAGCAAGCCCCACGGCGGCGGCCAGGGCGTGTACGTGCGTGCGCTCAGCCGTGAACTGACCGGGCTGGGCCACCGCGTCGAGGTCTTCAGCGGTCAGCCCTACCCCGAGCTGGACGACGGCGTGCCGCTGACCAAGCTGCCCAGCCTCGACCTCTACCGGGAGCCCGACCCGTTCCGGATGCCCCGGCCCTCGGAGTTCCGCGACTGGATCGACGTCGCGGAGTGGGCGACCATGTGCGCCGCCGGCTTCCCCGAGCCGCTGACCTTCACCCTGCGCGCGGCCCGGCACCTGCTCCCCCGCGCCGGCGAGTTCGACATCGTGCACGACAACCAGTCCCTGGGGTACGGGCTGCTGCGGCTGACCCGCGCCGGGCTGCCCACCGTCGCCACCGTGCACCACCCGATCGCCATCGACCGCGAGCTCGAGCTCGCCGCCGCGCCCTCGCTGTACAAGAAGCTGACGCTGCGCCGGTGGTACGCCTTCACCCGCATGCAGGCCAAGGTCGTGCAGCAGCTGGACGCGGTCACCACGGTGTCGGAGACCTCGCGGGTCGACATCGAGAAGCACATGGGCCTGCCGGCCCCCCGGGTGGACCTCATCCCCAACGGCATCGACCCGGACACGTTCGCGCCCCCGGCCGACGGGCAGCGCCGTGACACCGACTCGATCCTGGCCATCACCAGCGCCGACGTGCCGCTCAAGGGCCTGGTGCACCTGCTGGAGGCGGTGGCCAAGCTGCGCACGGAGCGCCCGGTGACGCTCACCGTCGTCGGCAGCGCCCGACCGGGAGGGCCCGCCGAGGCGGCGCTGGACCGGCTGGCCCTGCACGACGCCGTCCGGTTCACCGGCCCGGTCCCCGAGGCGGAGCTCATCTCGCTCCTGCAGCGGGCGACGGTCATGGCCATCCCCTCGCTCTACGAGGGGTTCTCGCTGCCGGCGATCGAGGCGATGGCCTGCGCCACGCCGCTGGTCGCCACCGACGCGGGCGCGCTGCCCGAGGTCGTGGGCACCAAGGCCGGGCTGCGGGTGAAGGCCGGCGACGTCGGCGAGCTGACCTCGGCGCTGCAGCTCGTCCTCGACTCGCCCTCCCTCGCCGAGCAGCTGGGCCGCGCCGGCCGGCGGCGGGTCCTGGACACCTACACGTGGCGGGCGACCGCCGAGCGCACCGCCGCCTGGTACGCGCAGACCCTGGAACGGAAGGGCCTCCCTTGCTGACCGTCGACTACGACCGGCTGGACCTGCGGCCGGGGATGCGCGTCCTCGACCTCGGGTGCGGCGAGGGCCGGCACGCCTTCGAGGCCTACCGGCGCGGCGCCGACGTGGTGGCCGTCGACTGGGGCGTCTCCGAGGTGGAGACGACCAAGCGGTGGCTGGGCGCGATCGCCGAGTCCGGCGAGGCCGGGCAGAAGCCCGACGGCACCGCGGCCCGCTTCGAGGTGGTCCGCGGCGACCTGCTGCACCTGCCCTTCCCCGACGCGAGCGTCGACCGGGTCATGGCCTCGGAGGTGCTCGAGCACATCCCCGACGACGTCACCGCCATGGCCGAGATCTTCCGCGTGCTCAAGCCCGGCGGCCGCATGGTGATCACCGTGCCGCGCTACGGCCCGGAGCGGATCTGCTGGGCGCTGTCGGACGAGTACCACGCCAACGAGGGCGGGCACATCCGCATCTACCGCGGCAGCGAGCTGCGCGAGCGGCTCACCTCCGTCGGGCTGGTGCCGGGCAGCACGCACCACGCCCACTCGCTGCACGCCCCGTTCTGGTGGCTCAAGTGCGCGGTCGGCGTCGAGAAGGACAACGCCGCCATCCGCGCCTACCACCGGCTGCTGGTCTGGGACCTCGTGCACCGGCCGTGGCTGACCCGCACCGCCGAGAAGCTGATGGACCCGGTGTTCGGCAAGAGCTTCGTCATCTACGCCGACAAGCCGGCGACGGCTGCCGGCGCCGCGCCGGCCGAGGTGGAGCAGGCCCTTGCCGCCGGGTGACGGCCGGCTCCTCCCGGAGCTGCCCGGCGTCCTGACCGGCGACCAGGTGCGCACGACCGTGGCCTGGATCGCCGGCGAGCAGGCTGCCGACGGCGCCCTCCCCTGGTTCCGCGGCGGCCAGCTCGACCCCTGGGACTCCGTCGAGGCCGCCATGGCCCTGGACCTGGGTGGCGAGCACGACCGCGCCCGCGCCGCCTACCGATGGCTCGCCGGCCGGCAGCGCCCCGACGGCTCGTGGGCCGCCGAGTACCGCGACGGCACGGAGGTCTCCGCGGACGTCGAGAGCAACCACGCCGGCTACCTCGCCGTCGGCCTGTGGCACCGGTGGCTGCTGACCGCCGACGAGCAGCTGGTCGGCGAGCTCTGGCCGGTGGTCCGCCGCGGCCTGGACCTGGTGGTCGCCATGCAGCTGGACGGCGGCGCGATCGGCTGGGCGCTGCGCCCCGACCGCACGCCCGACGCGCTCGCACTCCTCACCGGGAACGCCAGCCTGTTCCAGTCGCTGCGCTGCGGCATCGCCCTCGCCGGGCTCGTCGGCGAACCGCAGCCCGACTGGGAACTCGCGGTCAGCGACCTCGGCACGGCGCTGCGCACCCGTCCCGACGCCTTCGCCGACCGGTCGCGCTACTCGATGGACTGGTACTACCCGATCCTCGCCGGGGCGGTGACCGGCGAGCAGGCCCGGGACCGGCTGGCCACCGACTGGGACCGGTTCGTCGTCCCGGGGCTGGGCGCGCGCTGCGTGGCCGACCGGCCGTGGGTGACCGGTGCCGAGACCTGCGAGCTGGCCCTCGCCCTCGTCGTCGCCGGGCAGCGGGACGCGGCGCTGGAGCAGGTCGCGGCGATGCAGCACCTGCGCGACGACGACGGGTCGTACTGGACCGGCCACGTCTTCGCCGACGACGCCCGCTGGCCGATCGAGCGCACCACCTGGACCGCCGCCGCGGTGCTGCTCGCCGCCGACGCGCTGTCCGGCGCCACGCCGGCGTGCGACCTGTTCGCCGACCCGGCGGCACTGCCCACCGCCGGCACCATCGACGACGATGCGCGGACGGCCGGTTGGCTGACGGGAGGCGCGGGCACGGTCACCCCGTGACCGACTCCCGCTCCACCCCGTCCTCCGCGGACGTCACCGTGGTCATCGCCAGCCGCAACCGCCGCGACGACCTCCTGGTCACCCTTCCCCGCCACGAAGCACCGGTGGTCCTCGTGGACAACGGCTCCACCGACGACACGGTGGAAGCGGTCCGTGCCGCGCACCCCGAGGTGACCGTGGTCCCGCTGGAGCGCAACGTCGGCGCGCGCGCCCGCACCATCGGTGCGGCACGGGCCGGCACACCGTTCGTCGCCTTCGCCGACGACGACTCCTGGTGGGCGCCCGGCGACCTCGCCCGCGCGGTGGCGATCATGCGCGCCCACCCGCGGCTCGCGGTGCTCAACGCCCGGATCCTGGTCGGTCCGGAGGAGCGGCTGGACCCGGTGTGCGCCGAGATGGCCCGGAGCCCGCTGCCCCGCGGCGACCTCCCCGGCCCGGCGCTGCTGGGCTTCGTCGCCTGCGCCGCGCTGGTGCGCACGGAGGCGTTCGAGCAGGTCGGCGGTTTCGACCCCGTCGTCCGCTTCCCCGGCGAGGAGGAGCGGCTGGCCCTGGACCTGGCGACCGCCGGCTGGACGATGGCCTACGTCGACGAGGTGACCATCCACCACCACCCCTCGCCGCGCCGGGACGCGCCCGCCCGCCGGCAGGCCGGCATCTGGCGCAGCCGGCTGCTCACGGCCACGATGCGGCTGCCGGCGGCCGACGTCGCCGGCCTGGTCGTCGAGGCGGTGCGGTCCGGCCGCCCCGGCCTGACGGGGCTGGCCCGGGCCCTGCCCGACGTCCCGGCCGCCCTGCGCCGCCGGCGGCCCGTTCCCCAGCGGGTGCGCGCCGACCTGCGGCTGCTGGCCGGGGAGCCGGTGTGAGCGCCGACCCGCGGATCTCGGTCGTCGTCATCACCCACCAGCGACGGGACGAGCTGCTCGGTGCCCTGGGCCGGTTGGTCGCCCTGCCGGAGCAGCCGCACGTCGTCGTGGTGGACAACGGCTCGACCGACGGCACGGCCGAGGCGGTGCGCCGGCGCTTCCCCTCCGTGGAGCTGATCGCCAGCCCGGAGAACCTCGGCGCGGTCGGCCGCAACCTCGGCGTCGCCCGTGTGACGACGCCGTACGTCGCGTTCTGCGACGACGACACGTGGTGGGAGCCGGGCTCCCTGCGCACCGCCGCCGACACGCTGGACGCCCATCCGCGCCTCGCCGTCGTCACCGCGCGGATCCTGGTCGAACCGGGCGGCCGGGAGGACCCGATCGTGCCCGAGCTGCGCGACTCCCCGGTGCGGGGTCCGGCGTGGCTGCCCGGGCCGGCGCTGGGCTCCTTCCTGGCCGGCGCCTCGGTGCTGCGCCGGTCGGCCTTCGAGGAGGTCGGCGGGTTCTCCGAGCGGCTGTGGCTCGGGGGCGAGGAGGAGCTGATGGCCGGTGACCTCGCCGCCCGCCACTGGGAGCTGTGCTACCTGCCCGCGCTCACCGTGCACCACCAGGCCAGCCGGGCCCGCGACCCGCACCAGCGCCGCCGCGACGGCATCCGGAACACGCTCTGGACGACGTGGCTGCGCCGTCCGCTGCGCCCCGCCCTGCGGCGCACGCTGCACCTGCTGAGCACCGTGCCGCGGGACCGGGTCACCGCGTCCGGCCTGGTCGCCGCCGTCCGCGGCCTGCCCTGGGTGCTGCGCGAGCGGCGCGTCCTGCCGCCGCACGCCGAGGCCCGCTTCGCCGCGCTCGAGGCGGCGCAGCGACGCTCGAGCGCCCGCCGCTACGTCAGCTGACGCGGCCGGCGTTGAGGCGGGCGGCCTGTCGGGTCAGGTGGTCGCGTTCGGCCAGGTTCGCCGCCGTGCGGGCCGCCTCCGCGTAGAGCCGGGCCGCGGTGACCGGGTCGCCGTCCCGCTCGTGCAGGTAGGCGGCGACGGCGGCGTAGCGGGGCAGGGCGGGGTCGAGACCGGACAGGGCGGCCAGGCCGGCGCGGGCGCCGTCGGCCTCCCCCACCGCCACCGCCCGGTTGAGCCGGACGACCGGGCTGCCGGTGAGCCGGACCAGCTCGTCGTACCACTCGACGATCTGGACCCAGTCGGTCTCCTCCGCGGTGCGCGCGTCGGCGTGCAGCGCGGCGATCGCGGCCTGCGCCTGGAACTCCCCCAGCCGGTCGCGCGCCAGCGCCGTCTGCAGGACCTCGACGCCCTCGGCGACCAGCCCGGTGTCCCACCGGGAGCGGTCCTGCTCGGCCAGCGGCACGAGGCTGCCGTCCGGTCGTGTGCGCGCCGGCCGCCGGGCGGAGTGCAGCAGCATCAGCGCGAGCAGGCCCGCCACCTCCGGGTGCTCGACCCGGGCCGCCAGCTCGCGGGTGAGCCGGATCGCCTCCGCGGCCAGGTCGACGTCGCCGGAGTAGCCCTCGTTGAAGACCAGGTACAGCACGCGCAGCACCGTGCCGACGTCGCCGGGCCGGTCGAACCGGACTCCTGCGACGGTCCGCTTGGCCCGGCTGATGCGCTGCGCCATGGTCGGCTCCGGCACCAGGTAGGCCTGCGCGATCTGCCGCGTCGTGAGGCCGCCGACGGCCCGCAGGGTCAGCGCCACCGCCGAGGCCGGGGACAGCGAGGGGTGGGCGCACAGGAAGTACAGCTGGAGCGTGTCGTCCACCTCGCTCGCGGGCCCCGGTGCCGGCTCCTCCTCGACGCGGAGCTCCCGCTTCCGGCGCGATGCGTCCGCGCGGGTGGCGTCCAGGAACTTCCGCCAGGCGACCGTGACCAGCCAGCCCTGCGGATCCCGCGGCGGGTCGTCCGGCCACAGCCGCACCGCCTCGGCCAGCGCCTCCTGGACGGCGTCCTCGGCCGCCGCGAAGCCGGCTCCGCGGCGGCCGAGGATCCCGATCACGGCGGGGACGACCGCCCGCAGCCCGGACTCGTCCACCGCCCGCTCACTCCGTGACGGTCGGCGGCTCGGCCATGAAGGGACGGAGCTCGAGCCACTCGTGGATGGGCTCGCCGCCCGCGCCCGGAGCCGCCGACAGCTCGGCGGCCAGCTCCAGCGCCCGCTCGTAGGAGTCGACGTCGATCGCCATCCAGCCGGCGATCAGGTCCTTGGTCTCGGCGAACGGGCCGTCGGTGAGCGGCGGGCGCCCGGCGCCGTCGGAGCGGACCCAGGTGCCCTCCATGGACAGCGCCTGGCCGTCGACGAACTCGCCGGTGCCCTCGAGCTTCGCTGCGAAGTCCCGCATGTACCGGATGTGGGCGTCGACCTCGTCGGGCGTCCAGCGGTCCATCGGCACGTCGTTGACCGCCGCCGGAGCGCCCCGGTAGTGCTTGAGCAGCAGGTACTTGGCCATCGTGATCTCCTCGCGAGGACGTGCGGCCCATTCTGGCCGCGTGCACCCCGGGGACGGAGCCGGCAACGGCGTCTCGACATCCCGCCGGCAGGTTTTCTGCCGAGATCCCGTGATCTCGGCCGGAGCGGGGTCGAAGTCCGGAGGGCGGGGCGGGTCAGCGGGCGCAGTCGATGCAGGTGCGCGCCGAGGGCCGGGCCGCGAGCCGCTCGGGTGCGATCTGTCGCCCGCACGTCTGGCAGATCCCGTAGCCGCCGTCGGCCCGGCGGGCGAGCGCCGCCTCGACGTCGGCCAGCCGGGCGCGGGTGGACTCCAGCAGGGCGGCCACCTGCTGCCGCTCGAAGGCGATGGTGGCGCCCTCGGGGTCGTGCTCGTCGTCGGCGTTGGACGCCTTCGACGCCGCCACTACCTCGTCGAACTCGCGGGTCAGCGCCTCGACCTGCGCCAGCGCCGCCGCGCGCTCGGCCTCGAGCGGGTCAGCGGTCACGGCGCAGCAGCCGCATGGACCCCGCCCCGGGCAGCTCGGTGAAGTCGCCGGACTCCAGCACACGGGTGTAGACGCCGTAGGGCGCCTGCCCGCCGTCGGCCGGGTCGGGGAAGACGTCGTGGATCGCCAGCGTGCCGCCGAGCGCCAGCTTGGCCACCCAGGCGTCCTGGTCGCGCCGGGCGGACTCCTCGGTGTGGCTGCCGTCGAGGAACAGCAGCGCCAGCGGGGTGCTCCACAGCGGCGCGAGGACCTCGGACCGGGTGACGATCGCGATGACGACGTCCTCGGCGCCGGCGGTCGCGATGGTGGAGCGGAACCGGGGCAGCGTGTCGATCAGCCCGACGGTGGGGTCGACCAGCGACGGGTCGTGGTACTCCCAGCCGGGCTGGTGCTCCTCGGAGCCGCGGTGGTGGTCGACGGTGATCACCTGGCGCCCGGTCTCGCGCGCGGCGGCGGCCAGGTAGAGCGCGGACCTCCCCATCCAGCTGCCCACCTCCAGCAGCGGCCCGGGGACGGCGACGGCGCGGGCGGCCTCGTACAGGGCGCGGCCCTCGTCGTCGGGCATGAAGCCGGGGGCGGCGGAGGCGGCGGCGAGGAGGTCGGACACGCCTACAGCTTGGCTCACCGCGCGAATCGGGTGCGCAGGGCGGTCACCTGGCGCTCGGTCGCCACCCCGGCCTCGGTGTCCGCCGCCTTGGCGAAGAACGCGCCGACCGCCGTCGTCACCGGGACGGCCAGCACCAGCGCGATGGCCCCGACCAGCGTGCGGATCACCTCCTCGGCGAGCGCCGACGACGTGAGGACGGTCCAGAACGGCTGGTCGTAGAGCTCGAACAGCAGCAGCAGCGGCAGCGCCGCGCCCGCGTAGGCGAACACGATCGTGTAGACGGTGGAGGCGATGTGGTCGCGACCGACCGCCATGCCGCGGTCGTACAGCTCCCGCCACGTCATGGCCTGGTCGACCTCGTGCAGCTGCCAGACCGCCGAGGCCTGGGTGATGGTGACGTCGTTGAGCACCCCGAGCCCGGCCACCACGATGCCGGCGAGCACCAGGCCGGAGAAGTTCAGCGTCGGGTCGTAGTTGTTGAGGGTGGTCGTCTCCTCGCTGGTCAGGCCGGTGAGGCGGGCGGTCTGCACGGCCAGCGACCCGAGGACGGCGACCAGCGACAGCCCGAACAGCGTGCCGACCAGGGCCGTCGTGGTGCGCGCGGAGAAGCCGTGCGCGAGGTAGAGGACGACGAACATGATCGCCGCCGAGCCGACGAGGCTCACCATCGTCGGTGAGGACTCCGACAGCAGGCCGGGCAGGACGAACTGCAGCAGCACGAAGAACGCGAACGCCAGCCCGACCAGCGAGGCCAGCCCGCGCCACCGGGCGACCAGCCCCACCACGACGGCGAACGCGACCGCCAGGGTGATGATCGGCGCGTCGCGCTGGAAGTCCCAGAACATGTAGGTCGGCCCACCCTCGGCGCCGGGGTCCCGGCTGAGGACCAGGGTGTCCCCCTCCTCGACACCGTTGGCCATCACCACGGCGTCCAGGTCGACCTGCTGGTAGTCGCCGGCGCCCTCGCCCTCGAGCACCTCCACGACGGCGCGCGCACACGTGGCGGATCGGTCGGTCGCGCCGCAGTCGAACTCCTCGATCGACACGACACGGCCGTCGGGGTAGGTGGTGCCCGGCGGCAGGTACGTCGCGGCCACCTGCTGGGCGCGGGTCGGTTCGCCGCCGGGCCACATGACCAGCAGCCCGATGACGGTGGCGAGGCCGACGGGCACGAGCAGCAGGAGCATCAACCAGACGGCGCGCCTGCGCAGGCGGACCGCCTCGGGGCTCGGTGGCGGCGCGTCGGGGTCGGGTCCGTGGCTGTGCGGATGGCTGGGAGGCACCCGGTCAGGCTAGGAGGCCGGGCGTGCACCGACCGCCCCCGACACCGGGTCGGGCGTGCTCGCCCGACATCGGGTCAGGCGTGCTCGCGCGGGCTGCCATCGGGGCCGGCCGTCGAGTGGTCCGCCGGGTCCTCGTTGCCGCTCGCGTCCACGATCGGGAAGCGGTGCCACAGGCCGGTCAGCTGCAGGGGCCGGGCCACCGCGGTCGACGGGGTCACGAGGGCGACGTCGACACCGCGGGGGGCGGCCATGCGCTGCAGCTGCACGAGGACGGCGATGCCGGCCGAGCTCATGAACGGAACGCCCGCCAGGTGCAGCTCGACCCGGCGCAGCGGCTGCTTGGACAGCAGCTCCTCGGTCAGGATCCGGACCAGCGGGCGGCGCGCGGCCTCGGTCAGCTCTCCCTCGACGGTGACCGACACGACGTCGCCGTCGACGGCCGCGCGGACCTGCGGCTCGGTCTCGTTCTCCTGCCCGGGGCTCTGCGCTGCGCTCTCCGCCATGGGCTGCTCACTGCCCCGGTCGGGGGGCGTTCACGCGCGCCCGCAGCCGCACACCCCCGGGTTCTGCCACGCTCCGCGCCATGCATCCGTCCACTCCGCCGCCGCCGACCTCCCCAGGGGTGCGTTCCCACCTGCCCTGGCCGACCCTCGCGGCGACGGTGGTCCTCACCGTCGTCGCCGTCCTGGTCGGACAGCGGGACTGGGCGGTGCCCGAGCGGGTGCTGCGCGACTGGCAGGTGGCGGACGTGCCGCCGTCGCTGACCGCGCTGGTGCTCGGCGTCACCGCGGTCTGCCTCCTCGTGGGCGCGTGGACGACGCTGCGGGATGCCGCTCTCCGCCCCCGGGACCTCGCGTTCCTCACCTGGCTCGTCGTGTCGCTGCTCGCCGCCGCGGCGCTGATCTGGAACGCGCTGGTCATGGCCGCCGACTCCGAGTTCGAGACCGGCGCGATCATCCCGGTCTTCCACTGGATGTTCACGTTCGTGCCGGCGCTGCTCACGGGTCTCGCGGCGCGGAACCGGGGTGCGGTCCGGACGGTCGCCGCGGCGCTGGGCACCGGCGTCGTGACCGTTCCGCTGTTCGGTCTGGGCTGGTCGCTGCTCAGCTCGCGCGAGCCGATGCCCGCGGGGATCGGGAACAGCCTCTGGATCACGGCGATCCTCGGAGTCGGGCCGCTGGTGATCGCCGCGGCGATCTCCCGGAGCAGCGCCCTGAGCAGTGCCTGGAAGCGGGAACATCGAGGGCGCTGAGACGTTTACTCGGGTGTCTGATCGAGGTAATCTCTAGTCGCCGCTAGAGGTTCCACCTCGGGCAGCGAACACACCAGCGACATCTCGGAGGTATCGATCATGATGCTGACCGCCTACGACCCGTTCGCCGCCACGTCCGCCGCCTTCCGCGCGCTGGACCAGCTGACCGGCCGCAGCGGCTCGACGACCGCCCGCCCGCTCTCGGGCATGCCGATGGACGCCTACAAGGTCGGCGACAACTTCGTCGCCCACTTCGACCTGCCCGGCGTCGACCCCGGCTCCATCGACCTGTCGGTCGAGGGCACCACGCTGACGATCAGCGCCGAGCGCTCCGTGCCCCAGCTGGAGAACGCCGAGTGGGTCGCGGCCGAGCGGCCCTACGGCAGCTACACCCGGCAGCTGGTCCTGGGCCGCAGCCTGGACACCGACCGGCTCGAGGCCAGCTACCACGACGGTGTGCTGACCGTGAGCATCCCGATCGAGGAGAAGGCCCGGGCCCGCAAGATCAGCGTGACCCGCGCCGACACCCCCGCGGCGGTCGAGGGGCGCACCATCGAGGGCGACTCCTCGTCCTCGGAGCAGAAGGCCGTCAGCAGCTGACGACGGCGACCGGAGGGGGGGGGGGGGGCGGGGGGGGGGGGGGCCCCCCCGCCCCCCCCCCCCCCCCCACCCCCACCCCCCCCCCCCCCCCCCCCCCCCCGACGCCCCCCCCCCCCCCCCCCCCCCCCCCCCCCCCCCCCCCCCCCCCCCCCCCCCCCCCCCCCCCCCCCCCCCCCCCCCCCCCCCCCCCCCCCCCCCCCC
>NZ_JBJHAO010000020.1:0-63819 GCF_054051075.1 Blastococcus sp. SYSU DS0617
CAGCCGCTGCTGACAGCGGCTGCGCCCCCGGCCCCCTCGCACGCACCACTGCACGACTCCCCGCCACGACTGCGCGACCGACCGAAGGAGATGGCTGTGTCCGACGAGGTGCTCCTGGACCGCCGGGACGGTGTCCTGATCATCACGATCAACCGGCCGGAGGCGCGCAATGCCCTGAACAAGGCCGTGGCGGACGCCGTCGCGGCCGCCGCCGACGAGCTCGACTCGTCCGACGAGCTGCGCGTCGGCGTCCTGACCGGCGCTGGAGGCACCTTCTCGTCCGGCATGGACCTGAAGGCGTTCATGCGTGGTGAGACCCCGAGCATCGCGGGTCGCGGGCTGTGCGGGATCACCGAGACCCCGCCGCGCAAGCCGCTGATCGGCGCCGTCGAGGGCTGGGCACTGGCCGGCGGCTTCGAGCTGCTGCTCGCGTGCGACCTCATCGTCGCCGCGGAGGACGCCCGGTTCGGTGTCCCCGAGGTGAAGCGCTCGCTCGTGGCGGCCGGTGGCGCCGCCCTCGCCCTCCCGCGGCGGATCCCGCAGGCCATCGCGCTGGAGCTGCTGCTCACCGGCGAGCCGATCAGCGCCTCCCGGGCCGCCGACGTCGGCCTGGTCAACCGGGTGACCGCACCGAGCGCCGCCCTCGAGGGGGCATTGGCCCTGGCCGCCGTCATCGCCGCGAACGGACCGCTCGCCGTGGCCGCCACCAAGCACATCGTCCGCTCGGCCCCGGACTGGACGTTCCGGGAGGGCTGGGACGAGCAGAGCAAGGTCATCGCGCCGGTCTTCGCCAGCGAGGACGCGCGCGAGGGGGCGACCGCCTTCGCGGAGAAGCGCGCGCCGCAGTGGAAGAACCGCTGAGGCCGCGGCGGAGCCCATAGCCGTCAGGCGTCCGCCCGGCAGCGACCAGGTCCCCGGGTGGGCCTGCTCCCGACTCTTACGAGCCGCAGGGACGGGTAAGGGGTCCGGCATGTCGGACTTCGAGATCACCGCCCTGGTTCTTGCCGAGCACGAGGTCTTCCGGCGGGAGTTCGCCGCGCTCGACGACCTGAACGGGCAGGAGCTCGCCGACGCCTGGAAGGCGCTGCACGACAAGCTCGAGGTGCACGCCGTCGCCGAGGAGCAGCTGTTCTACCCGCTGCTCGCCCAGGAGGCGGACGGCGAGAAGGAGACGGCCGACGGCGTGCACGACCACAACGAGATCCGGCACGCCGCGGCCGCGGTCGAGGAGCACGAGGTCGGCAGCGAGGCCTGGTGGGACGCGGTGCGCAACGCGCGGCAGATCAACGCCGACCACATGGCCGAGGAGGAGACGGACTTCTTCCCTCCCTTCAAGGAGGCCGTCGACGACGAGCAGCGCGAGGCCCTCGGGATGCGCTGGCTGGCCTTCCACGACGAGCACGAGGAGGCCGACGGGCTGTCCGGGAACGACGCGAAGGTGGCCGAGGTGGTCGCGATCGAGGTGCCGGAGGGCGACCCCACCGTCCAGTGATCCCGAAGCGCGCGGGCTGCTCGGGCGTCAGGGCTCCATGCGCCGTCGGAGGGCGTCGATGGTGCCGTTCGCCAGCCCCAGCCGGCGCAGGTAGCCCGAGGTCGAGCCGTACGCGGTGCTGACGTGATCGAGCATCCGCAGGATGGCATCGCCACCCCGGCGGTCCTCGAAGGGTGAGGCAGGCGCGTCGGGACCGAACAGTTCCGGGACCAGGGCGTAGTCGGCGGCGATGACCTCGCGCTTGGCACCGGCCAGGTCCAGGAGCAGCGCGACGACCATGCCGGTGCGGTCGCGCCCGGCGCGGCAGCACACCAGGACCGGGCCCGGCCCCTGCGGCGCCTCGGCCAGGGCGACGAAGATGGCGGCGATGTGCGTGGCGTTGCGCTGCAGGCTGCTGCTGTAGATCTCGCCGAGCGTCCGGTACCGGCTCATGTCCTCACGTGCCTCCGCCGCCGGATCGATCAGCGGCACGGACCGGTAGCCCGGAAGCTGCGCCAGGGGGTGTGGGCAGTCCCGTACCTCGTCATGGGACCGGAGGTCCAGGACCGCCTCGAACCCGACGGCTCGGGCGGCGGCCAGCTCGGCCTCGGTCAGCTTCGCGGGCGTGTCGGCCCGGACGATGCGCCCCGCAGGCACGCGCCGACCGTGGGACAGCTCCAGACCCCCGAGGTCGGCAGAGTTGGGAAAGCCGGCCAGCAGCCCGCGGGGCCGGGCTCGAGGAGTTCCCGCCGCGGCCACCGCAGGACGGTAACCCGCTGTCCGTCGACCCAGCCGACCGGCTGCACCTCCACGACCTCCCGGGCACGGCACGACCCGCCGGCGCGGGGCTGCACGGAGGGCTGGTCAGCGGGTCCAGAAGTCCTCGGGCCGCGTTCCTGGGGCGAAGCCGACGTGGTCGAGCAGTGCGACGGCTTCGTGGAAATGCGCCGCGAGCCCGTTCGTCGCGTGGTCGTCACTGCCGAAGCTGACGGCTCGTCCGCCCTCCTCGGCCCACCATTGCGGGATCCACGGTCGGAGGGGGCGCCCGGTGTTCATCTCCAGGGCCCGCCCGGTCGAGGCGATGGCGCGCATGGCCTGCCGGAAACCGTCCTCGAACCGCAGGTGGTCGAAGGGGCCGTGCTCGTCGGCCGGCCAGGAGCGCGCCGCGTAGTCGATGTGGGTGAAGACCTCGAAGTCTCCGCCGTCGACCATGACCGGGACCTCCGCCAGGTAGGTCCAGATCACCTCGGCAGGGTCGGACCACTCGCGGAACAGGGTCACCGGCTCGCTGCGGTGTCCGTCGTGCGGCAGCGTGTGCAGCGAGCCGTTGACCCGGTCGAGCGTGGAGAAGTCGACGAGGGCTTCGGCGGCTCGACGGTCCAGGTGGGGCTGGCCCAGTTCGACGCCCGTGAGGATGCGGAGGTCGGGGAACTCGCGCCGGCAACGCTCGATGGAGTCGACGTAGCCCTCGACGTCGAGGGGCGGCGGCTGCATCAGCCCGTCCCGGTCGATGAGCCGGCGGTGGTGCTCGGCGAAGTCTTCGGGGGCGGCGCGCCACCCGCTGACGTCGAGGTGCTCGGTGAAGATCACGGCGGGGAGGCCGATGCGGACGGCGCGCGCGCAGGTGCGCCTCATGGTCCCGGCCGCCGACGCAGCCGCCGGACCACCGGTGTCCCAGGAGAACTCGCTGTGGACGTGGGCATCAGCCGGCAGCACCAGCACTCCAGACGCGGACGAGGGAACGAGCCGTGGGGGCGTGGTGATGGGCTCGCGCGACGCGGTGGTCCCCGGCGCGACGCCGCGTTGCTGCGGATGGCGCGCACTGCACGTGAGGCTAGGCCGTGGCGGCCGGGGACGACCCGGTGTCCCGCCGAGCGGGCGGCCTCGGGTGACCCGGGCCGATGGCCGGGGGAGTGCGTGACCCGCCGCGAGATGGGCATCGACGGCGGGCATGGAGCTGCCTTCAGGAACTGTCCGGTCGGTCGACGTCGGCGGTTGCCGGCTCAATGTCCGGTCAGCGGGTGACAGCGGTCCGCCGGTGCTCCTGGTGCACGGGATCCCCACCAACCACCGGCTCTGGGACGACGTGATCCCGGCGCTGGCCGCGCACGCCCGGGTGTTCGCGGTGGACATGCTCGGATACGGCGATTCCGCGAATCCGCAGCGCCATCGCGTCGACCTGGCCGCCCAGGCCGCTCTGCTGGTCGACCTCCTGGACGCGCTGGAACTGGACCGGGTGGTCGTCGTGGGTCACGACCTCGGTGGCGGAGTGGCCCAGATCCTCGCCACCACCAGCAGCACGCGGGTCGCGGGGCTGGGGATCGTGGACGGCGTCTGCTACGACGGGTGGCCGGTGCCCCTCGTCCGGGCCATGAAGGCGGCGTGGCCGCTGGTCGACCGGCTGCCCCCGTCCGCGCTGGGGGCCGCATTGCGGCCGGCGTTGCGCACGCTGTTCGCCCACCAGGAGCGCTCAGGCCCCTTCATCGACCACTTCGTGCGCCCGTGGACGCGACCGGGAGCGCCTCGGCAGCTCGCCGCGCACCTGCGCTCGCTGGACTCGGTGTACACCCAGACCGTGGCGCCGTTCCTGTCGCGGCTCGACGTCCCTGCCGAGGTGGTGTGGGGGCGTCTGGACCACCAGCTGTCACCGGCGTACGGGGAGCGACTGGCCGGGGAGATCCCGGGCGCCCGGCTGACCGTGGTGGACGACGCGAGCCACTTCGTCCCGGCCGATCGGCCCGACGTCGTCTCCGACGCGGTGATCCGGCTGGTGCGTGCCGTCTGACGACGCCTCTGCCGGGGCGGCGGACGGTGCGGCCGTGGAGTGGGCGCCGGACGCCGGGTGCCGCCTCGCCGTGCGGCGGCGGGAGATCAGGCGACGTCGGTGCGGGCGCCGGCCAGGTACTCGCGCACGGCCGGCTCGGGAACGCGGAAGGAACGGCCGACGCGGACGGCGGACAGCTCCCCGCCGTGCACCAGGCGGTACACGGTCATCTTCGAGACGCGCATGATCGCCGCCACCTCCGTCACGGTCAGGAACGAGACCGCCGTGCGCGGAGCCGGCCGCTGCATCACAGGACCCGCAGGCGCCTGCGCCTCGGGGCGCATCCCCATCGGCCGAGCGCCCATGGTGGGCTGGACGGGCAGGCGCGCGCCGGGCACGGCCGGACGGTGGACGGGACGCTGGCCGTAGCCGGCGGGGCGGGCGAGAGCGGGAGCGGCGGAGCGCTGGGGAAGGGTCACGGTCGTTCTCCTCGGTGTGGTCCGCTCGGCGCGGGGACTGCTCGTCACCGGCGACTTTGTGCGCCCGTGCTGCTACCGACAGTAAGCGGGGGCGACGGCGGCGGCGAGGTGCACAGCGGACGAGACGGAACGGTCCGGTTCGTCAGATGTTGCCCGTGCGCCCGACGGGAGCGATGAGACGCCACCGCGGGCCGGAGCGTCGTCGAGGCGGAGTAAACGACGCGGTGGAACGCCACGTCCGGACGGCTGTTGCCCGAAATGCTTCGAGCATGAAAGTGTCGATGTTGCCGAGGTCACTGCTCGGCGTCCTGTCGCACAACCGCCTAGGAGGCGTCTTCCGTGTCGTTGAGTCACCAGGAGGCAGTGGCCCAGCTCACCAGCCCCGGGCAGATGTTCGAGCTGGAGCCCTGGATCCGCCCCGACGGGGGGACCTACCAGGTCTTCAAGAACGCTCCGCCGAGCATGCGCGAGATCTTCGGCCTCGCCCGCGCTCATGGCGACGCCCCCTACCTGGTCTACGGCGACGAGCGGCGCACCTTCGCCGAGACCTTCGCCGAGGCCGACGCCTTCGCCGCCACGCTGGTGGAGCGCTACGGCGTGAAGAAGGGCGACCGGGTCGCGATCGCGATGCGCAACTACCCGGAGTGGGTCGAGGCGTTCATCGCGGTCCTCTCCATCGGCGCGATCAGCGTCTCCATGAACGCCTGGTGGACCGAGGACGAGCTCGACTTCGCCCTGCAGGACTCCGGTGCGACGGTGCTCGTCGCCGACGAGTCCCGGGCGAAGATCGCCGGCGCCTCCGCCGCGCGGCTCGGCTGCCGCGTCATCGTCGTCCGCGCTGCCGAGCCGGTCGAGGGCGCCGACAGGTGGGAGGACGTCTTCATGACGGGCGCCCCGCTGCCCGACGTGGCGGTCGGCCCCGACGACGACGCCACCATCCTCTACACCTCCGGCACCACGGGCCGCCCCAAGGGCGCCGTCTCGACCCACCGCGCGCTGGTCAGCGCGGTCATGGGGTTCCTGGCCCGCGGCATGGTGCAGGCCCTGGTCAACCCGCCGGAGGACCCCGACGCGCCGCCCGGCGGCGCGATCCTCGCCGTGCCGCTGTTCCACGTCACCGGCTGCGTCGCCGTGATGCTGGGCTCGCTCGTCGCCGGGCGGAAGCTGGCGATCATGTACAAGTGGGACCCGGAGGCCGCGCTCAAGCTGATCGAGCGCGAGCAGCTGGCCGCCTTCGTCGGCGTCCCCACGCAGAGCATCGACATGCTGCAGCACCCGCGGTTCGCCGAGTACGACACCTCGAGCCTGGTCTCGGTGGGTGGTGGTGGCGCCCCCACGCCGCCCGCGCTGATCGCCAACATCGACAACGCCTTCAAGGCCGCCAGCCCGGGCTTCTCCTACGGGATGACGGAGACCAACGCGCTCGGACCGAGCCTGGCCGGCCAGGACGCGCTGGACAAGCCGATGGCCGCGGGCCGGGTTCCGCTCCCCATGGAGGTGGAGATCCGCGACCCCGCCACCTTCGAGGTGCTCCCGGTCGGCGAGCGCGGCGAGATCTGGTTCAGGGCCGCCAACCTCATCCGCGGGTACTGGAACCGCCCGGACGCCACCGCCGAGACCATCGTCGACGGCTGGCTGCGCACCGGCGACATCGGGCACCTGGACGACGAGGGCCTGGTCTACGTCGACGACCGGCTCAAGGACATGGTGCTCCGCGGCGGCGAGAACGTGTACTGCGCCGAGGTCGAGGCGGCCATCTACGAGCACCCGGCCGTGATGGAGGCCGCCGTGCTGGGCGTCCCGCACGAGCGGCTGGGGGAGGAGGTCGCCACGGTGATCGTGCTGAACCCCGGCGCCTCCCTCACCAAGGACGAGCTGATCGGCTTCCTCGGCGAGCGGCTGGCGTCCTTCAAGCTGCCGACGGTGATCGACATCAGGACGTCGCCGCTGCCGCGCAACCCGGCCGGCAAGTTCCTCAAGCGCGAGCTGCGCGGCGAGCTGGAGCCGCAGCAGGGCTGACCCACCCCGCCCGCCCGTCGCGCGCCCCCCGCCGGACCTCCGGCGGGGGGCGCGCGGTTCCCCGCGCGGGTCCGGTGTCGGGGCGGCGCGGACGACGGACGATGCTGGGGTGCCGGACCGCTTCCCGCGGTGCGGATCCCGTCGAGGCGCTGGAGGACCCGTGACGACGCAGGAGCACGCCCATCCGGGGAACAGCATCCTGGCCGAGGCCACCCGCGTGGCCGACCTGCTGGTCGACGTCCAGACGCAGGTGAACGCCCGGATCGACGCCGCCCTGGTGGAGCTGCTCCCCGAGGTCGCGCGGCGGCTGGACGTCGCGGACGCGCCGCCGGTCGACCTCGGGGATCTGGTCAACGCCCGGATCACCGGCCTGAGCGTCGTCGTCACGCCGGCAGCGGTCGCGTCCGTCGTGCCGCTGTCCGCGGCGTCGGTCGCCACCACCCGGGCCGCGCGGCGCGCGGTCACCGACGTGCTCGCCGGCGCCGACGACCGCGTCGCCGTCATCGCGGGGCCCTGCTCGATCCACGATCCGGCGGCCGCGCTCGAGTACGCCGACTTCCTCGCCCGCATGCGCGAGCGGCACGGCGCGGACCTCGAGATCCTGATGCGCACCTACACCGAGAAGCCGCGCACCGAGGTGGACTGGAAGGGTTTCGCCTACGACCCGTTCCTCGACGGCTCCAGCCGCATCAGCGTCGGGCTGGTCGCCACCCGCATGCTCATGGGCCGGATCACCGGGCTCGGCGTGCCGGTCGCGGCCGAACCGCTGAACGCCCTCACGCCGCAGTACGTCAACGGGCTGGTCACCTACAACGGCGTCGGCGCCCGCAACGTCACCGACCAGACGGCCCGGGAGCGGGTGTCCGGGTTCTCCTCGGTCGTCGGCTTCAAGAACTCCCCGGAGGGCAGCATCGACGCCGCCATCCAGGCGGTGGTGGCCGCGCGGGCTCGGCACGAGTTCCTCGGCGTCGACGCGCACGGCGTGAGCGCCCAGCTGTCGACGACGGGCAACGCCACCGGGCACGTCATCCTGCGCGGCGACCGGTCGGGGCCGAACTACTCCGCGGCCCACATCGCCGCGACCAGGGCCAAGCTGGCCGCCCGGGGCCTGCCGGAGGTGGTCGTGGTCGACGCCTCGCACGGCAACAGCCAGAAGGACCACCGGCGCCAGATCGAGGTCGTGCGCGACCTCGCCGGGCAGATCGCCGGGGGTGAACGGGCCATCCGCGGCGTGATGGTGGAGAGCAACCTGGTCGAGGGGCGGCAGGACCTCGACCAGCGCCACCCCGACCGGCTGACGTACGGCTGCAGCGTCACCGACGCGTGCGTCGACCTCGGCACGACCGAAGTGATCCTCGCCGAGCTGGCCGAGGCGGTCCGGGCCCGCCGCGCCGCCGCGTAGCCCGCCCCCGCCGGGCGCGGGCGAGCACCGGCGAGACGACGACGGCGAACAGGACCGCCAGCGCGGCGACCCCGAGCATCGCGCCCCGGAGGTCCACGGCGTCGGCCAGCTGCCCGACGTACACGTGGACGGACCGGCGCCCTCGGCGTGGTGCTCGGTGAACCCTCACGTACGCCTTCGACGACCCCCAGGCCACCCAGTTCCTCGCCGGCGTCTCCGGTGTCTGCGTGGACCACGAGCTCGGGCTCACGCTCATCCCGGTGACGGGGACCGCCGCGGACGCCGACCGTGTCCGTGAGGCGGCCGTCGACGGGTTCGTGCTCTGGACGACGGTCGACGACGACCCCCTGCTCGACGTCGTCAGCGAGCTCGGCGTCCCCGCCGTCGTCCACGGTGGCCCTCGGGTCGACGGCATGGCCCTGGTGTCGGTCGACGACCGGGCGGCGGCCCGGGCGGTCGGTGGGGCGACGTTCGCCGGCAGCCGGTCCCCGGCAGTCGTCTCGTTCCCCTGGACCGTCGGCGGGAGCCCGCGCTGCTCCACGGGCCCGACCCGGGCTCCGCGCCGTTCCCGGTGACCCGGGCCCGGCTCGAGGGGTTCGCGGCGGCGCTCGGCGAGCGGTGGGCCGAGACGCCCGTCGTGGTCCTCGCGCGCAACGACCCGGTCGAGGCGGAGGCAGCCGCAGAACGGCTGCTCGCCGACGGCGCCGTCGACGCGGTCGCCGCGATGGGGGACGAGCTCGCCCTCGGAGTCCTTCGCGCCGCCGCCCGGCTCGGCCGGTCGGTTCCCGCTGAGCTCGCCGTCTCCGGCTGGGACGACTCGGCAGCGGCCGAGGCCGCCGGCCTCACGACGATCCACCAGTCGCTGCGCGAACAGGGGCGGGCGTGCGCCCTGGCGGTGGTGCAGGACGAGGCGGGGGAGACGCTCCTGCGTCCGGAGTGGCGGCTGGTCGAACGTGCGACCACCCGACGGGCGTCCCCGGCAGCTCGGACCGACTGAGCGGCCGCGGCGTCAGTCCAGGTCGTCCGGGCCCGGGCCGACCCCGCCCGAGTCCGGCAGCGGCGAGGTCTCCGGCACGTCGTCGTCGGGTGGCTCGTCGGCCACCGGGCCCTCGCTGTACAGGGTGCTCGGGTCCTTGGGGTTCATCTCGCGCACGTCGCAGGTGTGCCCGGCCCCGCACCCGGCCATGCGTCGCGCGGCGCCGTGCCTAGCCGTGCAGCCGGATGGCGACCAGGGCGACGTCGTCCTCGGGCCGGCCGTCGACGAGCCGGTCGATGACGCCGTCGCACAGCTCGTCGAGCGTGCAGCCGGCCAGCTCCTGCACCGCGTCGCGCAGCCGCTGCAGGTCGACGTCGAGGTCGCTGCCGCGGCGCTCCACCAGGCCGTCGGTGTAGAGCAGCACGGTCGTGTCCCGCTCCAGGGTCCGGACGTACTCGGCGCGTTGCGCCGTCGGGTCGACCCCCAGCAGGAGATCGGCCCGCGGACCGGTGAGGAAGTCGTGGCTGCCGTCGGCGTGCACCAGCAGGGGCGGCGGGTGACCGGCGTTGGCCCACACGAGCCGGGTCCGGCCCCGGGTGCGCTCCTCGGCGCTCTGCTCGAGGCGGGCGACGGCGGCAGTCGCCAGGGTCCGGGTGCCCAGCAGCTCCATCGACGCGTCGAGCCCGCGCAGCACCTCGGCCGGCCCGCCTCCGCCGTACGTGGCGATGCCGCGCAGCATGCTGCGCAGCTGCGCCATCGCGGCAGCGGCCTCCACGTCGTGCCCGGCGACGTCGCCGATGACCAGCATGGTGCCCCGGTCGGGTTGGACGAAGGCGTCGTACCAGTCGCCACCCACGCGGGCGGACTCGCTGGCCGGTACGTACCGCACCACGATCTCGACCGGCTCCTGCTCGGGCGGCGGGGTGAGCAGGTTGCGCTGCAGGCCCTCGGCGAGCTGCGACTGGGCTCGCGCGAGCCGGGCGTTCTCCAGCGCCAGGCCGATCCGGTAGGCGATCTCCTGGGCCGCTGCCTCGTCGTCCGGGCTGTGGGTCCTGGCGGCGCCGGAGAAGAGCGACAGCGCGCCGACGAGCCGACCCCGGCCGTGGATGGGCAGCACCAGCCCGTCCTGACCGCCGAGCTGGTCGAGCAGGTCCCGGGCCGGCCCGTCGGTCAGCAGCCCGCGCAGCTCGTCGGCGGTGCTGCGCACCGGTCGCCCGGTGGCCAGCACCCGGGCCACCGGCGCCCCGGCGGGCATCGAGTCGAGGCGTTGGGAGGTGTACTGGACCAGGGCCTCGCGGCGGGCGGGGTCGGCGTGCCAGCAGCCGACGTCCTGGGGGCGGCCGTCCTCCTGGAGCAGCGTGATGAAGCAGCCGTCGGCCAGCAGCGGGACCAGCCGGCGGGGGAGGTCGGCCACGACGCCGGGGACGTCGTCGGCGACGAGCAGCGCGCTGTTGACCTCCGCCAGCAGCAACAGACGTCCCGACGCGGCCTGGGCCTCGGCGGCGGCCGCCTTGCGGTCGGTGACGTCGGCGAAGTACAGCGAGAGCCCGTCCGGGGTGGGCCAGCAGAGAATCTCGTACCAGGCGTTGAGCGGGCCCGGGTAGAACGCCTCGATGGTCCGCGGTGTCCGGGTCTCCACGGCGGTGCGGAACGCCGTCTCGAACTCGTTGTCCACCGTGTCCGGGAAGGCCTCCCAGATCGTGCGCCGCAGCAGCTCGTCGCGGTGCCGGCCGAGCAACCGCTCGGCGGCGGTGTTGAGCACGGTGAACCGCCACTCGGCGTCCAGCGAGACGAATCCCGACGGCATGGCCTCGAGCATCCGGCTGGTGCGCGGCTGGTGGACGTCGGTGGTGTCGTAGGCCGCGCCGAGCAGGCGCACGGCGGTGCCGTCCTCGTCGCGCAGCGTCTTGCCGCGACCCTGGAGCCACCGAGTGCTGCCGTCGGGGGTGACCACCCGGTACTCGACGTCGAGGTCCCCGTCGCCGCGCACCGTCGCCTCGATCGCCTGGCCGACCCGGTCGACGTCGTCGGGGTGCAGCCGTGCGTTGAACGCCTCGATCGTCCGGTCGAACTCCCCGTCGGCGTAGCCGAAGAGCTCCTGCAGCCGTGCGTCCCAGACCAGCTCGCCGGTGAGCAGGTCGTAGTCGAAGCTGCCCACCTCGGCGGCGTCCACGGACAGCGTCCAGCGGAGCCGCTCGGACTCGTGCGCCACGAGGAACGCGGCCATGGTCAGCTCGTTGGCGACCGCCCGGCCGAGGACCCGCAGGATGTCGACGTCCCCGGCCGACCAGTCGCGCGGGCCGGGGTCGAACACGCACAGCGAGCCGAGCACCTCGCCGTCGCGGTCGAACAGCGGCACACCGAGGTAGCCCCGGACCGTGCCGGTGGCCACGGGCCCGAGGGGAGCGGCCCGGTCGTCCAGCCGGGCGTCGCGCAGGACCAGCGGCCGGCGATCCGCCGCGGTGAGGGTGCACAGCGAGTCGTCCAGCGGCCCGGTGGTGCCGACGTCCGCCCGGGCGACGCCGGACCCGGCGGCCACGAACTGCTCGTCCGACAGCACCGACACCTGGCCGGACGCCGCGCCCAGCAGGCGGCAGGCCGCGGAGACGAGACCGTCGAGAGCGGCGGGGACCGACGTGTCGACACGCAGCTTCCGGACGGCGGCCAGCCGGCCCTCACCGAGCAGTTGCCGGGCCGCTTCGGCTGCCCCACGGGCACCGGCACGCGAGCCCGGCGCCGATGGGTCGGCCCCTGTCGCACTCACTGCGTCGCGGTCCTTCCGCCGGGGCCGGGGGTCCTGGCACCGCGTCGGGGACGACGATGGCCGTTCCCTACATGATCGTGCACGGTGCTTCCTCCCGTCCAGGGTGCCCGGTGAGATCGGCCACGTGGCGGTGCTCCCGCGGGTGTGCGTCCCCCCGTCCCGGGGGTAGGGGTCCCCGCATGGCATCGACTCTGGTGAGGCCCCGGTCCGGCAAGGTCATCGCGGGGGTGTGCGCGGCGCTGGCCGACCGGTTCGGCCTGTCGCGCGGCCTGGTGCGCGTGGGCTTCGTGCTGTTCGGGCTCTTCGGCCTCGGCGAGCTCGCCTACATCGTCCTGTGGATCATGATCCCGAAGGCCCGGTGAGCGGCAGCCAGGATCGGTTGCGCCCGGTCGCGCGGGTACAGGACGGCAGTGCTGACGCGTCGAGGGCTCCTCGCGGCCGCCGCCGGCCTGCTCGCGGCCTGTGGTGCGCCCGCCGGCGAGCGGCGGAGCGGGGGAGCAGCAGGTGACGCCGGCGTGCTGACCGCGCGCCCGGGAGCCCGGTCGTCGGCGTCGGCTGCGCCGCCCGCTCCTGGTACCCGGCCGCTGGGTCTGCAACCCGAGCGGGACGCGCTCCTGCACGTGCCCGGGACCCTGGTACCGGGGGAGGCGGCGCCGCTGGTGCTCAGCCTGCACGGAGCCGGGGGGAACGCCGAGGGGGCACTGACGCTGCTGCGCCCACTGGCCGAGGAGTACGGCCTGCTGGTGGTGGCGCCGGCGTCGCGGGGCAGCACCTGGGACGCCGTCACCGGCGATTACGGGGTCGACGTCGAGGTCGTCGACCGCGCACTCGAGGCCGCGTTCGCCGCCGTCCCGGTGGACCCCGGGCGGGTCGCGGTCGCCGGCTTCTCCGACGGCGCGTCCTACGCTCTCGGCCTGGGCCTGGCCAACGGGGACCTGTTCGGCGACGTCCTCGCCTTCTCGCCGGGCTTCGTGCCGCCGGGGGCGCCGCGCAGCGGCAGGCCGGCGATCTTCGTCTCCCACGGGATCGCCGACGACGTCCTGCCGATCGAGCAGACCAGCCGTCGGATCGTGCCCGCCCTGCGCGACGACGGCTACGACGTGACCTACCGCGAGTTCCCCGGGCCGCACGTCGTGCCGCCCGAGATTGCGCGCGAGGCGGTGGACCGGCTGGTCTGAGCTCAGCCGGAGCGGGCGGCGCGCACGTGCAGCGCGGCCAGCCGGCGCGCCCGCGCCAGCGGGTCGTCGGCCGGCAGTCCGGGTGTCGTGGCGGCCCGGGCGAAGCGGTTGAGCGCGCCGTCGTAGAGCAGCAGCAGCGTGGCGGCGACGTCCGCGGGGTCCTCGACGCCGGCCTCCGCGGCGAGCTCGCGCAGCCGGGTGGTCAGCAGTTGCGAGTCGGCGTCCAGCCAGCGCTGCCCGGCGTGGCCGGGGGGCAGCTCGGTGGCCGCCGCGAGGAAGCCGCAGCCGCGGCGGTTCCCCGCGCGCTCCCGGTAGCGGGCCACCGCGTCGAACACGGACAGCAGGCGCTCGACCGGGTCGCGCCGCTCGGCGAGGACGTCGTCCCAGGCCCGCCGCCAGTCCTCGTGGCGCTGCTGCAGGTAGGCGGCCACCAGGCCGTCCTTGCCGGCGAAGTGGGCGTACATCGTGGCGGGGGAGACCGAGGCTCGGGTGAGGACGGCGTCGACGCCGGTCGCGGCGATGCCCGACTCGTAGAACAGCTCGCCTGCGGCGGCGAGCAGCCGTTCCCGAGCCGGTCGGGATGCGAGATCAGCGACCATGCGCCTACTGTAACGCTCGTTATGATGAAACGATCGTTACGGCTCAGTCGGGGGAACCGGCTGGTCGCTGCCGGACTGGCCGTCATCGCGGTCACCTACGGCCTCGCCCGGTACGGCTACGGCCTCTACCTGCCCGAGTTCCGAACCGCCTTCGGGCTGTCCGCGGGCACGGCGGGAGTCGTCGCGGCGGGCAGCTACGGGGGCTACTGCGCCTCCGCCGTCCTGGCGGGCCGGCTTGTGGGCGCCGGTCGGGCCCGCGCCACGCTGTGGCTGGCCGGTGGGAGCGCGGCGCTGGGGTGCCTCGTGGTCGCCGTCGCCTGGAACGGCCCCGTCCTCGCCGTCGGCGCCCTGGTCGCGGGCAGCGGCGCGGGTGCGGCGACCCCCGCGCTGGTCGCCGCCGTCGCCTCGACCGTGCCCGCGGCCGGGGCGGCACGGGCGCAGGGGGTCGTGAACAGCGGTACCGGGGCGGGCGTCGTCGCCGGTGGCCTGCTGGTGCTCTTCCTGCCCGACGCCTGGCGCTGGTCGTGGGTGGCGTTCGGTGTGGTCGCACTGGCGGTCACCGGCTGGGCGGACCGGAGTGCGCGATGGGGCGCGGAGGCACCGGCGACCGCGGCGCCGAGGGCCGCTGGGCTCCGCGCGCTGCTCGGCCGGCTGTGGCGGCCGCTGCTGGCCGCCGTGCTGTCGGGCGCCGGGTGTGCCGGCGTGTGGACGTTCGGGCGTGACCTCATGACCCAGGAAGGTCTTCCGCCCCGGGTCACCGGACTGCTCTGGTGCGTCCTGGGCGCCGCCGGACTGGTCGGCGGGATCAGCGGCGTGCTGGTCCAGCGCCTGGGACTGCGCCGTGCCTGGATCTGCACGGTCCTGATCACCAGCGCCGGGACCGCGGGGCTCGCGTGGGCGCCCGGTGACCCGGTGCTCGCCGCCCTGGCCCTGGCCTGCTTCGGCGGCGCCTTCGTCGCCCTGAGCGGTGTCCTGATCGCCTGGGGGGCGGACCGGGCACCGGCAGCCGCGCCGGCCGCGGCCGGCGTCCTGTTCATCGGGCTGACCGTCGGCCAGGCCGTCGGCGCCGTCCTGCTCGGCGCGGTGACCGGCGCGGCGAGTTCGCAGGTGGCCTTCTTCGTCGCCGCCGGACTGCTCGTGGTGTCCACGGGGGCCGCCGAAGCACGACGACGGCCGGCCGCCGGCTGCGCCGCACAGGGCCGCCGCAGCGCCACCGGGGAGCGCTCGGGGGTGCCCGAACCCATGGTCTAGGGTGCGAGGCGGATTCTAGAACCGCGATCTAGGAGGCGCTCGACGTGTGGACCCGGGACACCGCGCCCCCGCGCCCTGGCGTCCCGTCGCCCGCCACCGAGCGGGCCACCCTCGTGCTCGCGCCCAACGCCAACGCCTGGACCTTCGAGGGCACCAACACCTGGGTGCTCGCCGAGCCGGGCAGTGACGTCTGCGCGGTGCTCGACCCCGGTCCCGACGACGACGCGCACCTCGCCGCGGTCCTGGCGGCGGCCGGGAACCGCCGCGTCGTCGAGGTGTGGGTTACCCACGCCCACTCCGACCACTCCGAGCTCGCCCGCCGGCTGGCCGCGGTCACCGGCGCGACCTTGCGGGCGGCGAACCGCCGCCTCTCCGACCGGCCCTTCGCCGACGACGAGCTGATCGGGATCGGCGCGCTCGAGGTCCGTGCGCTGTGGACGCCGGGCCACACCGGCGACTCCTTCTGCTTCTCCCTCCCCGTGGAGGGCAGCGTCCTGACCGGCGACACCGTCCTCGGACGCGGGTCACCGATCGTCGAGCCCGGTCGGCTCGGGGAGTTCTTCGCCGGCCTCGATCGGCTCGGCGAGGTGCTGTCCGCGCCGGGGTCGGTCATCCTCCCCGGGCACGGCCCTGCCCTGCCCGACCCGCTGCCCGAGCTCGAACGCCGTCGGCAGGCGCGGATGCGCCGTCTCGACCAGGTCGTGCAGGCCATGGCGGACGGCATCCGCGAACCCGACGCGCTGGTCGACCACCTGTACCCCGAGCTGGCCCCCGAGCTGCGCGACGCCGCGAGGATCTCCGTGGAGGCCTCGATCGCCCACACCCGGACCCCGCACCCCCAGACCACTGCCGATCCCGTTCCGACCTGAGGAGAGCCACGCCGGTGCCGCCACTCACGAAGCCCGCCCCCGTACCCACCCCGGAGACCCTTCCCTTCTGGGAGGGCTGCGCCGCCGGTGAGCTGCGCATCCAGCGGTGCACGTCCTGCGGGAAGCACGTCTTCTACCCGCGGCCCGCGTGCCCGCACTGCTACTCGACCGACCTGGAGTGGGTGGTCAGCGACGGCACCGCCACGCTGCACTCCTACGTCATCAGCCACCGGGGCGGCCCCGGGTTCGCCGAGGAGGTGCCCTACGTCATCGCGGTCGTGGAGCTCCCCGAGGGCGTCCGCATGATGACCAACCTCGTCCAGGTGGAGGCCGACCCCGAGCAGCTGCCGCTGGACATGCCGCTGCGCGTGGTCTTCGAGCCGCGCGGCGACGTCCACCTGCCGCTGTTCGCACCTGCCGGGAGTGCCGCATGAGCGCCAAGGACGACATCGTCATCATCGGTGCGGCCGAGACCGACGAGCTGGGCAAGCTGCCCCACCTCTCGACGCTGAGCCTGCACCTCGAGGGGGCGCGCAACGCGCTCGCGGACGCGGGGATGACCCCCGCCGACATCGACGGCATCGCGACGGTCCAGTCGCCGGGGCCCGTGGGCATCGCCCACGCGCTCGGCATCGAGGCGAAGTGGCTCGACGGCACGGGTGTGGGCGGGACGTCGTTCCTCTTCCACGTCCGGCACGCCGCCGGGGCCATCCGCGCCGGCCTGGCCGAGACCGTGCTCATCACGCACGGCGAGTCCGGGCGCTCGCGGGTCGACGCCCCCGGCTGGGGTCGCAGCCCGCAGTCGCTCAACGGCCAGTTCGAGGCGCCCTACGGCGTCTTCGGCCCGCCGACCGCCTTCACGCTCACCGCGCTGCGGTACATGAAGGAGACCGGCACGACGCTCGAGCAGCTGGCGGAGGTCGCGGTCGCCCAGCGCCGCTGGTCGAACAAGAACCCGCGCGCCCTCATGCAGGACCTGGCCACGGTCGACGACGTCCTGAACTCGAAGATGATCGCCTGGCCGTTCACCCTGCTCATGTGCTGCCTGGTCACCGACGGCGGCGGCGCGCTCGTGGTCACGACGCGGGAGAAGGCCGAGGCCCGCGGGTACGACAAGCCGCTGGTGCACCTGCTCGGTGCCGGCGAGGCCGCGGACTCCCCGATGGTCAGCCAGATGCCCGACCTCACCTCGTTCGGCGCCTTCAAGCGCTCGAGCGCGGCGGCGTTCGCCGAGGCCGGCATCACCCACTCCGACGTCGACCACCTGATGATCTACGACGCCTTCGCCCACGTGCCGCTCTACGGGCTCGAGGACGCCGGCTTCGTCGGACGCGGTGAGGCGGGGGCGTTCGTCGCCGAGGGGCACACCTCCCCGGGCGGGCGGCTGCCGCTGAACACCAACGGCGGCGGCATGTCGTACACGCACACCGGCATGTACGGCATGTTCGCGATCCAGGAGGCCGTGCGGCAGGTGCGCGGCGAGGCCGCCGCGCAGGTCGAGGGCGTCGAGCGCAGCGTCGTCATGGGCAACGGCGGCATGTTCATGGCGGGCGCGACCCTCGTGCTGGGGAAGTCGCCCCGCTGATCCCGCGGCCGGCCGCCGCTCCGCTGGGGGCGGCGGCCGGCGCGGTCTCCCGTGAGCGTGGCGGAGCTCGCGTTCCGCCGGGAGGTTCCCGGCCCGTCGGTGCCCTACGCTGTTCTAGAACGTCGTTCTAGCCCGGGAAGGGGAGCTGCGATGCCGCGCGACGCCGGTCCCGTCCCGGGGCGCAGTGCCTGGAAGTGGAGCCGCACCGGCGAGACCCGCCGGGTACTGCTGGACGCTGCCCGCGAGGTGTTCGCCGAGCGAGGCTTCGCGGAGTCCAGCGTGGCCGACGTCGTCGAGCGCGCGGGCTCCAGCGTGGGCAGCCTCTACCACCACTTCGGCGGCAAGAGCGAGCTCTTCCTGGCCCTGTGGGAGGACTGGCAGGGCAGCCAGGAGAAGCGTGCGGCCGAGGCCGTCTCCGCCGCGCGGCGAGCGGGGGAGGACCGGCCCCTCGCGCTCTTCGTCGCGGGGGCGCGGGGCTTCCTGCGCGGCTCGTGGGAGGGGCGCGGCGTGGGCAGCCTGTTCGTCGACAAGGACGGCCCGCCCGGTTTCGAGCTGATGCGGCGCACCCGCGGCCACGAGTGGCTGAGGCAGAACTCGCTGCTGCTGCAGGCCCGGGACGACGCCATCGGCCGCGTCACGGTCTCCGTGCTGACCACCGTCATCGGCGAGGCGAGCCGTGAGGTCATGGCAGCCCGGACCCGCCGGGAGGCCGATGCCATCGTCGACGCGGCCGTGGCGATGATCGAGCGGCTGGGTCTCCTGCCCGCGGTCGCCGACGAGCTCGGCGCCGGCACCGGCCCGGAGGAGACGGACCCCTCCGCAGCCGGTGAACCGGAGCCGCGGTCAGACGCCGGCGCGGCCGTCGCCGGCGCCTGACCCCGGATCACTCCGGCGCGCCGACCTCCGCCCGGCCGCGGTCGATGACGACCGTGCCGTCGCCGCGGAGCGTCCGGAACAGCAAGGCGCCGTCGGCACCGCCGTCCTGGCGCCAGATGCGCACGGTCAGCTCGTCACCGGGCAGTACCGGAGAGCTGAAGCGCCCCGACATGGCGCGGAACTGTCCCGGGTCGCCGTCCATGGCCGACATGAGCAGCGCGCGGCCGGTGATGCCGTAGGTGCACAGCCCGTGCAGGATCGGCCGCTCGAACCCGGCGCGCGCCGCGAACTTCGGGTCGGAGTGCAGCGGGTTCCGGTCGCCGTTGAGCCGGTAGAGCAGCGCCTGCTCCGGGCGGGTGGCCAGGGTGACCTCCCAGTCCGGCGCGCGGTCGGGCTGCGCCCAGTCGTCGGCCGGTGCGGCCGAGCCGGACTCGACCTGCTCGCCCCGGATGAAGATCGAGCTGCGCGTGGTGATCAGCGGCGCGCCGTCGACGTCGACGGCCGTGGACGACGTCGTGACCAGGGCGCCGCTGCGCTTGCCCTCCATCGACTCCACGCGGGCCTGGGCGCGCACCGTGCCCTCGACCGGCAGGACCCGGTGCAGCCGGATCTCCTGCTCGGCGTGCACGAGCATCGTCCGGTCGAACTCGCCGATGCCCGGGCCGGGCGCCTGGGCGAGCAGGACGCCGAAGGTGGGCAGCACCTGCTGGTCCACGCCGTGGCTGTTCTCCGTGGTGAAGGAGAGCTCCTGGCTGGGGTCACCCAGTCCGGCGCCCACCCCGACGGCGTAGAGCAGGGCGTCCTTGGACGTCCAGCTCCGCTCGTGGGGTGCCCCCTCGCGACCGATGGCCGATGGGTCCAGCGCCATGGTCAGGCACCCCCCGCCCGCGCGCCCGGGCCGGTCTGCCCGTCGAGCTCCTGGAGACGGCCTGGGCCGCCCGCACTCGTTCCGATCGCCACCGCGTCCACTGCCGGCATCCGCCTTCCCTCGACCTCGCGGCGCTGCTCTGCGCCGCCCGGCCAGCATGCCCCACCGCCGTCCTCAGCTCTAGAGCCTTGTTCTAGGATTGCCGGGACAAGGGGGAGGGCTCATGGCCTGGTCGACCGCCTCGCGCCCGGACGGGCTCGAGCAACCGGTCGTCGGCACCTCCGGCGCGACCGACAGCCCCGAACCGGCCTTCCCGGCCGTGCCCCCGACGGAGTCGGCGCCTGCCCGCGACGAGTCCGCCGTCATGCGCGAGGCCTGGCGGGTGCTCTCCGTCGTCGGGCTCGCCAGCATGTTCTCCGGGATGTCGAACAGCGCCCTGAACGTGGCGCTGCCCGCGGTGGCGCGCGAGTACGACGCCTCGGCGACGGCGTCGAGCTGGATCCTGCTGTCGTTCATGCTCACCCAGACGCTGCTCATGGTGTCCTTCGGCCGGCTGGCCGACCTCTTCGGGCGCCGGTCGATGTACCTGACCGGCCTGGCGGTCTTCACCGTGGGCAACCTGCTCGCGGGGTTCGCCCCGGACGCGTGGTGGCTGGTCGCCTGCCGGGTCCTGCAGGCGGCGGGCGCGGCGATGCTGCTGACCAACAGCGCGGCTCTGGTCACCGGCGCCTTCCCGCGGCACCGGCTCGGCCAGGGCATGGGCATCTACCTGGCGTCGTTCTCCGTCGCCCAGCTCGTCGGTCCGACGCTGGGCGGCTTCCTCGCCGAGCACGTCGGGGTGCAGTGGCTGTTCTGGTCCAACGTGCCGGTCGGCATCGGCTGCCTGATCTGGGGCATCGTCGCGCTGCCGCCGGTACCGCGCTCCGGTGAGCGGATGGCGCTGGACGTCCCGGGCAACCTGCTGGCGTTCCTGGGACTGGGGTGCGGTCTCGTCGCGCTGTCGCAGGCCACCGCGCTCGGCTGGGGGCACCCGGTGGTCGTGGGTGGGCTGATCGCGTTCGCCGTCCTGCTGCCCGCGTTCCTGCTGGTCGAGCGCCGGGTGCGTGACCCGCTGATGGACACCCGCCTGTTCGAGGACCGCAGCTTCTCCTGGGGGCTGAGCGCCTCGTTCCTCAACGCCATCGGGCAGTTCGGCGTCGTGCTCCTGGTCTCGCTGTACCTGCAGGCCGTGGGTGGGGAGGATCCGCTGTCGGCCGGGCTGAAGGTCCTCCCGCTGGCGGTGTCGGCGCTGGTCTTCTCCGCGGCGTCGGGCTTCTTCCAGCGGTGGATCGAGGCGCACACCCTCACCGTGCTGGGCAACGCCGCCACGGCGGCCGGCCTGGGCGTCCTGCTGGCGTTCGCCTCTGCGGAGGTCCACTACGGCGCGGTGGTGTTCGCGCTGGTCCTCGTGGGCGCCGGCTCCGGGTTCTTCATGCCCTCCAACACCCAGGTGCTGCTCGCCACGATGCCCAGCGAGCGCCTCGGCATCGCCAACGGCATGCGGCTGATGCTGCAGAACACCGGCGCCGTCCTGGGCACCGCGGTGATCCTCACCGTGCTGACCAGCCCGCTGCCGCAGGAGCTCCGGCGCTACGTGTTCGCCGGGACGATCTCCGAGGTGTCCGACGCGGGTCTGCTGGATCTGGTGACCGGGTACCGGTGGACGGCGATCACCATGCTGGTCGTCTGCCTCGGCGCGATGGCGTGCTCGCTGGGTGCCCGCCGCGCGGTCCGGACGGCCGCCCGGCAGGACTGACGCCGGCGGGTCACCGGGGCCCGAGCGGGCGCACCATGCCCTCCTGCGCGACGGTCATGACCAGCCGGCCGGCGCGGTCGAAGAGCCGGCCGGAGCAGTGGCAGCGCCCACCGGCGGCCCACGAGCTCTCCTGCTCGAAGCAGAGCCACTCGTCCGCGCGCACCGGGCGGTGCAGCCAGACCGCGTGGTCGAGGCTGGCCGCGGCGACGTCGGGGGCGCCCACCGCCCGCGCGTGCGGCGCCAGCGACGTCGACAGCATGAGCATGTCCGACGCGTACGCCAGCGCGGCCGCGTGAACCAGTGGCTCGTCGGGCAGCGGCTCGAGGGAGCGCATCCAGAACCGCTGCCTGGGGGGCGCCGCCTCACCGCGGGACGCCGCGACGCGGGGGAGCTCGCCGTCGAAGCGGATGTCGAAGGGGTGGCGGCGGGGAAGCCGGGCGAACCAGTCGCCCAGCGGCCCCTCGATGTCGGCCGCCGCCTCCTGGGCGGTGGGCAGCGACTCGGGCTCGGGTGCGGCCAGCTGCGGCACCTGGTGGGTGAAGCCGGCCTCGGCGACCTGGAAGGAGGCGGTCAGCTCCAGGATCGCCCGGCCGGACTGCTCGGCGGTCACCCGGCGGGTGCTGTACGACCCGCCGTCGCGCACCCGGTGGACGTGAAGGTCGATCGGGGCGGAGGCCTCTCCGGCCCGCAGGAAGTAGGCGTGCAGGGAGTGCGCGGGGCGGTCCGGGGGAACCGTGGCGCCGGCCGCCAGCAGCGACTGGGCGACGACCGCACCCCCGAAGGAGCGCTCCGGCGCGCGGCGGCGCGGCGGCGCACGGAAGGTGTCCGTCCCCGTCGGTGAGACGGGAAACACCCCGGCCCAGCCCTCGCGGACGACGTCCTGCTGCTCGCCGCCGGACTCTGCGACGCCTTCGACCTGCATGGATTCTTCGACTCCTCCGGGGCCAGCCCTCTTGACCTGTTAAGTGAATCACTATTCAATTCGTGTCGTGGGACGCATCGCGGGCGCAACGGGCGCACAGACACGGCAGCGGCTGCTCCGTGCTGCCGCCGACGTGTTCGCCCGCCGCGGCTACGACGGCACCCGCGTCGCCGACATCGCGGCGGAGGCGGGGCTCAGCAACAGTGCCCTGTACGCCTACTTCACCTCCAAGGCCGAGCTCCTCGTCGGGGCGCTGCGCACGCACGGCCGCCGGCCGATGGAGGACATGGTCGCCGCCGACCCCCACGGCTCGATCGTCGACATGTTCCTCCGGACCGGTGCCGGTCTCCGCGAGCGCCCGGACCCCGAGCGCTACCTGGTCATCGAGGCGCTCATCGCGGCGCGTCGCGACCCGGAGGTGGCCGCGTCGATGACCGCCTACGTCCGCGAGCGCGCCGACTGGATGACCGGCCTGATCGAGCAGGCGCAGCTGCGCGGCGAGATCGACCCGACCGTGTCGCCGCGCGCGGTGTCCCACCTCGCCACCTCGCTGGCCATCGGCAGCACGCTGCTGACCCCAGATCTGCACGACGTCGACGACGAGGAATGGACAGCGCTGCTGACCCGCGTCGTGACGAGCATCGCCCGTACCGAGGAACAGATAGGAACCCGCACATGAAGGTGCAGATCGACTCGCAACTGTGCCAGGGCCACGGCCGCTGCTACGACCTCGCTCCCGACCTGTTCGGCGAGGACGAGGAGGGCTACGCCACGCTCACCGCGCTCACGGCCGACGGCAACGTGCCGGACGGCCGCGAGGGCGACATCCGTCTCGCTGCAGCCAACTGCCCCGAGTCCGCCGTTCTGGTTCATGAGGAGGCACGGAATGACAGTCGATGACAGGTTCACCGACTCCCCGTTCCAGCGGGCCGATCCCGCGGAGCTCACCCGGTTCGAGGTGATGGACGGCCCGGTCTCCGACTGGGCCACCGACTTCTCGCACATGGACGAGCAGTACGCCGAGAACGCCCACGAGATCTGGGACGACCTGCGTGGGCGCTGCCCGATCGCGCACACCGAGCGCTTCGGTGGCGCGTGGCTGCCCACGAAGTACGAGGACGTCCAGGCCATCGCCTACGACACCGACCACTTCACCTCGCGGGCGATCATCGTCGGCAACTACCGGCCCCCGCTGGACCTGGCGCCCGTCGGAGGGGTCCCCCCGATCTCGTCCGACCCGCCGTTCCACCACGACGCCCGCAAGCTGCTGCTGCCGGCGTTCACGAAGGCGAACGTCGCGAAGCAGGAGATCACCACCCGGGCCTTCTGCCACTCGCTGATCGACTCCTTCGAGGGCCGCGACAGCGTCGACGCGGCCACCGAGTACGCGATGCACATCCCGATCCGGGTGATCGCGGACATGCTCGGTTTCCCGGCCGAGGACGCGCCGAAGTTCAAGGTCTTCGTCGAGAACGCGCTCGAGGGCATCAACCGGTCGCCCGAGGAGCGCGAGGCCTCGACCGAGGTGCTGTTCGCCTACCTGCTCGAGCAGGTCCGCGACCACATCGACAACCCGCGCGACGACCTGACGACCTACCTCATCAACGCCGAGCTGTACGGGCAGAAGCTGGCGCCGAACCACGTGGTGGGCACGATGGCGCTGCTGCTCATCGCCGGGATCGACACCACGTGGAGCGCGATCGGCGCTTCCCTGTGGCACCTGGCGAAGAACCCCGAGGACCGCAAGCGCCTCGTGGCGGAGCCTGCCCTGCGGACGACGGCGGTGGAGGAGTTCCTCCGCGCCTACGCCCCCGTGACCATGGCCCGCCTGGTCAAGGAGGACGTCGAGCTCGGTGGCGTCGAGATGAAGAAGGAGGACTGGGTCCTCCTGCCCTTCCCGGCCGCCAACCGCGACCCGGAGAAGTTCGAGCGGGCCGACGAGGTGGTCATCGACCGCGAGGTCAACCGGCACGCCGCCTTCGGTCTCGGCATCCACCGCTGCGCCGGCTCGCACCTGGCCCGCATGGAGCTGCGGGTGGCGCTCGACGTCTGGCTGGACCGGATCCCCGAGTTCAGCCTGGCCGAGGGTGCGCCGATGCGCTGGTCGACCGGTCAGATCCGCGGTCCCCGGATGCTGCCGATCAACATCGGCTGACGCCGCAGGAGCCCCGGTGGTCGTGCCCGTCACGATCACCGGGGCTCCGTCACGTCCAGCACCTCGCACCAGGGCCACATCCACTCACAGCAGGGGGTCCCACCCGTGTCCACCCAGACCGTCGTGGTCGTCGGCTCGTCCGTCGGCGGGGTGCGCGCCGCCCAGGCCCTGCGCCGCGAGGGCTTCCCCGGCCGGATCGTCCTCGTCGGGGAGGAGGCGGCGGCCCCCTACGACAAGCCGCCGCTGTCCAAGCAGTACCTGGCGGGGGAGTGGGACCTCGACCGGCTCGCGCTGATCACCCCGGAGGCAGCGGAGACCGCGGAGATCGAGCTGCAGCTCGGCGTCGCGGCCGTCCGGCTGGACGTCGCCGCGCAACAGGTGCTGCTCGCCGACGGCACGGCGCTGGACTTCGACCACGTCGTGATCGCCACCGGAGCCGCCGCCCGTCCCTCGCCGTGGCCGGCCGACTCGGGCGTGCACGTCATCCGCACCCTGGCCGACGTCGACGGGCTGCGCGCGGACCTGGCGGCCGGTGGCGCCGTCGTCGTCGTCGGCGGTGGCGTCGTGGGCGCCGAGGCGGCCGCCACGATCCGCACGCTGGGTCACGAGGTCACCGTCGTGGACCCGCTGGCCACGCCGCTGGCCCGGCTGGTCGGCCGCGAGGTCGGCGGGCCGCTGGAGGAGCTGCACCGCAGGCACGGCGTCGACCCCCGGTTCGGGGTCGGCGTCGAGGACGTCGAGGGCTCCGCCGGGGACCTCACCGTCCGGCTGACCGACGGGACGGTCCTGAGGGCCGCCACCGTCCTGGTCGGCATCGGCGCGGCGCCCAACGACGGGTGGCTCGCCGACTCCGGCCTGCTGATCGACAACGGCGTCGTCTGCGACCGGTACTGCCGCGCGGTCGACTCCGACCACGTCTGGGCCGTGGGCGACGTCGCCCGCTGGCAGGACCCCCGCTACCCGGCGGAGGTGCGCCTGGAGCACTGGACGAACGCCGTGGAGCAGGCGGCCGCGGTCGCGCACAACATCGTGCACGCCGACGACCTGCAGCCCTACAGCCCGCTGGAGTACGTCTGGAGCGACCAGTACGACTGGAAGCTGCAGATCGTCGGGCACGCCTCGCGCGGCGGGCGGCACGAGGTCGTCGGCGACCTGTCCGCCGACCCGGCGCGGGCGGCGGTGCTCTACTCCGACGACGACGGCCGGCTGATCGGTTCGGTGACCGTCAACTGGCCCAAGGCGCTGGTGACGAGCCGGCGGGCACTCACCGCCGGGGACGTCGACTTCGAGCAGTTCGTCGCCCAGATCAGGGCGCTCCCCGCCAAGCCGTCCGCACCTGCCGCTCGCTGACGACCCGACCCCACAGGAAGCGTCGGGGCACCGGGAGAGGCGTGTCCGTCCGTCGTCCCGTCGCCGGACCTCCGGCAGGGGAGACCGGGCGCGGCCGATGAGTTTCCGGGCGAGGCGGCGTCTGGAACGGTATGACGCTGACGACGAGAGTACTGAGTGTCTCCGTTCCGGTGGCCGACCAGGACGCGGCGCTGAGGTTCTACACCGACGTACTGGG
This sequence comes from Blastococcus sp. SYSU DS0617, assembly GCF_054051075.1. Classification (NCBI taxonomy): domain Bacteria; kingdom Bacillati; phylum Actinomycetota; class Actinomycetes; order Geodermatophilales; family Geodermatophilaceae; genus Blastococcus; species Blastococcus sp. SYSU DS0617. The sequence continues at coordinate 25,541 of NZ_JBJHAO010000020.1, forward strand.
CTGCGAGCTGCGCGCCGATGTGGAGGTGTGGCCGGGCGCCCGGATGATCGAGGTCGTTCCGCCGGGGTCGAGTGTCGCCCTGGTGCTCTTGACCCCGGACAGCGGGATTCCGATCGCGATCCGGTTGGGCACCTCCGATGCCCGACAGGCCCACGACAAGCTCCGCGAGGCCGGCGCGACCCTGCACGGCGAGGGACTGGTGCGGATGGAGGGGGTCCCGCCGATGTTCTCCTTCGCCGACCCGGACGGCAACGGTCTGGTCTACCTGGAGGACTCGGACCAGAACGAGCCTCGGTGAGCCCGGCAGCCTCCCGCCCAGCGCAGCGAAGGAGCACGACCATGGCAGGTCCCCGCCCCCTGGACATCACGTTCACCGCTCGGCTGGGCAAGGTCCGGCCCGGAGACACCTGGACATGTGTGCAGTTGCCGGAGTCAGCACAGATCTTCGGGACGCGTGGCCTGGTCAAGGTCGCCGGCACCGTCGACGGGCACCCGTTCACCGGAGCGTTCATGGCCCTGGGAGACGGCACCCACAAGCTCCCGGTGGCTGCTCCGATCCGCGCGGCCATCGGTAAGGGCGACGGCGACGACGTGGAGGTCCGCCTGACCGAGCGGCTGAACTGAACAGGCAGATGCCGGATGGCGGGTGAGGATCCCGGATCGGGATCCTCTGCGTGACCACGACGGCAGGACCTCTCGGCGGTCTCCCGCCTCTCCGCGCACCGTCGCTGTGGCTCATCGAGAGAAGATCGCCGCTGCCTGTAGCAGGTCGCGAGCGACGACGGCGGGGCATTCTGTCGCCGCGAAGTGGCCGCCCCGCTCGTGCGTGCGCCATTGGGCGATGTCGTAGAAGCGTGCGGCGAGTGCCTCGGGCGGGACGCCGATGTCGCGCGGGAAGATGGAGAACGCTGCCCGCGGCTTCGCCGCCGCTGACCGATCGCCGGCGGTCTCGTCGGCTCCCCATGCCTGGTCGTCCCATGTGGTCTGGTCATCGGCGTAGAGCCGCAGTCCCGACCAGGCCGTCCCGGTCAGCCACGTCAGCGCGGTCAGCCCGACCACGTCCTCGGGGTCCACGTCGTCGCTCATGGCGTCGAACTTGTCGGCGATCCAGGCGAGCAGCCCGATGGGTGAGTCGGTGAGCCCGTACGCGAGCGTGAGCGGCTCGGCGGACTGCACCGAGAAGTACACCGCCTTCTCCATCCACGCATCCGAGGCGGCGAAGAACGCCTGCTCGTCCGCGTCGAGCGAGTCGCGGTCGACCGTGAACTGCTTGGGGAACGGCACATCGGTCAGGTGCAGCCCCGCGACGTCGTTCGGGTAGGCACTGACGAGCTCGTCCGCGATGACGCTTCCGAAGTCGCCGCCGTGGAGGACGTACGTGGTGAGACGCAACTCGGCCAGGGCTGCCCGCACCCGCTCGGCTGCGGTCGTCGCGGTCAGCGGCTCGTCGGGCTGGCCCGAGAACGCGAATCCGGGCAGCGAGGGGACGATGACGTCGTGCCCGGCGGCCGTGAGCAGTGGGATGAGCTTCCGGAATCGGAGGAACGTGTCCGGCCAGCCGTGCAGGAGCACGATGGGAAGGCCCGCTCTCCGTTCAGCCGGCGCACGCACGATGTGCAGCGGGTAGTGCCCGTCGTCGTGGATCAGATGCTCGAACTGGTCGATGGACGCCGCGAACGCGTCCCACTCGAAGGCTTCCCTCCAGTAGTCGGCGAGCTCGCGTACGCGCGAGATGGCGATGCCGTGTCCGTCGACGCCGGCGGGGACGTTCGGCCAGACCGTGGTCTTCAGGCGCTCGTCGAGCAGCTCCCGACGTGCGGGGTCGATGCTGATCCGGAAGGGGGTGATGGGCACGGAACTCCTCCTGAGGTGTGCCCGCACACTCCCGGCGGCGCGCCCCCACCGTCTTGAACGATGTGGCCACTTCGTCCTATCGGCCGGAGAGGATCTGACCCGGTGTGCGGCCGGCAAGCGCTCGGAGAGACCTGGTCAGATGTGCCTGATCGCTGTAGCCGGCCCGCTCGACGACGTCGGGGATCCCGACGCCCTCGCTGAGCAGTCGAAAGGCCTCGCGCGCTCGCTCCATGCCCGCGATCTGCTGACGGTTGAGCGCCGTCACCTCCCGTACACGACGTCGCAGCGTCCTGCCGTCGCTGGCGGGTGCGCCCGACAGTGCGGTCCTCACCGATGGCTCCACAGCGAGCAGCCCGTCTGCGACGAGCGCTTCGACGACATCGCCGAGGTGGTCCTCATCCGGGATCTCGTACTCGCCAGCACCGACGGTGAAGCGGTTGGCCCGGGACGGAAGGGCCTGGATGACGTCGAGCGCTTCCTTCGCAACACCGCGGAGGAAGGCGTAGGCCTCGAACTCGACTCCCCAGAAGCGGTCACCGGGGGCCATCTCGAAGGCTCGGGGGCGAGCCGTGGGGCCGACGAACTCCGCTCGTCGCCCTCTGGCTGTCGCGGTGAAGCCGAGACCCCAGAACTCGGTGGCGGGCTGCACCCATGTGCCACCGGTCTCTGCCGCTACGGCCCAGGCGCAGCGCACCTCGGCCCGCGGCAGGACCCACTCCCGGTACATGCCTCGATCCTGCGCCACGCCAGCGACCGGCACCGCCCCCGGTAGGACAGTCGCCTTGCCTCGGAGGGGAAGGAACTCGGGGTACTGGCGCCTCCGCTGTCAACCTGAGGTTGACAGCGGAGGCCTGGTCGGGTGGCATGGGGGCATGCGCGACCACCTGCCGACGCTCGCCGTCGCAGCTGCCATCACTGTCGCGGTCGGGCTGCTCACGGCCGCGGGGTGGCCCGGCTTCGTCATCGGCGCGGTGCTCGCGGCGTCACTGTGGATGATGCTGTTCTTCGGCTCGTTCGAGGGCGACCAGCGCGGGGCGGTTCCTCCGGCGACGTATGCGGGGGCAGCCGTGGTGGCTGTGGCGCTCGGCTACGTGCTCTTCCGGCTGGGGGACGACAACGGTGCCTGGTGGGCGCCGGCGTTCATCATCGCCGGGGCGATCATGGCCGGGGCCTCGTCCCGTGCCGGCGGGGCCGCTCGCGGGTCGGGGGCCACCGACGACCGGGGATGAGGTCGGGCCCGCCGGCCTCGACGACGTCGCCACCGCCCAGCAGCGGCTCGAGCAGGCACGGGCCGACCTGCAGACTGCAGTCGCCCGGGCGCACGCACGTGGCCACACGTGGAGCGAGCTGGGCGGGGTCCTCGGCATCACCCGGCAGGCGGCGTTCAAGCGGTTCGGATCCCCTCGCGACCCGCGGACAGGAGGAACCATGCGTCCTGCAACGACGGCCGACGACGTGGCCGAGCTGACCGAGCGGGTCTTCCGCCTGATCGACGCCGGCGACTACGACGGGCTGCGCGGCCTCATGACCGAGGAGACCGCCGCGCACCTGACCTCCGACCTGGTCCTCAGCACCTGGGCGCGGGCGGTGGCCGACACCGGCAACCTGGTCGGCTGTCGGGAGACCGGAGTGGAGCTGCCCGACGGCACGCCGGTCGAGGCCGGTGAGACGGTACTGGGCTCGCTCGTCGGCCACACGGTGCTGGAGTGCGAGGCCGGGCACTGGCTCGGCCGCGTGGCGCTCGACCCCGAGCGTCGGATCATCGGGCTGCTCGTCGTGCCACCCGACCACGGCAGGCTGCCCTTCTAGGGCGCAGGCCCCTGCCGCCACCACGGCGGAACCGCGTCGCGTACCGGGTCTTCCTCGGCGGTGGTGCTGCTTCACCCATGACTCGCGGGACCTCGAGTGGCATCCCGGCGCGGGGCGGGGTCAGCGGCGGCGCAGTGCCTCGCGCAGCGGGACCTGTCCGCCGGAGTGCAGCACCGAGCCTGCGTAGACCCGGCCGGCGACGGCGAACGCGGCAACGGTCGTGGCCAGCGCCACGGCCAGGGAGAGGCCGAGCTGCCAGGCGGGCACCGGTTCGAGGGCGAGCCGGGCCGGCATCACGAAGGTGTTGAAGACCGGTGCCATCGACGCGGCGTCGAGCAAGGCGCTCTCGGCGTACTCGAAGACGAGGTAGGTGGCGGCAGCCATCGGCACCAGGGCCAGGCCCAGGGCCGGTTGCAGGGCGCCGCTCAGATCCTCCTGGCGCTCGACCCGGGCGGCGAGCCCGGCCATCAGCGTGTTGCAGGTGACGACCCCGAGCACGAGGCTGATCACGCCGGCGAGGACGACGGCCCACGAGACAGCGTCCACGTCGGGCAACGAGCCGCCCAGAGCCAGGGCGGCGAAGGTGGCACCGAGCACGACGGCGAGCTGAGTCAGCCCGATGACGGTGGTGGCGATGACCTTGCCGGCCAGCAGTTGCCAGGGGCGCACGCTCGTCAGCAGGATCTCCACGACGCGCGACACCTTCTCCTGCATCACGTCGGTGGCCAGCGGGATGCCCCACAGGAGTACGACGAGCACCGCGCCGGCGGCGAAGGCGAGTCCCAGCAGCACGTCGGCGACGGCGAGGTCCTGCCCTACTGCGACCACGTCGACGGCCGCCCTGCCGGCGGTCGGTCCCACGGCGCCGACCAGTACCTCCGGGTCGACGCCGGCCTCCTGGGCGGCCGCCCGGAGTGAACGCTCCTGCAGCGCGACGTCCAGCAGCGCGCCGAGCTGAGGATCGAGCGCGTCCTGGACGAGCACCCGCACCCCGCCGTCGGAGGACAGCAGTACGGCGCTGGCCTTCCCCTCCTCGACCAGCGTCCGGCCGGCGGTCTCGTCGGCCACCCGCTCGAGCGACACCGCGCTCCCACCGACCGCGTCGACCGTGGTCGCCAGCTCCGCCGACGACCCGGTGTAGGCCAGCACGGGTGCGTCGTCGTCCCCACCGCCGGGACCGACGAGGGACCCGGCGAACGCGATCACCGCGAAGAGCAGGGTGCTGAGCCCGAAGGACCGGGTGAGCAGCTTCGTGGCGAGCTCGCGACGCACGATGATGTGCACCCCGCCGGTGCGCCGCACGCGGGTCGGGTCGGCCGTGATCTCGGGGCGGCGCAGGGTCGGCGTGCTCATGATGGCTGTACCTCCACGGTGGGACGGGTGTGCGCTTCCTGCGGCTGCCCGGGGACGTCGACCACGTCGCGGTAGACCTGGGTCAGCGAGGGGCGCCACGGGCGCAGTTCGCGCAGCGTGCCGTGGCGGCGGACGGCGTCGACCAGTTCCTGGAGGTAGGAGTCACCGGTCAGGCGGACCGTGACGGCGTCGTCGGCCACCGACTCGATGCTGACGCGGACGGCGGGGTCGAGGTCATGGGCCCAGGTGGCGGGATCGGCGTCGCTGCGCAGCAGGTAGCGGTGACCGTCCCCGCCGGTGAGGTCGTCGACGGCGCCGTCGGCCACCAGGCGACCGCCCTTCAGGATGGCCACGCGGTCGCACGTGCGCTCGACCAGCTCGAGCTGGTGGCTGGAGAAGAGCACCGGTATGCCGCGGTCGGCCTCCTCGCGCAGCACCTGCGACATCACGTCGACCGCGAGCGGGTCGAGTCCGGAGAACGGCTCGTCGAGCACGAGCGCGTCGGGTTCGTGCACGAGCGCAGCCGCCAGCTGGACGCGCTGCTGGTTGCCCAGGCTCAGGTCCTCGAGCGCGCTGTCCCGCCGCTCCTCGAGACCGAGGCGATCGAGCCAGTAGCGCGCGGCGTGTGCGGCGCCCGCGCGGGACAGGCCACGCAGCTCGGCGAAGAACTGCAGCTGCTGCTGCACCCGCATCGTCGGGTAGAGGCCGCGCTCCTCCGGCATGTAGCCCATCCGGGCGCGCAACTCCGCGTCGACCGGCGCGCCGTCGAGGGTCACGTGGCCGGCGTCGGCCGTGGCGACTCCGAGCACGATGCGCATCGAGGTCGTCTTCCCCGCCCCGTTCCCGCCGACGTAACCGACGATCGCACCACGGGGAACCTCGAGCCCGACGTCGTCGAGCACGAGGTGTGGCCCGTAGCGCTTGCTGATGTGGTGCAGAGCCAGCACGGCTCCTCCTCGCTCAGGGGGTCGCTGCGTCGGCGCCACCGTAGACACGGCGTTGGGTTTACACAACAAGTCGATGTAACGACCCTGGCAAAGATGTTGCGCATGCAGCGATTCGTTGGATAGCGTCACGGCGTGGCCGGAAAGTCCCAGGACGACGAGGCACGACGCATCCACAACCGTGTCAACGTCGCTCGCGCCGAGGTCGGCATGTCCCGCGCCGAGCTGGCTCGCCTGGTCGGAGTCAACCCGCAGACCATCGGCGCGCTCGAGCGCGGCGACCACTACCCGAGCCTCCAACTGGCCATGAGCATCTGCGAGGTCTTCGACCTCCCGATCGAGGCGCTGTTCAGCCGCCAGCCGTTCCGCTCGATCACCGCCGCCTACCGGCAGTCCGACCCGAGAGGTGACCAGTGACCACCCGGCCCGAGGCCCCTCACCCGGCCGCTCGTCGCGCCACCGCCGTCGTCGTCGTCGGCGCGGCCGCGTGGCTCGCCTTCACCGCCCTGACGGTGACGGCGCAGGCCTATTCGTGGGCCTGGCTGGTCTGCTTCGCCGTCATCGGCGCGGCCTGGGTGAGCGCGCGCCTGCTCATCCGCGACATCGCCGAGCGGCGGGCCAGCGAGGTCGACGAGTACGAGCTGGCGCAGCGCAACAACGCCCGCAACGCCGGGTACGTGGCCGCACTCGTCGCCGCCCTGGTGGTCTACCTGCTGCTCTCGGTGGCCGGGGAACTCGCCGAGCGCGGCAACGACCAGCTGCTGCTGCAAGCCGACCAGCTCGTGCTCGCTGTGTTCCTGCCCCCGGCAGCCCTGCCGTCCTTCCTCGTGGCATGGCGGTTGCGCCGCCAGAACGACCCCGACGGCTGACCCGCTGTCGGACGCAGGACCGGCACGTCCGCACTCCCCGCAGAGCAACGCCACCGATGAAGGAGCGTCTCCACATGGGCCTGTCCGTGCCCGCCCGCGAACTCACCCTGCCCGAAGCCCTGATGGCCTTCCTCCACGCCCGCAACGGGCGGCCCTACGAGTCCGTCAAGCCGGACCGCCTCACCGCCGCCGCCGAGGTCGCCGAGCTGCTCACCGTCGGCCTGGCTCGCCTGGAGGGCGACGACAGCAGGCGCCTCGTGGTCGACGCCCGCGCATCCAGCGACCGCCACTGGGTGTCCGCGGTGACCGCCGAGCTGGCCGGCCAGCCCACCGACGTCGCCACCTGGATCAAGCGGCGCAACGATGCCCTGTCCACCCAGCAGGCCGAGGCCGCCGCCCGCGGCGTGCTCGTCGCGGGCCGCAAGCGGCTTCTCGGGCTGTTCCCCTACGACACCCACACCGTCGACCCGGCCGTGCGCCGACAGCTGATCGATCACCTCACCGGTCCTCAGGCGGACGCCGACCCGCGTGCCCACGTTCTCGCCCGGTTGCTGGTCGCGTCGGGCCTGCACCGGCGCAACGGGCTGTCCCGAGGCGAACGCGCTCGCCTCGGGAGTCTCTCCGAGCACGCACCCTCGACCACGCCCGCCCCCGCCGCGCTGGACGCCGTCGACCTCGCCATGGTCACCGTCCTGTACACCACCGTGATCAGCGACTGATGCCGGGACCGGCGCTCCGTGGCGTCGGCCGCCCCGCTGACGAGCGTTCCGCGCGTGGTCGGGCGTCAGCCGTGGAGCAGGGTGCGGAACTTCCCGCAGGTCTCCTCGATGGCCGACCGGGCGGCGGGGGAGAGGCCGCCCATGTCGAAGAACCCGTGGATGAGGCCGTCGTAGCGGGTCACGTCGACGTGCACGCCCGCGGCCTTCAGCGCCTCGCCGTAGGCCTCGCCCTCGTCGCGCAGCGGGTCGAACTCCGCGGTGACGATGACCGCCGGCGGCTGCCCGGTCAGGTCGGCGTGCAGCGGCGCCAGGCGCGGGTCCTTGGCGTCCTCCCAGGCCCCGGCGTAGTGGCCGTAGAACCAGTCCATGGTCGGCTGCTCGAGGAAGTAGCCCCGCGCGTTCTCCACGCGGGAGGGGTACTCGCCGGCGGCGTCCACGGCGGGGTAGATGAGCAGCTGCGCGGTGACCGGCGTGCCCTCGGCGTGCAGCACCTGGGCCACCACGGCGGCCAGGTTGCCGCCCGCGCTGTCCCCGGCGACGCCGAGCCGGTCGTCCCCGCCGAAGCGGTCGCGGTTCGCGGCGATCCAGCGGGCGGAGGCGATGGCGTCGTCCGCGGCGGCCGGGAAGGGGTGCTCGGGCGCGAGCCGGTAGTCGACCGAGACCACGACGGCGGAGGAGTCCCGGCAGATGTGCCGGGCCATGTTGTCGTGGGTCTCCAGGTCGCCGATGACCCAGCCCCCGCCGTGGAAGAAGGCCACCGTCGGGAACGGCCCTTCGCCCTCGGGCCGGTAGACGCGGGCGCGCAGGTCGCCCTCGCCCCCGGGGACGGTGATGTCCTCGGTGCTCGCCACCGGGATGACCTGCTCGGGGCTGCGCAGCCCGGTGGTCATCGCCAGGTACTGGGCGCGCCCGACGTCCGGGGTGCCCTCGTACATCGGGGGCATGTCGGACTGCTGAGCCATGGCGAGCAGGGCGGCGATGTGCTGGTCGACCGGCACGGGGAGTTCTCCTGTCCTGGGGGTGGGTCGGGCGGGTCCGTGGGGCTGGGCTGAGCGTCGATGTGCGGCTCAGCGGCGGTAGACGAGCCCGTCGTCGAGGTCGGCCGTGGGCAGGATCGCCCGCTCCTCGCTGTACTCCTTGTGGTGCGTCCAGGGCTCCCGGTCACCGCGCTTGAACATCCGGTGCTGGGACCGCATCACGTACCCGGGGTTGAAGTTCTCCGGGTCCGACCAGTCAAGCAGCGGCATGTCGGCGTCCTCCGGCCGCAGCTGCGGGACGACGACGGGGGTGCCCTGCTCATCCATCTTGCTGAGCAGCCGGCAGACGAACTGGCTCACCAGGTCGGCGCGCAGGGTCCAGCTGGCCCGGAAGTAGCCGAAGACGTAGGCCATGTTCGGCACGCCGGTGATCATGATGCCGCGGTAGGTCACCTGCTGGGTGAAGTCGACCGGCTCGCCGTCGACGGTGAAGGCGACGTTGCCGAACAGGGACAGGTCGAAGCCCGTCGCGGTGACGACGATGTCGGCCTCGAGCTCCTCGCCCGACGTCAGCCGGATGCCGCTCTCGGTGAACCGCTCGATGGAGTCGGTGACGACCGAGGCCTTGCCCTCGCGCAGTGCGGTGAACAGGTCTCCCTCGGGCACCGCGGCCAGGCGCTGCTGCCACGGTCGGTAGGTCGGGTTGAAGTGCTTGTCGATGTCGAAGCCCTCGGGCAGCTGCGGACGCATCTCCCCGATGAGGAACTCGCGCAACACGTCCGGGGAGTCGATGGACATGCGCCACAGCTCCTCGCCCTGCTTGAAGGAGGCGCGGCGCATGATCTCGTGCGTCCACTCGTCGGGGATCTCCAGCGCCCGCAGCTGGGCGGCCAGCTCGGCGACCTTGGGCCGGGAGATGAAGAACGTGGGCGAGCGCTGCAGCATCGTCACGTGCCCGGCGGTCTCGGCGATCGCCGGGATCAGCGTGGCCGCGGTGGCGCCGGAGCCGATGACGACGACGCGCTTGCCGGTGCAGTCGAGATCCTCGGGCCACTGCTGCGGATGGATGATCTGACCACCGAAGTTGTCCATGCCCTCCCAGCGCGGCTGGAACGGCTTGTCGTGGTCGTAGTAGCCCTGGCACATCCACAGGAAGTCGGTGGTGAACCGCAGCTGCTCGCCGGTGTCCTCGCGGGTCACCTCGACGGTGTACTGCCGCTCCTCCGACGACCAGCTCGCGGCGGTCACCCGGTGCCGGTAGCGGATGTGCTGGGCCAGGTCGTTCTCCTCGATGACCTCGTCGAGGTAGGCGAGGATCTCGTCGGCGGTGGCGATCGAGGGCCCGCGCCACGGCTTGAACCCGTAGCCGAAGGTGAACAGGTCGCTGTCGGACCGTGCGCCCGGGTAGCGGTGCGTCCGCCACGTGCCGCCGCGGGCGTCGAGCGCGTCGAGGAGCAGGAAGCTGCGGCCCGGCTGTTCGTGCTGGAGGTGGTATGCGGCGCCGATCCCGGAGATCCCGGCGCCGACGATGAGCACGTCCACGTGCTGGACGTCGGGGGTCGTGGTCCGGCCGGCGGGGGCCTCGATCGTGGTCATGCCGAACTCCTCGCTGCCGCGTGACGTACGTCGCAGAACGTACCGGCGCCGGATCGGTATTGCTAGAACGCCGCTCTGGTTCGCGCACACCGCATTGGTACGTGGACGTCCTACTAGTTGGGGCCGTACGGTTCGGCCAGTCACGTCCTCCGCCCGGCGCGATCCGGGCTGCTCGGTCAGGAGCGCCATGCCCACCAGCGCCACGAGCACGGGGCGGCCGTCGCTGCACGTGCCGGTCCATCCGGTGCGGTTCGTGACGGCCGCCAGCCTGTTCGACGGTCACGACGCCTCGATCAACATCATGCGGCGGATGCTGCAGAGCCAGGGCGCCGAGGTGGTCCACCTGGGACACGACCGCAGCGTCGACGCCGTCGTCCGGGCGGCGCTGGAGGAGGACGTGCAGGGCGTGGCCCTCTCGTCCTACCAGGGCGGGCACGTCGAGTACTTCGGCTACCTCGTCGAGCGGCTCGCCCAGGCCGGCGCGGGGCACGTGCGGGTGTTCGGTGGCGGCGGCGGGGTGATCGTGCCGGAGGAGATCGCGGCGCTGCGCGACCGCGGCGTGACGATCTTCGCGCCGGAGGACGGTCAGCGACTCGGCCTTCCCGGCATGGTCAACGAGCTGATCCGCGACTGCGACGTCGACCTCGCGGCGCAGGCTCCCGACGTCGACGCGGTGCTCGGCGGCGACCCGGCCGCGCTGGCCCGGGCGATCACCGTGCTCGAGGCCGGCCGCTCCCCGGAGCTGGCCGCTGGGCTGCGCGCGGCGGCGGGGCGCCGGCCCGTCCCGGTCCTGGGCATCACCGGCACCGGCGGATCGGGCAAGTCCTCGCTGACCGACGAACTGCTGCGGCGGCTGCGGCTGGACCAGGAGGACAAGCTGCGCATCGCCGTCCTCGCGATCGACCCCACCCGCCGGCGCGGGGGAGGTGCCCTGCTCGGCGACCGCATCCGCATGAACGCGCTGGACGGCGCCGGCTCCCGCACCTTCTTCCGCTCCATGGCCACCCGCAGTGCCGGGGCACAGGTGCCCGAGCACCTCGACGACGTCCTCGCCGCGGTGCGGGCCGCCGGCTACGACCTGGTGATCGTGGAGACGCCGGGCATCGGGCAGGGCGACGCCGCGATCGTCCCGTTCAGCGACGTCTCGCTCTACGTCATGACGCCGGAGTTCGGGGCCGCCTCGCAGCTGGAGAAGATCGACATGCTCGACTTCGCCGACGTCGTCGCCATCAACAAGTTCGAGCGCCGCGGCGCGGAGGACGCCCGGCGGGACGTCGCCCGCCAGCTGGTGCGCAACCGCGAGGCCTTCGGCGTCCCCTGGGAGCAGATGCCGGTCTACGGCACCAGCGCCGCCCGGTTCAACGACGACGGCGTCACCGCGCTCTACCAGCACCTGCTCGGGCTGCTCGTGGAGCAGGGGCTGGCGGCGGGCCCCGGTGTGCTGCCGCGGGTGGACGTCCGCGCCTCGTCCGGCCTGACCAGCGTCGTCCCCGCGCAGCGGGCGCGGTACCTGGCCGAGATCAGCGAGGCGGTGCGGAGCTATGCGGCGACGACCGAGGCGCAGGCCGACGTCGCCCGGCGCCGGCAGCACCTGACGACGGCCGCCGGGGTCCTCGACGGTGCGGCCGCAGAGGCCGCGCGGGCCGCCGCGGAGGCCGCGGCCGCCGAGCTGCTGCCCGACGTGCGGGCGCTGCTCGACGAGTGGCCGGCGCGGGTCGAGGCCTACTCGGGGGAGGAGTACGTCTACTCGGTGCGCGGCACGGAGATCCGCACCCCGCTGACCCGCACGACCCTGTCGGGGAGCGCCGTCCGGCGGGTGTCGCTGCCCCGCACGCGCGACGACGCCGAGCTGCTGCGCTTCCTGCGTGCGGAGAACCTGCCCGGCGCCTACCCCTTCACCGCCGGCGTCTTCCCGTTCAAGCGGGCGGGCGAGGCGCCGGCCCGCATGTTCGCCGGTGAGGGCGACCCGTTCCGCACCAACCGCCGGTTCAAGCTCCTCTCCGCCGGCAGCGAGGCGACCCGGCTGTCCACGGCCTTCGACTCGGTGACGCTGTACGGCCGCGACCCCGACCCGCGTCCGGACATCTACGGCAAGGTCGGCACGTCGGGGGTCTCGATCGCGACGCTGGAGGACATGAAGGTCCTCTACTCCGGCTTCGACCTGTGCGCGCCGACGACGTCGGTGTCGATGACCATCAACGGGCCGGCGCCGACGATCCTGGCGATGTTCCTGGACACCGCGATCGACCAGCGGCTCGACGCCTTCCGCGCGGAGGAGGGCCGCGAGCCCGACGCGGCGGAGGCCGAGGAGCTGCGCGCCTGGGTCCTGGCGAACGTCCGGGGCACGGTGCAGGCCGACATCCTCAAGGAGGACCAGGGCCAGAACACCTGCATCTTCTCCACCGAGTTCGCGCTGCGGGCGATGGGCGACATCCAGCAGTGGTTCATCGACAACGGCGTCCGGAACTTCTACTCGGTGTCCATCTCCGGCTACCACATCGCCGAGGCCGGGGCGAACCCCATCAGCCAGCTCGCCTTCACCCTGGCCAACGGCTTCACCTACGTGGAGAGCTACCTCGCGCGCGGGATGGACGTCGACGACTTCGCGCCCAACCTCTCCTTCTTCTTCTCCAACGGCATGGACGCCGAGTACTCGGTGATCGGCCGGGTGGCCCGGCGCATCTGGGCCGTCGCGATGAAGGAGAAGTACGGCGCGGGGGAGCGGTCGCAGAAGCTGAAGTACCACGTGCAGACCTCGGGCCGGTCGCTGCACGCCCAGGAGATGGACTTCAACGACATCCGCACCACGCTGCAGGCGCTCTGCGCGATCTACGACAACGCCAACAGCCTGCACACCAACGCCTTCGACGAGGCGGTGACGACGCCCGGCGAGCAGTCGGTCCGTCGCGCGCTGGCCATCCAGATGATCATCGACCAGGAGTGGGGCCTGGCCGGCAACGAGAACCCGCTGCAGGGCTCCTACGTGATCGAGGAGCTCACCGACCTGGTCGAGGAGGCGGTGCTGGCCGAGTTCGACCGGATCGCCGAGCGCGGGGGAGTGCTGGGCGCCATGGAGACCGGCTACCAGCGCGGCCGCATCCAGGACGAGTCGATGCTCTACGAGCACCGCAAGCACGACGGCACCCTGCCGATCGTCGGCGTCAACACCTTCCTGGCGCCCGACCGGGACGACGCCCCACCCGCGCCGGTGGAGCTCGCGCGGGCCACGGAGGCGGAGAAGCGCTCGCAGCTGGACCGGCTGGCCGCCTTCACGGAGCAGCACGCCGCCGAGGCGCCGGCCGCGCTGGCCCGTCTGCAGCAGGTGGCGATGGACGGCGGCAACGTGTTCGCGGAGCTCATGGAGACCGTCCGCTGCTGCACGCTGGGGCAGATCACCGAGGCGTTCTTCCAGGTGGGCGGCCAGTACCGGCGGAACGTGTGATCGACGACCTGGGGACGGCGGTCGAGCTGTCGCGCCCGCCGCGTCGGGTGGTGTCGCTCGTGCCGTCGCTGACCGAGGCGCTGGCGGTCACCGTGCCCGACCGGCTCGTGGGTGCGACGGACTGGTGCACGCACCCGGCCGGCCTCGACGTCGCCCGCGTGCGCGGCACCAAGAACCCCGATCGTGCCGCGATCACCGCGCTCGCCCCGGACCTGGTGATCGCCAACCGGGAGGAGAACCGGGAACTCGACGTGCGGCGGCTGCGCGCGGCCGGTGTCCCGGTCTGGGTCACCGTCATCGAGTCGCTCGACGAGGCGCTGGCATCGATGCGCCGGCTGTTCACCGAGGTCCTCGACGTGGGGGAGCCGTCCTGGCTGCGCACCGCCGCCGACGAGTGGGCGCGCCCGGCGCCGGAGCCGGAGCTCCGGGTCGCCGTCCCGATCTGGCGGGACCCCTGGCTGGTGGTGGGCAGCCGCACCTTCGCCGGGGACGTGCTCGAGCGGCTGGGCCTGCGCAACGCCTTCGCCGACGACGCGCAGCGCTATCCGCGGGTCGAGCCGGCCGAGCTCCGGCGGCACGACCTGGACCTCGTGCTGCTCCCCGACGAGCCGTACGTCTTCACCGCCGACGACGGCCCGGAGGCGTTGCCCGGCGTCCGGTCCGTGCTCGTCTCCGGCCGGGACCTCACCTGGTACGGGCCCTCGCTGGCGACGGCCCGGGAGCGCCTGCTGGCCGCGACCCGCGGCTGAGCGACGCCGCCCGCACGGGCCCGCATCCCCAGATCGGTTCATCTCGTCAACCCGCAGGTCAGCGCGGCGCAGCGGGGCCCGGGCGACTGAGGCCCCCTGCGCGGACGCCGTCACGCGGGGATGCTGGCCGGGAACAGCGAGTCGACGAGGGGTGGGCGGGTGCACCGGAACAGCGGATCGCGACGGACGGTGTGCCGTTCGCTCGCCGTCGCCGTGGTCGCCGCCCTCGCGGTGGTCGGGGCCGTCGGCACGGCGGCCGCGGCGCCCAGCGACGCCGAGGTCGCCGCCGCGCAGCGGGCCGCCGACGAGGCCGCCGCGCAGGTCACGGAGCTGCTCACGGAGGAAGGCGCCGTGCAGGCGGAGCTGGACACCGCCGAGGCCGCCGCCGCGGCTGCCCTCGGCCGGTACGACGCCGAGCGGGCCGCGCTGGACGCGGCGCGGACGGCCGCCGAGCGTGCCCGGGCCGCCGCCGACGGTGCCGCGTCCGCCGTGGACGCCGCGCGGACGGAGCTGGCGGCCTTCGCCCGGCGCAGCTACATGGACGGCACCACCTCCGCGGGGATGCGGGCGCTGCTGACGTCCGGGGGCCCGGCGCAGATGATCGAGCGGGCGGCGCTCCTCGATGCCGCCGGCCAGGGACGGTCCGACGTCGTCGACCGGTTCACCGCCGTCCGGGACGACGCCGACGGGAGCGCAGCCGCGGCCGGAGCCGCCCTCGCCGACGCCGCGGAACGGGAGCGGCAGGCCTCGGCCGCACTCGCCTCCGCGCAGGCGGCGCAGGCGGAGGCGCGCCGGGCGACCGCTGCCTTCGAGACGCGGCACGCCGCGCTGCGGGCCAGGCTCCAGTCGGCGCGGACGACGATCGTGGACCTGCAGCGCGAGCAGACCGCCGCACGGGCCGTACCGCCGCCGGCGCCATCGGCGACACCACCGCCACGGCAACCGTCGCCGTCGCCGGTGCCGGCGCCCGCGCCCGCGCCGGCACGGGAGGCGCCGTCGCCCGCCCGGGGACCTGCTGCAGCGCCGCCCCCGGTCGCGGTCGTCCCGCCGCCGTCCGCCGGTCGGAACTGGGACGCCGTGGCGCGGTGCGAGTCCGGCGGCAACTGGAGCATCAACACGGGGAACGGCTACTACGGCGGCCTGCAGTTCTCGCAGAGCACCTGGACCGGCTACGGCGGCGCCGCCTACGCCCCGCGGGCCGATCTGGCGACGAGGGAGCAGCAGATCGCCGTCGCGGAGAAGGTGCTCGCCGGGCAGGGACGGGGCGCCTGGCCCACCTGCGGCCGGAACCTCTGAGCCGTCAGCGCACGGCGGTCAGGCGCCGCCGCCCAGGCGGCGGCGGACGACGGCGGCCTGCTCGGGCGAGCCGATGAGCTGCCCGATCTCGTGCTGCTCGGCGGCGAATCCCTCGGCGAGCGGCACCCGCCCGGCGAGGTCGACCAGCCGCTTGACCGCCCGGGTCGCGTTGCGGCTGTGCCCGGCGATCTCGCCGGCCAGGGAGAGGGCGGCGGCCAGCGGGTCGGCCTCCTCGCGGGTGGCCAGCCCCAGCCGCGCCGCCTCGGTGCCGGACACCCGGCGCCCGGTCAGCGCCAGCTCCTTGGCGACGTCGCGGCCGACGAGCTCGGGCAGCAGCTGGGTGCCGCACATGTCGGGGCAGATGCCCCACTGGATCTCCATGAGGGACAGCTGCGCGTCGGGGGCGACCAGCCGGATGTCGGCCCCGAGGGCGATCTGCAGCCCGCCGCCGAAGGCGTAGCCGTGCACCGCGGCGATCACGGGTGCGGGCACCAGCGACCACACGTGGACGGCCTGCTGGGCCAGCACTCCGGCCGCGCCGAGCGGCTCCCGGGGCACGACCTCGCGCGGTCCGCTCCGCTCGGCCATGGCGGCGAACCCGCTGAAGTCCAGGCCGGCGCAGAAGGCGCGCCCGGCGCCGGTGAGGACCACCGCACCGACGTCGTCGCGCTCCATCAACTCCCGGCCGGTGGCGACGATCGCCTCGAACATCGGCGTGTCCAGGGCGTTCATCTTCTCGGGCCGGTCCAGCCGGACGGTCGCCACGCCGTCGGCCACCTCGAGCGCCACGCGGTGCTGTGCCTCGTTCTCCATCCCGGCTGTCTACGGCCGGGGCGCCCGGCCTGTCAACGAGCCCTGCCTAGGGTGGCGCCGTGACCTCCCTGCCACGCACCGCCGCCCGCCTGCTGCTCGGCGCGACGATGGTGGGGGCAGGGGTGCTGCACCTGACCAGGCAACGGCAGGAGTTCCAGGCGCAGGTGCCCGGGTGGTTCCCCGTCGACGAGGACCTGACGGTGCTGGGCTCGGGGGTCGCGGAGATCGCGCTGGGCGCTTCCTTCATCGCGCTGCCCACGCGGAAGCGGCTCGTCGGCGCCCTGCTCGCGGCGTTCTTCATCGCGATCTTCCCCGGCAACGTCGCGCAGTACCTCGAGGGCACCGACGCCTTCGGCCTGGACACCGACCGCAAGCGGCTGGTCCGGCTGTTCTTCCAGCCGCTCCTCGTGCTCTGGGCCCTGTACGGCGGCGGCTGGCTGCGGCGCGACCGGCACCCCTGAGGCGCCTCGTCCCGACATCCGGGACGGCTACCGCCGTGGAGGCCCCGCCACCGCCGTGCGGCGCGGTACCGGGCGCGACACGGTGGTGGCCGGCTCCACCGTGGGACCGCGGCCGGCCCCTACCCGCCGGTAGGCGGTGTGACCTGCGACCAGGGGATAGGTTCGATCCAGGACAACGGTGTCGTCGGCAGGGGAGTGCACGTGGGCAGATCGGTGCTGGTGACCGGCGGCAACCGGGGCATCGGGTTGGCCATCGCCCGCTCGTTCGCCGAGCAGGGCGATGCCGTGGCGGTGACCCACCGCGGCAGCGGCGCCCCCGACGGGCTCTTCGGCGTGCAGTGCGACGTCACCAGCAGCGAGGACGTCGACCGCGCCTTCACCGAGATCGAGGCGCACCAGGGCCCGGTCGAGGTGCTGGTGAGCAACGCAGGCATCACGCGCGACGGCCTCCTCATGCGGATGAAGGAGGAGGACTTCGCCGACGTCCTCGACGCCAACCTCACCGCCGCCTACCGGGTCGCCAAGCGGGCCAGCGCCAAGATGGTCCGCGCCCGCTCGGGGCGGATGATCTTCGTGTCGTCCGTCGTCGGCCTGCTCGGCTCGGCGGGACAGACGAACTACGCGGCGTCGAAGTCGGGCCTGGTCGGCCTGGCCCGCTCGATCGCCCGCGAGCTCGGCAGCCGCAGCATCACCGCCAACGTGGTGGCGCCCGGCTTCGTGACCACGGACATGACCGCGGCGCTGCCCGAGGCCCGGCAGCAGGAGATCCTGGGGCAGGTGCCGCTGGGGCGGTACGCCTCCGCGGAGGAGGTGGCCGGCGTCGTGCGCTTCCTGGCGAGCGACGCGGCCGGCTACATCACCGGGGCGGTCGTCCCGGTCGACGGCGGACTGGGGATGGGGCACTGATGGGGATCTTTCGCGGGGCGCTGGCCCCGAGCGGCACCGGACCTGAGGTGGAGTACTGATGGGCATCCTGGCGGGGAAGACAGTGCTGGTCACCGGCGTGCTGACGGAGGCGTCGATCGCCTTCGCGACGGCGCGCATCGCCCAGGAGCAGGGCGCCACCGTCGTGCTGTCCAACTTCGGGCGCGCGCTGTCGCTGTGCCAGCGGATCGCCAAGCGGCTGCCGCAGGAGGCCGCCGTCGTCGAGCTGGACGTGACGAACACCGAGCACCTCGGCTCGCTGGCCGACCGGCTCCGCGAGCAGGGCGTCGACACCCTCGACGGCGTCGTGCACTCGATCGGCTTCGCGCCCCAGGAGGCGATGGGGGAGGGCTTCCCGGAGGTCGCCTGGGAGCACGCGGCCACGGCCTTCCAGGTGTCGGCCTGGTCCTACGCCTCCCTCACCCAGGCCTGCCGACCGCTGCTGGCGAACCCCTCCTCGGTCGTCGGGCTCACCTTCGACGCCACCGTCGCCTGGCCGGTCTACGGCTGGATGGGCGCGGCCAAGGCGGCCCTGGAATCGACCTCCCGTTACGTCGCCCGCGAGCTCGGCCCCGAGGGCGTGCGGTCGAACATCGTCGCCGCCGGCCCGCTGCGCAGCATGGCCATGAAGTCCATCCCCGGCAGTGCGCAGTTCGAGGAGGCCTGGGAGGGCCGCGCGCCGCTGGGCTGGTCGGTCACCGACACCGAGCCCGCCGGCAAGGCCGTCGTCGCGCTGCTCTCCGACTGGTTCCCCGCCACGACCGGAGAAATCGTCCACGTCGACGGAGGCTTCCACGCCGTAGGCGTGTGACAGCCGTCTCCGCGCCGGCGGCGCGGACGTGCATCCAGAGCCACCCAGCAACAGGAAAGAACCCACGTGCCCCGCGCCATCGTCGACATCACCCCTGCCGGTCAGCGTCCCGACGAGGACCCCTCGCTGGCCGTCCGCAACAACGGCGGCGCCGAGCCGTCGTCCGCACCGGCGCCGGCCGGACGCCGCGAGGCCCTGCTGCTGCTCTCGTTCGGCGGCCCGGAGGGTCATGACGACGTCATGCCGTTCCTGGAGAACGTGACCCGGGGCCGTGGCATCCCGCGCGAGCGGCTCGAGGAGGTCGCCGAGCACTACCACCACTTCGGCGGCGTCAGCCCGATCAACGACCAGAACAAGGCGCTGCTCGCCGCACTCGAGGGCGGGCTGCGCTCGGCCGGGATCGAGCTGCCGGTCTACTGGGGCAACCGCAACTGGGCGCCCTACGTCGAGGACGTCTGGCAGCAGATGGCCGACGACGGCATCCAGCACGCCTACGTCCTGGCGACGTCGGCCTACGCGTCCTTCTCCGGCTGCCGGCAGTACCACGAGGACGTCGCCCGGGCCCGTGCCGCGATGACCGGGGACGCCGGCGCCGCCGGTGGGCCGACCGCGGAGAAGCTGCCGCACTACTTCGACGCCGAGGGCTTCGTGCGGGCCAACGCCGACGCGCTGGCCGCCGCCCTGGCCGAGCTGCCCGACGACGTGCGGGACTCCGCCCGGCTGGTCGCGACGGCGCACAGCATCCCGGACTCGATGGCCGCCGTCGCCGGTCCGCAGGGTCACGCCTACGAGGCCGAGCTGCAGGCGGCGGCGCGGCAGGTCGTCGACCTGGTGGCGCCCGGGCGCGACTTCGACCTGGTGTGGCAGAGCCGGAGCGGCCCGCCGTCGGTGCCCTGGCTGGAGCCCGACGTCAACGACCACCTGAAGGCGCTGGCGCAGGCGGGGGAGAAGGCCGTCGTCCTGTTCCCGGTCGGGTTCGTCAGTGACCACCTCGAGGTGATCTGGGACCTCGACAACGAGGCGAAGGAGACCGCCGAGGAGCTGGGGCTCGCGTTCGCCCGCGCCGCGACGGCCGGCACCCACCCGGCGTTCGTCGCCTCGCTGGTTGAGCTGCTCGCCGAGCGCCGCGCCGGGGGAGAGCCGCGGCTGGGCACGAACTGCCCCGCCAACTGCTGCTTCGTACCGCCGCGTCCGCGCCCGACCGCCTGAGCCAGGCCCTCCCCGCCCTCGGCTCCGAGGGCGTTCTTCGTGCTGCTGGGGTGCTGCAGGACCCCAGCAGCACGAACGACTCCGCGAAGCGGCGTCCGCTGCCGCCCGGCAGTCAGCGCCAGGTCGGCGCGATCTCCTTGTGGTAGCGGCGGCCGAAGGTCCTCGACAGCACGGTGACCACCGGCGAGGGCACCGTCTGCTTGAGGAACGCGCGGTGCTCCGCGCTCATGCCGTCGGTGAGCCAGGCGAAGAAGCGCCCCGTCACGGGCAGCGGCTGGCTGCGCAGCTTCTTCTCGACGGCCTTCCACTCCGGGCTGTCGTGGTGCGGGGCGAGCAGGGGCTCGAGCTCGGTCTCCTCGTGCCGGAGGTGGCGCTCGGTGACGTCCCGCGTGCGCAGCAGGCTGTCCCGGGCCGCCGCGGCGTCGGCGGCGCGACCGCTGTCCGCGAGCGCCGCCATGGCCGCACCCGTCGCGGCCAGCGCCTCCGCCATGGCGGCGTGCTCGCTCTCCATGGTCTCCAGCAGGCCCCGGTCGACGCCCACCGTGGCGAGCATCGGCCAGACGTGGGTGTCCTCGCCCACGTGGTGGTGGTGCAGCTCGTCGTGCAGGTTGCGGTAGGCGCGGTCCAGCGCCCGGGCTCGGGGCAGGTCGCCGTCCTCCATGCGACCCAGTGCGTCCGTCAGGCGTTCCAGGTCGCGCCGCACCGCGGCGTGGATGACCCGGTTCATCGTCAGCTGCTCGGTCATGCCGGCACGCTAGCGAGCCCCGTGCGCCGTCGGAGGGGCCTTCGGCCCCGTCCGGAGGCAGGACGCGAGGGGTGGGGGAGAGGGAGCCCCCTCAGTCGGTGCCGGACTCCATCGCCGCGCGGTCGAGCAGCTCGTCGTGCCGCGAGACCTCGCCGCGGGAGGCGATCGCCTCCGCGCCGCCGGCCTCGGAGGCGTCGATGAGCCCGGTGGACGCCGCCTGCGCGGCGCCGATCGCGGCATGGGTGGTGGACCCGCCGACCATGCCGATCCGCGCGTACTGCTCGAGCCGCGCCCGGGAGTCGGCGATGTCGAGGTTGCGCATGGTCAGCTGGCCGATCCGGTCGACCGGGCCGAAGGCGGAGTCCGAGGTGCGCTCCATCGACAGCTTGTCCGGGTGGTAGCTGAACGACGGACCGGTCGTGTCGAGGATCGAGTAGTCCTCGCCGCGGCGCAGCCGGATCGTCACCTCACCGGAGACCGCCATGCCGACCCAGCGCTGCAGCGATTCCCTGAGCATGAGCGCCTGGGGGTCCAGCCAGCGCCCCTCGTACATCAGCCGGCCCAGCCGCCGGCCCTCGGAGTGGTAGGTGGCCAGGGTGTCCTCGTTGTGGATCGCGTTGACCAGCCGCTCGTAGGCGATGTGCAGCAGCGCCATGCCGGGTGCTTCGTAGATGCCGCGGCTCTTGGCCTCGATGATCCGGTTCTCGATCTGGTCGGACATGCCCAGGCCGTGCCGCCCGCCGATCGCGTTGGCCGCCATCACCAGGTCGACGGCCGAGTCGAACTCCTTGCCGTCGATGGTCACCGGGCGGCCCTGCTCGAACCCGATCGTCACCGTCTCCGGCTCGATCTCCACCGCCGGGTCCCAGAACCGCACGCCCATGATCGGCTCGACGGTCTCGATGCCGGTGTCCAGGTGCTCCAGGGTCTTGGCCTCGTGGGTGGCGCCCCAGATGTTGGCGTCGGTGGAGTAGGCCTTCTCCGCGCTGTCGCGGTAGGGCAGGTCGTGGGCGACCAGCCACTCCGACATCTCCTTGCGTCCGCCCAGCTCGGTGACGAAGTCGGCGTCCAGCCACGGCTTGTAGATCCGCAGCCCCGGGTTGGCCAGCAGCCCGTACCGGTAGAACCGCTCGATGTCGTTGCCCTTGTAGGTGGAGCCGTCGCCCCAGATCTGCACGTCGTCCGCGAGCATGGCGCGCACCAGGAGCGTGCCGGTGACGGCGCGGCCCAGCGGCGTGGTGTTGAAGTAGCTGCGCCCGCCCGAGCGGATGTGGAAGGCGCCGCAGGTCAGCGCGGCCAGGCCCTCCTCGACCAGCGCGGCGCGGCAGTCGACCAGCCGCGCGAGCTCGGCGCCGTAGGCGGTGGCCCGGCCGGGCACCGAGCCGATGTCGGGCTCGTCGTACTGGCCGATGTCGGCGGTGTAGGTGCAGGGCACGGCTCCCTTGTCGCGCATCCACGCGACCGCCACCGACGTGTCGAGACCGCCGGAGAACGCGATGCCGACGCGTTCGCCGACCGGGAGAGACGTGAGCACCTTGGACACGAGCACAAGTATTCACGACTCTGCATGACCATGCAGCACCGGGTCCGACGGTCAGCGGGGCAGCGCGTTGTACGCCGCGGTCACCGCCTCGCGGACGGCTCCGGACAGGGGACGCAGGACGGCGTCGCGGCGGGCGGCCTGTGCCTGGTTGACCGCGCCGCCCGGTGCGTCGGCCAGGGCCAGGTCGAGGACGGCGGCCACGCGCAGGGCCCGGCCGAGGATGGCCAGGGCCAGCGGGTCGTGGTCGTCGGGCAGCCCCGGCGCCGGCTTCGGGCGGGCCAGGCCGGCGAGCAGCCCGGGCACCTCGGGATGCCAGCGCGCGAGGTCCAGCTCGGCCAGCGTGCGGGCGGAGTCGGTGACGGCGAGGTCGAGCGCCCCGGACGCGGCGCGCAGCGTGCCCTCGACCGGCGGGGGCGGCGGGGCGATGCCGTCCAGCGGGAACGCCGTCCACTGCAGGACCTCGGGGCCGAGCGGCTCGGGCACGAGGACGACCCGGTCGCCGACGGCGGCCTGCCCCGCCTCCAGCGCGACCGGCGCCAGTCCGGGCGCCGCGGGCAGGCCGCGGACGTCGCCGGGGGCGGGGAGCACCAGCCGCAGCCGGCGTTCGCCCAGGCGGCGCAGCGCGGCGAGCGCCTCGCCCAGGGGGACGGCGCCGTCGGTGCCGGGCAGCCCGCTCACCCGGTGGGCGGTGTCGCCGGTGACGGCGTCGAGGGCCTCGTCGAAGGACGTGCGGCCGGTGAGCCAGGCGGTGGCCCACACTGCGAGGCGGCCGGCGGGGAAGTCGTGCACCGGGCGAGGCTACGTCGGCGGGGCATCGGTCCGCCGGGGCATCGTCCCGCCGGGGCATCGTCCCGCCGGGGCGCGCGGCGTGTGCCGTCCCACGCCCGGCCCTCGGCTCTGCCAGACTCCGGCCATGGCTGCGTGGCTGCTCTGGCTGATCGCCGCCGGCCTGTTCGCCGGTGGCGAGATGCTCACCCTCGACCTGGTCCTGCTGATGTTCGCCGGCGGCGCGCTCGGGGGGATGGGCGTCGCGCTCGCCGGCGGCGCGGTGGCGTTCCAGCTGCTCGCCTTCATCGTCGTCTCGCTGGCGCTGCTCGCCGTCGTCCGGCCGATCGCCAAGCGGCACCTGACCGAGCGCACGCCCTTGCAGCTGGACGGCGTGGACGCGCTCGTCGGGCGCACGGCCACGGTCACCCGTGCGGTCGACGCGGCCGGTGGCCGGATCCGGCTGGGCTCCGACGAGTGGTCGGCCCGCACCCAGTACGAGGGTGAGGCCTTCGCCGTCGGCACGACCGTCCGCATCCTGCAGATCGAGGGCGCGACCGCGGTCGTGGGCGACGCGCTGGAGTGAACCGGCGGCCGGCCGCGTGACCGGCGCTGCGGGACGTGAAAGGGTCGGCTCCGACCGCCCCCGACGAAGGAGCCCCCCGTGGACCCCGCTCTGATCGCGCTGATCGTCGTCGCCCTGCTCTTGATAGTCGTGCTCGCCAAGAGCGTGACCATCGTGCCGCAGGCCCAGGCCAAGGTCGTCGAGCGGCTGGGCCGCTACAGCCGCACGCTCACGCCCGGCTTGTCGATCCTGGTGCCCTTCGTCGACCGCGTGCGCGCGACGATCGACCTGCGCGAGCAGGTCATCTCCTTCCCGCCCCAGCCGGTGATCACCGCCGACAACCTGCAGGTCGGCATCGACACGGTCGTCTACTTCCAGGTCACCGACCCGAAGCTGGCCGTCTACGGCATCGCTAACTACATCACCGGCATGGAGCAGCTGACCACCACGACCCTGCGCAACGTGGTCGGCGGGCTCAACCTCGAGGGCGCGCTGACCGGCCGCGACGGCATCAACAGCCAGCTGCGCGAGGTCCTCGACGGGACCACCGGACCGTGGGGCCTCCGGGTCGCGCGCGTGGAGATCAAGGCCATCGACCCGCCGCCCTCCATCCAGGACTCGATGGAGAAGCAGATGCGCGCCGACCGCGACAAGCGCGCCATCATCCTGACCGCCGAGGGTGCCCGGCAGTCGGCCATCACCACCGCCGAGGGCGAGAAAGCCTCGGCCATCCTCTCCGCGGAGGGGCGGAAGCAGGCGGCCATCCTCGAGGCCGAGGCCGAGCGGCAGAGCCGGATCCTGCGCGCCGAGGGCGAGCGGGCGGCGCTCTTCCTGCAGGCGCAGGGGCAGGCCAAGTCGATCGAGACGGTGTTCCAGGCCATCCACGACGGGAAGCCTGACCAGGGGCTGCTGGCCTACCAGTACCTGCAGACGCTGCCGCAGATCGCGCAGGGCGACGCCAACAAGATGTGGATCGTCCCCAGCGAGTTCAGCAAGGCCCTCGAGGGGCTGGCCAGCCTCGGCGGCGCCGAGGGCGGCAAGTCCTGGATGGACGTCGAGCCCTCGGGCGACGGGCGCACCGCTCCTCCCGAGGGCGGGATCGACACGAGCAGTTGGTTCGAGTCGCAGCTCCCGCGGGCGGCTGACCAGCCCGAGGCGAAGATCGAGATGACGAGCATCAGCGACTCCGCGCCCGCCGTGCCCGCGCCGCCGCCGCTGTCGCAGCTCACCCGCGACGTGCGGGACAGCGGGCCGGCTGCCGACCCCGACGTCCGCGAGCAGTTCGGCGAGAGCGACCCGCAGCAGGGCTGACGCCGGCACCTCCGAAGCGTTGAACGCAGATGGCCCAGAACCCGCCGGGTTCTGGGCCATCTGCGTTCAACGGTCGGTGTTCTAGTCCTTGAGCAGGCCCTCGCGGAGCTTGGCCAGCGTCTGGGACAGCAGCCGCGAGACGTGCATCTGCGAGATCCCGATGTCGGCGGCGATCTGCGACTGGGTCATGTTGCCGAAGAACCGCAGGATCAGGATGCGGCGCTCGCGGGCCGGGATGGTGGCCAGCAGCGGCTGCAGCGACTCCCGGTACTCCACGCCCTCGAGCGCGGCGTCCTCCTCGCCCAGGGTGGCGGCCAGGGTGGGGGAGTCGTCGTCGCCGGAGAGCCGCTCGTCCAGCGAGCTGCTGCGGTAGGCGTTGGCGACGGCGAGGCCCTCGAGGACCTCCTCGCGCGGGATGCCCAGGTGCTGGGCCAGCTCGCTCGGCGTGGGCGCGCGGCCGTTCTTCTGCGCCAGCTCGCCCACCGCCGCGTTGAGCGACAGGTGGAGCTCCTGGAGCCGGCGCGGCACGCGCACCGACCAGCCCTGGTCGCGGAAGTGCCGCTTGATCTCACCGGTGATCGTCGGCACCGCGAAGGAGAGGAACTCCACCCCGCGGGTGGGGTCGAACCGGTCGATCGCGGCGATCAGGCCCAGCGTGCCGACCTGCAGCAGGTCGTCGAAGGGCTCGCCCCGGTTGCTGAACCGGCGGGCGAAGTGCCGGACCAGCGGCAGGTGCTCCTCGACGAGGATCTCCCGCAGCCGCTCGCGGCGCGGGTCGTCCTTCTCCAGCGTGGCGAGCTCGGCGAACAGCGGCGCGGTGCGCTGGGCGCGGCGCCGGTTGTCCGAGATCGGCGGAGCATCCTCCGTGGCCGGGGCCTCGTCGGCGGTCATGCCCTCGGCGGCCACGCCCTCGGCGGGCGTCTCGGCCGCAGCCGCGAGCTCCGAGACGGGGACGTCGGCGGCGTCGGGCCGGGCACCGGCCGTCACGTCCACCTCCGGCGCTTCGCGCGGCTCGGGCGTGACGCCGTCCCGTGGGCCCACCGTGATCCCCGCGGGGTCGGTGGCGGGAGACCGGGTCATCGGGCCACCGAGAGGTTCTGCCCCGCCCCGCCCGCGAGCTCGGCGGGACGCTGACCCGGGAGGAACTTGTCCATGGTGATCACGGCGACCGGTGCGGTGGAGCCGTCCCCGCCGGGGACCTGGTCCTGGGTGGCCGGGCGGCCCTCGACCGCGTCGACCAGCGTGGCCAGCACGGCCCAGCCGAACCCGTCCCGCGGCACGTCGACGCCCGCGGTCGTGGGCACCCAGGCCTCGATGTGCAGCCCGGAGCGCGTGGTCTCGAAGACCACCGTCAGCGGCGCGTCACCGGCGACGATGCTGGCGAGCGTCGCGCAGGCCTCGTCGACGGCGAGGCGGAGGTCCTCGACGCTGTCGAGGTCGTAGTCCATCCGGATGGCCAGGTCACCGGCCATCGCGCGGACCGCCGGGAGCTGCATGGGGGTGATGGGTACCCGCAGCTCCAGCCGTTCCGCACGCCGCCCGTCCTGCGCGAGGGCACCCCTCGAGTCCACCATCCGTTATCCGCTCCTTCGTCCCGGCGCACTCGGCTGTCGAGCCGCGCAGCGTCCATCCTGCCCCGCCGACCTGGTCGAGGCCCAGCAGGCCCTCGGCGCGCGAACGCCGACGGCGCCTACTACCCACCGCACGCAGCGGGCGAAACGTGCGGTGGCCCACCCCGCGGAGGCCTGCCGCGGCGCGGTTGCCGAGGCGAGGGGCCTGTTGTTCCCTGGCCATGGAATGAGCACCCACCAGGAACGTCTGTCAACCCCTCCGCCCGTCCTCGGGGCGGAAGGGGCCGCTGCGGTGCTCGCGGGCATGGAGACGGCTCCGGCCGCCATCTACTGCGTGGGCGGCGCGGGGCGGACGATCTGGGCCAACGCCAGCGCCCGCCGCCTGGGCGCCGACCTCGAACGGCTGCCACCCGTCGACGGCCGGCCGCTGGCCGGAGTGGTGGACGCGGTGACCAGCACGGGACGGGCCGACACGGTCCGCGGCCCGCTGGGGCCGGACGGGCCCCCGGTGACCGTCGTCGTCCGGGCCATGTCCTTCGCGGGCGAACGCGGCGCGATGGCCGTCATCGAGCACGACGGCCCCGACGCCTCGCCCTGGCCGGTGCCGGATGCCCACGCCGTCGAGGCGGCCCAGTCCTCGCTCCTGCCGCCGTTCCTCCCGATGCTGCCCGACCTGGCCCTGGCCGGGAGCTACCACCAGGCGACCTCGGTGCGGGCCGCCGGTGGTGACTGGTACGACGCGGTCCCGCTCGGGGACGGGAAGGTCGCCCTCGTCGTGGGCGACGCGGTGGGCCACGGCGTCGCCGCCGCGGGCGCCATGAGCCGGCTGCGCGGGGCCATGCGCTCGACGGCGCTGCGCGATCCTTCCCCGCCGGCAGTCCTGGCCGATCTGGACGCCTTCGCGGCTCCGATGGACGACGTCGAGGGCGCGTCGGTGTTCTACGGCGTGCTCGACTCCGCCACCGGCATCTTGTCCTACACCACCGCCGGGCACCCGGCCCCTCTCGTCGTCCGGCGGGACGGCAGCGCCTCCTTCCTCCCGGTGACGCCGCGTCCGCCGCTGGGCAGCATGCCCGGCGCGGAGACTCCGGTGCACGAGTACGAGCTCCCGCAGGGCGCCACCCTCGTGCTGTTCTCCAACGGGGCGCTCGCCGGGGCCGGCAGCGACTACGCGGTCGCGCTGGACCGGCTGGTCGCCGCCTCGCGGGAGGTGCTGGGCCGGCCGGGTGCGGGCGACCCGGGCACCGCGTCCGGGCTCGCCGTGGCGATCGCCGAGTCGGTCCGGCCGCCGCACGACTGGCCCGACGACGTCGCCGTGCTGGTGGCCCACCGTCGCGCGACCGCCCTGGAACCGTTGCAGCTGGACCTCGTGGCCGTGCCCGCGTCGCTGCCGGCGGTGCGGCGCCGGCTCAGCGCGTGGCTGACCGCGCTGGGCATGGGCGAGAACGACCGGGTCGGCGTGATGGCCGCCGTGGGGGAGGCGTGCGCCAACGCCGCCGAGCACGCCTACCGCGGCACGGAGCCGGGCCCCATGTCGGTGCGGGCGGCGGTCGACGCCGACGGGGTGCTGTCGGTCACCATCCACGACGACGGGACCTGGCGGGCGCCCGACCGCGATCCGGGCGACCGCGGGCGGGGGCTGCTGATCATGCGCCAGCTCGTCGACACCGTCTCGCTGCACGACCGGAACGGCACCACGGTGACGCTGTCGGTGCGCCTCCGGCGCAGCCAGGAGCCCGAGCCGTCGTCGGCGGCCGGTGCGGAGAGTGCGACCGTCGTCGTCGACCGGGACGGCCCGCGGCCGGTCGTCCGCGCCACCGGAGCGGTGGACGAGGCATGCGCCCGGCAGCTTCGGATACGCCTGCTGGAGGCCAGTCACGGCGGCACCGTGCAGGTCGAGCTGGATTTGCACGAGGTGACGTTGTTCAGCAGTGCCGCGGTGCGCGTCGTCCTTGCGATGGCGCGGATCGCGCGGGACGAGGGGTGGCGGCTGGCCGTGCACGCCGCCGAGAGCGGCGTGACCCGTTCCGTGCTGGAGGTCAGCGGCCTCGGCGGCCTGGTCGACCTCCGCTGACGGGTGACGGCGCGCCCGCCAGGGTTTGCGCGCCGGTCCCCGTGCCCATCCTCCGGCGGTGAGACTGCGGCGGAGCGACGTGAACCGGCCCGGCTACGGACGTCGGCGGGCAGGGCGGGGCTTCGCCTACTTCGACACCGAGGGCGCGCTGATCAGGGACGAGCGGCTGGACCGGATCCGCGGCCTGGCCATCCCCCCGGCCTGGCGGGACGTCTGGATCTGCCCGTGGCCCAACGGTCACATCCAGGCCACCGGTGTGGACGCGGCCGGGCGGCGGCAGTACCGCTACCACGACCAGTGGCGGGCGCGCCGGGACGCCGAGAAGCACGAGCGGGTGCTGGAGATCGCGCGCCAGCTGCCGGACGTCCGGGACGAGGTGACCGCCGCGCTGCGCACCCGGGGACTCAACCGCGAGCGGGTGCTGGCCACGGCCATCCGGTTGCTCGACCTCGGCGCCTTCCGCGTCGGCAGTGAGCAGTACGCCGAGGAGAACGGCACGTACGGGCTGGCCACGCTGCGCCGCGAGCACGTCCGGGTGCGGGGGGAGCGGACGTTCTTCTCCTACACCGCCAAGGGCGGCATCGAACGCGAGGTGGAGCTGACCGACCGGCCCACGGCCACCGTCGTCCGGCAGCTGCTCGAGCGCCCCGAGGGCACGGGGGAGGAGCTGCTGGCCTACCAGGTCGAGGACGGCACCTGGCGGGACGTGACGAGCACCGAGATCAACGCCTACCTCAAGGAGATCAGCGGCGCCGAGATCACCGCCAAGGACTTCCGGACCTGGAACGCCACGGTGCTGATGGCGGCGCAGCTGGCCGAGGCGGCGCCGCCGACGTCGCGCACCGCGCGCAAGAAGATCGTCAGCGCCGCCTACAGGCAGGTGAGCGAGCAGCTGGGCAACACCCCGGCGGTGTGCAAGGCCAGCTACGTGGACCCGCGGGTGGTCGACCGGTTCGAGCACGGTGAGACCGTGGCCGAGGCCCTCCGGGAGGCGGCGGAGGCAGAGGCGGACCGGGACGCGCAACGGCTCCTGGAGCAGGCCGTCTGCCAGCTGCTGTCCGCCTGAGGGCGCCGGGGGACGAGGAAGGGCCCCGCCGGATCCGGCGGGGCCCTTCCTCGTTACCTCAGCTCAGCGTGCGGTGCTGTCGGCGATCGTGAAGAGGTCGATCAGCCCGGTCACCTCGAGCGGCCGCGTGACGGCACGGGTCGTGGCGATGAGGCGCAGGGCGACCTCACGGCTGCGGGCGGACTTCTGGGTTTCGACGAGCACGGCCAGGCCGGCCGAGCCCAGGAACTGGACGCCGGACAGGTCGATCACCAGCTCGCGCGGGGACTGCTCGAGCTGGCTGTCCAGCGTCGAACGCAGTACCGGAGCGGTGAAGGTGTCCACCTCGCCGACGACCTTCACCGTCACCACGCCGTCCTCATCGGTGGAGGTGGAGAGCGTGATCACGTCGTCGAAGGGTGCCTCGGTGCCTTCGCTCGACACGTCGGGCTGCCCCTCGGCGGGCAGGTCGGAAGTGGTCACGGACGGTGCTCCTCTCGGCGGCGGCGCGGCGGCGCACCGCCCGGTCAATCTACCGCTGACGCGTCGCGGGGTATGGATCACCCCGGTTCCGCGCGTGGTCGACGCGGCCGGAACCGGCCCTCGTGGGACCTGCTCCGGTGCGGCTGCCTGCTCAACCGCTGACTCAACGTAGACAACCGGACGCGGACGCGCCAACCCGCCCGGGAAGATCGCGGCGCCCGACCGCGTCCGCCCGGGCGGGTGGGAGGAGGTGGGCCGATCAGCCGTCGGTGACGTGGACGGCCGACTCCTCGGGGCCCTCGCCGCCGATCACCGCGTCGCCCGTCGCCTCCATGTCGTCCGCCGTGCGGTTGGTGCCCGAGTCGCTGTCGGGCGTGGTGTTCAGGTCCTGCTCGAGCTGCACGTCGGCGCGCTCCGGGTCCTCGGCCGGGCGGACGTCGGCACCGTCGTCGGGGAGCTCGCGGTCCAGCCGGCCGGTGAGCGACTCGCCCTCGGCCTGCTCGGACGCGGTGGTGCCGAAGTCGGTGGTGGCGGTGGGTCGCTCGCCGGGCAGCGCCTCGAACTGGGGGTCCTCGGCGCGCTGCATGGTGGGGGAGTCGTCCTGCGCCACCTCGGGGATGCCGTCGTCCTCGGGGAAGATGTCCCGGGCGGTCTGCCCCTCGGTCTGCGTGGTGCCGTCGGTCGTGCCGGGGTCGGTCATGCGGTTCTCCGTTCGTCGGGCGGGTGCACCCGCTCTCGTCGTCCCCGGAGGGACGCAGCGGCCGGCCGCTGGGACCGGCGTCGGACCACGGCCCTACCCGTGACCTCCCTGGCCATGCGTCGCGTGTCCCTCGGCACGGATGGCGGCTCCGGGCATGCCGTGCCGACGGCGGGGGTAGCGCGGGGCCATGGCGATCGCAGACGAGGTACAACGGATCGGGGCACCGGTCCGCCGGTGGGCCCGCACGCAGAAGCGGGAGTACACCGACGGCGAGCTACGGCCGCTCGGCGCGGACCTCGGCGCGATGGGCGTCTACGTGGGCCTGGTGTCGGCGGCTGCCGCCGCGGTGCGGGTCTCGGGCAGGGAGCTCCCGGAGCGGATCCCGTTCGGCGACGCAGCCCTGCTGACGGTGGCCACCTTCCGGCTCGCCCGGCGCATCGCCAAGGACCCGGTGACCGCGCCGCTGCGCGCGCCCTTCGTCCGGTTCGAGGGAGCGTCGGGCCACGCCGAGGTCGCCGAGGAGGTCCGGGAGCACGGTGGCGTCAAGCACGCCGTCGGGGAGCTGCTGACCTGCCCCTTCTGCCTGGCCCAGTGGGTCGGCACCGGCTTCGTGTTCGGCTACGTCAGCGCGCCGAAGGCCACCCGGCTCGCCGCGCTCACCATGACCATGGTGGCCGGCTCCGACGTCCTCCAGTTCGTCTACGACGCCATCCAGAACGGCATCCTCACCGGTTCCGTGGAGGACGACGAGCCCGAGGGCGTGGAGGCGGACGGACAGTGACGGCGCGCCTGCCCTGACCGGCCGGGCGTGTCGGGCTATCCCGCCGTGTCCTCCGACCGGGGGAGGCGGCGTGTCCGCCGACCTGCCGCGGGCGGCCCGGCGCACCTATCGTGTGATCTTGACCCGGTCGTGGGTCGGTCCGGGCTCCCGTGGGGGCCCACTCGGGAAGGGGCGGCATGCGATCGATCTGGCGCGGGGCCGTGTCCTTCGGGCTGGTCAGCATCGGGGTGAAGCTGTACTCCGCCACCGAGGACAAGGACATCCGCTTCCACCAGGTACACGCCGCCGACGGCGGCCGGGTGAAGTACAAGCGCGTCTGCTCGATCGACGGCGAGGAGGTCGAGTACCGCGACATCGCCAAGGGCTACGAGCTGCCCGACGGCCAGGTGGTGATCCTGACCGACGAGGACTTCGACGGGCTCCCCCTGAGCACCCGGCGGGAGATCGAGGTGCTGCAGTTCGTCGACCAGGCCGAGATCGACCCCATCCAGTTCGAGAAGACCTACTACCTGGAGCCCGACGGGCCTGCGACGCGCCCCTACGTGCTGCTGCGCGACGCCCTCGAGAACGCCGGCCAGGTGGCGATCACCAAGATCGCGATCCGGCAGCGCGAGTCCCTGGCGGCGATGCGCGTCCGCGACGGCATCCTCGTGCTGCACACCATGCGGTGGCCCGACGAGATCCGCCGTCCCGACTTCGCGTTCCTCGACGAGGACGTCTCCGTGCGGCCGCAGGAACTGAAGATGGCCGAGGCGCTGATCTCGTCGATGTCGGGCGCGTTCGACCCGACCGAGTTCACCGACGACTACCGCGAGGCGATGACCGCGCTGCTGGAGGCCAAGCAGAGCGGTGGCGACGTGCAGCAGCCACCGGAGGTCCCCGACGACGGCGCCGCGGTGGTCGACCTGATGAGCGCGCTGCGGCGCAGCGTCGAGCGGGCCCGCGGTGGCTCCGCCGGGTCCGACGACGCCGGTGCCGACGACGCCGCAGCGGCGGACGACGCGGCCGCGGAGGAGAAGCCCGCGAAGAAGGCCCCGGCCAAGCGGGCGCCGGCGAAGAAGGCGGCGGCCGCGAAGGCCCCCGCCGAGAAGCCGGCCGCGAAGGCGACCGCCGCCAAGAAGACGACGGCCGCCAAGAAGACGACGGCGAAGAGCACGGGCGCCGACAAGCCACCGGCCAAGCGCGCCCGCCGCAGCGCCTGACGTGCCGGCCCGCCCGCGCGGCCGGCAGGACGACCCGCTCGCCGAGTACCGCGCCAAGCGCGACCCGGCGCGGACCGCCGAACCCGTGCCCGCGGCCGGACAGCCGCTGCCCGTGGGCGACGACGACACCTTCGTCGTCCACGAGCACCACACGCCCCGCGGCCGGGCGGGCGAGCGCGTCCACTGGGACCTGCGGCTGGAGCGCGACGGCGTCCTGAAGAGCTGGGCGGTGCCGAAGGGGCCGCCCACCGAGCAGGGGCCCCGCAGGCTCGCCGTCCCCACCGAGGACCACCCGCTGGAGTACGCCTCGTTCTCCGGGACCATCGCCGCCGGCGAGTACGGCGGCGGAGAGGTGACCATCTGGGACGCCGGCCGCTACGCGACGGAGAAGTGGGCCGATGACCACATCACCGTCACCTTCGACGGCCGGCGGCTGACCGGCCGCTACGTCATCTACCGGCTGGCCGACGGCACCTGGAACGTCCGCAAGCTCGACGCCACGCCGTCCTCGGAGCCGTCCCCGGGCCCTGCGCCGGCCCCGCTGCCGATGCTGGCCACCGCGGGAGTCCTGCCCCCGCCGGAGGAGGACGACCGCTGGGGCTACGAGTTCAAGTGGGACGGGGTCCGGGCGGTCGCGGCCGTGCACCGCGGTGCCGTGGTGCTCACCTCGCGCAAGGGCACCGAGATCACGGTCCGCTATCCGGAGGTGGCCCGGCTGCCCGACGCCCTGGCCGGGCACGACGCCGTGGTCGACGGCGAGATCGTGCTCCTGGACGCCGACGGCCGCCCCGACTTCGGCGCCCTGCAGAACCGCATGCACCGCACCGGCCCCGAGGTGCCCCGCATGGCCGCGGCACGCCCGGTCAGCTTCCTCGTCTTCGACCTGCTGTCCTGGGACGGGGAGGACCTCACGGCCCGCCCGTACGCCGAGCGCCGGTCGCGGCTCGACGCCCTCGGTCTCGCCGGTCACCGCTGGGTGGCGACCCCGTGGTTTCCCGGCGGCGGCGCCGACGTGCTGGCGGCGAGCGAGGAGAACGGGCTCGAGGGCGTCGTCGCCAAGCGGCTGGACTCCCCGTACCGGCCGGGACTGCGCAGCCCCGATTGGCGCAAGCTCAAGAACGTGCGCACCCAGGCGGTGGTCGTGGGCGGCTGGCGGCCCGGCCAGGGCCGGCGCGCCGGCGGCATCGGCTCGCTGCTGGTCGGGGTGCCCGACGACGAGGGCCGGCTGGTCTACGTCGGGCACGTGGGCACCGGCTTCAGCGCCCAGGACCTGCGCGACCTGCAGCGGGTGCTCACTCCGCGGGCCACGTCGCCGTTCGAGGACGACCTGCCGCGGGACATCACGCGGGACGCGCACTGGGCCGAACCGGACCTGGTCGGCGAGGTGGCCTACGCGGTGTGGACGGCGGAGAACCGGCTGCGGCACCCGTCGTGGAAGGGCGTGCGGGACGACCTGGAGCCCGACGACGTGGTGGTCGAACCGTGAGCCCGTCCAAGCAGCGGGTCGAGATCGACGGCCGCACGCTGTCGGTGTCCAACCTGGAGAAGGTGCTGTTCCCCGAGGTGGGGTTCACCAAGGCGCAGGTCATCGACTACTACGTCCGCATCGCACCGGTGTTGCTGCCGCACGTCGCCGGCCGGCCGGTCACGTTCACCCGCTGGCCCGACGGCGTCGAGGGGCAGACCTTCTTCGAGAAGAACAGCGCCCGGCACGCTCCCGAGTGGGTCCGGCGGGTGACCATCCCCAGCCCCGGCAGCTCCCGCGGGCGGGAGACCCTGGACATGGTGATCCTCGAGTCGACCGCCGATCTGGCCTGGGCGGCCAACCTGGCCGCGCTCGAGGTGCACGTGCCGCAATGGCGCGTGGACGACGACGGGCAGCCGGCGCTCCCCGACCTCCTGGTCCTCGATCTCGACCCCGGGCCGGAGACCGGCATCGCCGAGTGCTGCGCTGTCGCCGAGCGGCTCGGGCAGCGGCTGGAGGCCGACGGGCTGGACCCGGTGGTCAAGACCTCTGGGTCCAAGGGCATGCAGGTGTACGCGCCGATCGAGGCGCCGGCCGACCGGGAGCACCCCAGCCGGTACGCGAAGTTCCTGGCCCAGGAGCTGTCGGCGGAGACGCCCGACGAGGTGGTGTGGCGCATGGAGAAGGCGCTGCGCCCGGGCAAGGTGCTCATCGACTGGAGCCAGAACAACCGGGCCAAGACCACCGTGGCCCCGTACTCGCTGCGGGCGCGGTCCGGTGCGACGGTGTCCACGCCGATCGGGTGGGACGAGGTCGACGCGGTGCGCGACGGCTCGCTGGACCCGGCGGAGCTGCGGTTCACCACCGACGACGTCCTGGCCCGGGTCGAGGAGTACGGCGACCTCTTCGACGTCGCCGGTGCCGCCCGCGCCCCGCTGCCGGAGGTCTGAGCAGGCCGGGAGCCCCGGTCTGGGACGATTCCCGCCATGTCCGCCGCCGACCCGCTCGACCCCAGCACCAGCGACGTCGGACGGCTGGTCGTCCGCTGCCCCGACCGGCCGGGCATCGTGCACCTGCTCAGCGGCCTGCTGACCGAGGCCGGCGCCAACATCACCGACTCCCAGCAGCACTCCTCCGACCCCAGCGGCGGCACCTTCACCCTGCGGCTGGAGTTCGTGCTGGCCGGGCTGGCCGACCGCCGGGCCGGGCTCGAGGACCGGCTGGCCGCGGTGGCGGGGGAGTGGCAGCTCACCTGGCGGCTCACCGAGGCCGCGCACCGCCCCACCGTGGCGGTGTTCGTCAGCAGGGCCGACCACGTCCTGCAGGAGCTGATCTACCGCGTCCGCGCCGGCGACCTGCGCGCCGACATCGTCGCCGTCCTCTCCAACCACCCCGACCTGGCGCCGGTCGCGGCCGCCGCGGGCATCCCCTTCCACCACGTCCCGGTGACGCCGGCGACCAAGGCCGAGGCCGAGGCCCGTGCGCTGGAGCTCATCGGTGACGTCCATCTCGTGGTCCTCGCCCGCTACATGCAGATCGTGTCGGCCGACTTCTGCAGCCGGTTCCCGGAGCGGCTGATCAACATCCACCACAGCTTCCTGCCGGCGTTCGTGGGGGCGAACCCCTACCAGGCCGCGCACGACCGCGGGGTGAAGCTGATCGGGGCGACGGCGCACTACGTGACCCCGGAGCTCGACGCCGGCCCGATCATCGAGCAGGAGGTCGCGCGGGTTGACCACCGCGCGACCGTCGAGGACATGCGCCGGGTGGGCCGCTACGTCGAGCGGCAGGTGCTGGCCCAAGCGGTGACCTGGCACGTGGAGGACCGCGTAATCGTGGAGGGTCCGCGCACCATCGTCTTCGCCTGACCCGCGGGGATCAGGGTCCCTGATCATGCGGCGTCCTCCCTCAGCGTCTGCGGTGAGGGAGGACGCGCCACGATCAGGTCACCTGATCGTGGCGCCGGAAATCGCCGCCTTGATTTGACTAGTTCAAAACAACGCGGTTGAGTGGGCACCGATGGAGACGACGTGGGCGCACCGGTTGCGCGAGGCAGGTCTGCGGGTCACCCGACCGCGGCTGGCCGTGCTCGACGTCCTCTCCGCCCACCCCCACGCCGATGCCGACACCCTGGTCACCGGCGCCCGTGCCCAGCACCCCACGCTGTCGCCGCAGACGGTCTACGGCGTGCTGGATGCACTGGTCACCGTGGGGCTCGCCCGCCGGATCGAACCCGCCGGTGCGCCCGCGCTCTTCGAGCTGCGGGTGGGCGACAACCACCACCACCTGGTCTGCCGCTCGTGCGGCGCCGTCGCCGATGTCGACTGTGCCGTCGGTGCGGCCCCCTGCCTGACCCCCGCGGACGCGGCCGGCTTCGTCGTCGACGAGGCCGAGGTCGTGTTCTGGGGGCTGTGTGGTCCCTGCCAGGGCAGGGCAGCAGCAGGAGCAGTGCAGTCCGAAGCGCAGGACATCCGAGGAGGAACACCCGCATGACCGACGTCTCGTCGCAGGGCCCGGCTCCCAGCGAGGCCGACCGCCCGGTCCTGACCAACCGTCAGGGCCACCCGATCTACGACAACCAGAACCAGCGGACGGTGGGCGCACGCGGCCCGGCGACCCTGGAGAACTACCAGTTCCTCGAGAAGATCAGCCACTTCGACCGGGAGCGCATCCCGGAGCGCGTCGTGCACGCCCGGGGCATCACCGCGTTCGGCTACTTCGAGGCCGACGGCACCGTGGGTGACGAGCCGATCGCGAAGTACACCCGCGCCAAGCTGTTCCAGGAGAAGGGCAAGCGCACCGACGTCGCCCTGCGGTTCTCCACCGTGGCCGGCGGCCGCGACTCCTCGGAGTCCGCCCGCGACCCCCGCGGGTTCGCGGTGAAGTTCTACACCGAGGACGGCAACTGGGACCTCGTCGGCAACAACCTGGGTGTCTTCTTCATCCGGGACGCCATCAAGTTCCCGGACTTCATCCACTCGCAGAAGCCCGACCCGGTCACCTTCGAGGCCAGCGTCGCCGAGCGCGCGTTCGACTTCTTCAGCCAGACCCCCGAGGCCATGCACATGATCTCGCTGGTCTTCAGCCCCCGCGGCACCCCGGCCAACTACCGGAACATGCAGGGCTTCGGCGTGAACACCTACAAGTGGCTCAACGCCGCCGGTGAGAGCGTCCTGGTCAAGTACCACTGGTACCCCCGCGAGGGCGTGAAGTCCTGGGGCGCCGCGGACGCCGCTGCCGCGCAGGCCAAGAGCCTGGGCACCCACACCAAGGACCTGCACGACGCCATCGCCGCGGGCAACTACCCGCAGTGGGACCTGTACGTCCAGCTCATGAGCGACGACGAGCACCCGGAGCTGGACTTCGACCCGCTCGACGACACCAAGACCTGGCCGCAGGAGCTCTTCCCGGTGCGCAAGGTCGGGACGATGACGCTGAACCGGATGCCGGTGGACAACTTCACCGAGAACGAGCAGATCGCGTTCGGCACCGGCGTGCTGGTGGACGGCCTGGACTTCTCCGACGACAAGATGCTGGTCGGCCGGACGTTCTCCTACTCCGACACCCAGCGCTACCGCGTCGGCCCGAACTACCTGCAGCTGCCGGTGAACGCCCCCAAGGCGAAGGTGGCCACCAACCAGCGCGACGGCGCGATGGCCTACGGCGTGGACCGCGCCGAGGGCACCAACCCGCACGTGAACTACGAGCCGTCGATCCTCGGCGGCCTGCGCGAGGCGGAGTACCCGACGCACGACGAGCAGGGGCCGGTCATCACCGGCCGGCTCACCCGCAAGCGGATCCCGCGCACGAACGACTACCAGCAGGCCGGCGAGCGCTACCAGCTCTCCGAGCAGTGGGAGAAGGACGAGCTGGTCGCCAATCTGGTCGGGGCGCTGGAGCAGTGCCGCCGCGAGATCCAGGAGCGGATGGTCTGGCACTTCTTCATGTGCGACGACGAGTGGGGCCAGCGCGTCGGCGACGCACTGGGCATCACCGCCGACGACGTGCGTGGCCTCGAGCCGCTGCAGACGCAGACCCTCACCGAGGACGAGCTGGCCCGGGCGGCCAACCTCGGCAAGAACGGTCCGCGCGACGTCACCGGCAAGGACATGACGCACTGCGTGCCCAACGAGCACGTCACCGTCGCCTGACGGCAGTCGGCACCACGCGGCGGGCCGCGACCGGGAACTCCGGTCGCGGCCC